>WQTM01000232.1 GCA_009786315.1 Pseudomonadota bacterium | reverse complement strand
CCGGAGGGAGCCGTTTTTGAGGAACTTTTTGGGCGAGCAAAAAGTTCCCCGCCGGAGGCAAAATGCCCGGAGGGCGAAAAAGCGCGGGCCGCATGGCCCAGGAAAGAACAACGCCCGAAGGGCGAAAAGAAATGTTTTCAAAAAAAGCCCGGGCCGCAGGCCCAAAAAAAACATTGTCAGCTGACCCCCTCCACGGTGTGCATATCCTACCTCCAAAAACACACTTTATCCGTTTTCCGACTGCCCTTGCTCCTAATGTCCTATTATAGCCACCCGTGGGCGAAAGCTGCTAATAGGTGTATGTATTGTGGGGAACGCAAAACCCAAATAGTGCAATTGGCCGTGTGCGCCCCATTTTCAAAAACAGCGGTTTTGCCTGTAGGCACACGCTGAAGCGTTGCTCTCTTCTCGGCTGAGGGGTGCATTCTGCCCCTCACCCCCCAAAAATTATTGAAAGCAATAGCGACATAGCAACTGCTATGCGTGCACACTTCCCAGTTTTTTCAGAAACTGTGCGCGCTCTGCGGGGCCGGAAAAGCAAAAACCATTTCGGAAACAGGCGCAGTGGACGGAAGGCCAAGAAAAACCTATTGTCCAACTTAAAGGGGCTTTGCAGAGCGCTATGGACCAAGAAAAACATCTCATTTTTGTCAGGGGTGAGGACAGAACTCAGGACATACATTCCTGCAACACCTTCGGCGACAGGGTTATCATCGTCTTTGTGCGCGATTTTACAAAACCCTATCCATTCAATAAAAATAATGTCGAAGTATACCAAAACCCAGAAAAACTTTTGCCGGAACAAGTCAAGGTTTTCAAGGACGGCAAATACCTTTTTGACATGCAATATGCCCTGGTTTTTGACCGGCATGTTCGTATTGTATACAAAGAAGCGTCAAAACCTCCCAAGGTTTTTGGAAAAGGCGAGGTGCAATTTGTGCGAAGCTGCCTGACGGCTCAACGTTCGAACGATTGCCTGGAATACTTAAAACGAGTTGCCACAGAATGCGTTGATAAAAAAGACCCGGACGATGAGAGCGAAAGCTTTCTGAAAAAGCAATATGACCGTCTTTCTTTTGTCCGAGAGGACAGCGTGCTGGCAACCTATTTGCACGGGAAGCAGCCTTCGCAACTGCCAAACGAGCCACCAACACCCATCTATCCTTTCAGCTTCAATCTCAGCCAGAAAGCCGCCGTAGAGCAGTCCATGCGCCATCCTTTGGTACTTATTGAGGGGCCACCCGGTACGGGTAAAACCCAAACCATCCTAAACCTCGTGGCCAACGCCGTCATGAATAACGAGCTCGTTGCCGTGGTCTCTAACAACAATGCTGCCACCGCAAATGTGCTGGAGAAACTTGAAAAGTATGGGTTGGGGTTTATCGCAGCCCCTCTCGGAAAAAAAGACAACAAAAGCGCCTTTATCGCCAACCAACCAAAACTGCCGGACATGTCGGACTGGAATATGAGTCCAGAGCAAGAAGAAGCGCTTCGAGGCGAGCTCCATAAGAGTTTTGTTAACCTGGAAGAGAAACTGGCAAAGAAAAACAACATGTCCCTGCTAAAACGGGAACTGGAAGCCCTTGAAGTCGAAATTTTTCACTATACCCAATATTATGGCGATGCTTATGCCGCCGCTCCTCCTTTGAAAACTTTTCGAAAAATAGATGCCAGGAAAGCCCTCTGGCTCTGGCTAACCTGTGAGGACACCGCCGAGCGCAACAAGCAATTTGGCTTTTGGAAACGTATCAAAAATCTATTCCGCTTCGGCCTTGCTGATGCTGGCTTTTATAGCCTTTCCTTCGAAGGCATGTCTCTGGTCTGTCAAAAACACTTTTACGAAAAAAAATGCGCTGAACTTCGAGAGCGCATAGCACAATTATCCACTGACCTTTCCGACTTTTCCTTCGATAAAAAAATGAAGGAGTACACCGAAGGGTCCATGAAACTCTTCAAAGCCTTTCTCCACAAAAAATATAAGGCTCTCCAACGAAAGACATATACACTCGACGACCTCTGGAAAAATTCCGATGCCTTTGCCCAAAACTACCCAGTCATCCTGAGCACCACATTCTCCATCAGGAGCAGCCTCTCCGAAAATGTCATGTATGATACGCTCATCATGGACGAAGCGTCTCAGATAAACCTAACCGCAGGCGCTCTGGCTCTCGCCTGCGCCAAAAAAGCTGTCATCGTTGGCGATTTGAAACAGCTCCCCAACATCGTCAAAAACGAACACATCGCCCTATCAAATCGCATATTTCAGGAGTTCTCCTTGCCGGAGGCCTACCATTATGCCACCCATAACCTCCTGAGCTCCTTGTCCAAATTGTTCCCGGACATCCCCAAAACACAACTGCGAGAACACTACCGCTGCCACCCAAAAATCATCGAATTCTGCAATAAAAAATTTTATAAAAACCAATTGATTGTTTTAACCGAGCCCGACCCAAAAGACGACAGAAAACCCCTCTGGCTATATCGGACAGTGAAAGGCAATCATGCACAAGGAAATATGAATCAGCGGCAGGTTGATGTCATTGAAAACGAAATTTTTCGCGACCTCAATTTGGATCCGGACAAGGACTCTATTGGTATTACAGCACCCTTTGTGAACCAGGCGGATGTGCTCAAACGAGAGTTTGACGGCACAAAAATCAAAGCGGATACTGTGGATAAGTTCCAGGGCCGGGAGCACAAAACCATTATTTTTTCTACAGTTTCTAACAACTACAATGAATTTGTCGACAATGCCAACCGAATTAATGTGGCCGTCTCCAGGGCCGAGCGCCACATGGTGTTGCTCATGCACGGCAATGAGGACACCAGCGATTCCAATATGAATGATCTCATCCAATACATCGAATACAACAAAATGGGTGTTGTACACAGCGAAATACGCTCAGTTTTTGACTATTTATACAAATGCTACACCGAGGAACGCCAGGAATTTTTCAAAAACAGAAGACGCCCGTCAAAATATGATAGCGAAAACCTGATGTATCACCTTGTCTGCGAAATTTTGCAGCAAGAAAAATATGAAAAGTACACCGTAACTATGCATTATCCATTGAAAAAATTGCTCAGGACCGGCGACCAGCTTAGCGATGAGCAAAGAAAATATGCTGAACATGAGAAAACGCATGTGGACCTGTTAATCTGCAATCAGTTGGGGAATGTTCCCGTTCTCGGTGTGGAGGTGGATGGCGTCGTCTTTCATAAAAAAGGCAGCAGACAGAAAGAGAGGGACAGCTTGAAAGACGCCATTTTTGAAACCCTCGGAATACCGCTCATGCGCTTCCGTACAGATGGAAGCAGGGAACGTGAAAAGCTGGAAAAGTGTTTGGAGACCCACCTTGGGCTGACAACAATTCTTTCTGGCGCAAAAAACCCATCCTCCGCGCAATAGTTGAAGGCTATGGCGGGGAGAACCTCCCTTCCCTCGCGGATGAGAAACCCCACAACTCTTGTTGGCCCGCAGCAAATTCTTGCTGCCGCGAGCCGCCCAATGGTGTTGGGAAACATAGAAGGCGAGCCAAATATATTTTGGCCCTGCGAACAATGAGGGCCTCCCCCTCACTCCGTAGGAGGCGCAACTGGACTACCCGCAGGGGGTGGCGCGGTTGCCCCTGGTGCGGCAGGGCGTTGGGGACGAGCATGGGTATTGCGGGAAAGGGGGTGGGCTTTGGCCTCGGTGTAGGTCCTCATGCTCGTTTTTATTGTATACCGAAGATACCTATAGGAGAAGCTTCCCATGCGTCCCAACGAAGAAGCCTCTCCCTCTGAAAGCCATTCCGTACGTCAAAAACGCCTCGCCAGCATGGGCATCGCCTATGCCATGGGCACCTTCAATGACAACTTCTTCAAACAAGCCGCACTCTGCCTGGCCGCCATCTCCAGCCTCGAGTGGATTCAGGGCGTCGCCACGGCCTTTTTCGCGCTGCCCTTTGTCCTCTTCTCCGCTTGGGGCGGGTGGCTTGCCGACGCCTTCTCCAAAAAGCGCGTCATTGTCCGCTCCAAATATATGGAGCTTGCCGCCATGCTGCTGGGTGTCTTCGTCCTCTGCGCCACCGGCTTCGTCTCGCATTGGTGGGGCATGGTGGCTGTGGTTTTCCTCATGGGCTTGCAGTCCACCTTCTTCAGCCCCGCCCTCAACGGCGCCATCCCTGAAAACTTCCCCGCTGGCGAGGTGCCCAAAGTCAACGCCTGGCTAAAACTGGCAACCACCGCTACCATTCTGCTGGGTGTTGCCCTGGCCGGCCTCGTCTTGGAGCTTCCTCCACCCACCTTCATGCTCCCTTTCCTGCCCCAAGGGCCTTTGCCCTTCGGCCGCGTCGCTATTGGCGCTTTCTCCGTGCTGGTTTCTGTCATCGGCATTGCCGCAGCCTATGGCATCCGCTCAAGCCCCCAAAAAATGTCTGCCACCCCACCCCCCTTCCCTTGGGGTGGCCCCAAAAACTCCCTGCACCACGCCATCCAATGCAAAAACAAGGACGCTCCCCTCTTCCTCGCCCTCGCCGGAGAAGCCTTCTTCTATTGCATCTCTGCCTTCATCCTCCTGTGCATCCCCAACCTCGGCGTCAAACTCGGCTATTCCCTCACCATCAGCAGCCTGCTTTCTGCCGCCCTCGCCGTCGGCATTTGCATCGGCTCCGCCCTCGCCGGACGCTATGAGGCCAGCGTCTGGCGACGCTTTATGCTTCCTTCCGGCATGGGCATGGCTCTTGGCGTCATCGCCGCCGCCTTCGCCCCTCACCTGCCCAACCCACTGCAACTGCCTTGGCTCTTCGCCTCCTTCACCCTCACCGGCATGTGCGGCGGCCTCTATCTCATCCCCCTCGTCAGCTTCATTCAAATAAGGCCCGCCGCCAACGAGAAAGGCAAAACCCTCGGCATCTCCAACTTCGCCTCCTTCTCAGGCATCCTCCTCTCCGGCCTCGCCTTCTCCTTCCTTAGCTTCTTCCCCCCTGCCTTCCTGCTGGCTTTTGCAAGCTTTGTTATTTTTGCATTCCTGGCCTGGGCCAAAACAAAGCTGCACACTTTGCCTGAAAAAACACTCGCGGACACCCGCGGCAACTTCGTCGGAGTGTTTCTGCGGGCGGGCCTCTGGCTGCGCTATAAAATTTCTATCAGCGGCCTTGAGGCCATTGCCGCCCCTTCTCCCGGGGCTCCTATTCTCTTCCTCCCCAACCACCCTGCCCTTGTGGACCCTATCACTGTCTATTCCCTGCTCGCCGGCGTTTCTCCACGCCCCTTGGCCGACGAAAACCGTACGCGCGGCATTTTGGGCAAGTTCGCTTCCAAATTCGCCGGCGCTGTGCGTATTCCGGACATACGCAAAAAGGGCCTTGAGGCCAAAAGCGCTCTGGAAGCCGGAATGAAAGCCATCTCCAATGCGCTGCATAATGGAGACTCGGTGCTCCTCTATCCCTCCGGGCACCTCTATCGCTCCAAAAGAGAAACCATCGGCGGCAGCTTTGGCACTGCGGACATTTTGCGCAACTTCCCGGGCCTGCGCGTGGTGCTGGTGCGTACCACCGGGTTGTGGGGAAGCAGCTTCAGCTATGCAGGAGAGGGGAAACCTCCCTCCCTGGCCAAACAACTCTTGCGCGGCACCCTCACCTTGCTTGCCAACTTCCTCTTCTTCACCCCACGCCGTGAGGTTAGCGTGGAATTCGAGGAGCCACAAAACCTCCCACGCTGCGGAGACAAACTCGTGCTTAACCCGTGGCTGGAAAAATTTTATGCCAAAGCGGAGCGCCCAGCCATGGCTGTGCCGCGCTTCTTCTGGCGAGGAAAAACCCCCTATGCCATTGCCGAGTTTGCAGAGCGCGGCGCAACACAAGGCGAAATTTCTGTCTCCCCCGCTCTGAGAGAAGCCGTCTATGCCGCCATTCGCGAAGCCGCCCAACTCCCAGCGGAGCACCCTTTGGAGGAAGCCACAAAACTTTCGGCGGACATTGGCTTGGACAGCCTCACTCTCATGGAGTTGGGCCCTCGGCTGGAGGCCGTTCAGGGCTTTTCTATCCCCAGCCTTGAGTTGTTGGCAACCGTTGGAGACTGTCTCGCAGCCGCCTCCGGCAAACTCGGCGAGGAAAAACCCAAAGGCGTTGTGCCCGCAGGTTGGTTCGCCCCCGCCTCCAAGGAAACCATCCTCTTCGCGGAGGAAGCGGTGTCCTCCATTCCAGAAGCCTTCTTCTCCCTCGTATGCAAAGCCCCAAAGGAGCCTCTGTGCGCAGAGTATTCCTCCCTGCGCAGCCGCAGGGACGTCCTCACCGCGGCCCTCGCCTTCTCCCATTGCCTGCGCTCCCTCCCAGGCAAACACCTGGGCATTATGCTTCCGGCGAGCTCCGCCAGCGTCATCGCCTGGCTGGCCTCCATGCTGGCCGGAAAAGTGCCCGTCTTCCTCAATTGGACTGTGGGAGAAACCAACTTGCGCCACTGCGTGGCCTTGGGAGAAGTCAGCCATGTCCTCACCGCCTCCGCATTGCTGGACAAACTGAAACGCCAGGGCTTTGTCCCTCAAAACATTCCCGTCCAGTGGCTTCCCCTTGAGAAAATGGCCAAGTCCATTGGCTGGGTGCAAAAAATCAGCAGCGCACTCAAGGCCCGCTTCATGCGCTCCCTGGAGGGTTATGCCATCCCGGAGGTGGCTGCGGTGCTTTTTACTTCCGGCTCGGAGGCCCTCCCTAAGGCTGTCCCCCTCTCCCACCACAACCTTATGACCAACGCGAAGGACGCTATGGAAGCCCTGCGCGTCAACAGGAGTGACACCCTCCTCGCTATGGCCCCTACCTTCCACTCCCTCGGCCTCATTGTTAATATTGTCATCCCCCTCGGCCTCGGCTTGCGCGCAGCTTATTATCCCAACCCGACGGAGCCGGGCCCCCTCATCGCTATGGTGAGGGACTTCAAACTCTCCCTCCTCGCCAACCCGCCTACTTTCCTCGCCGCCCTCTTGGAGCGTGCGCACGGCACAAAGGCGCTCTCCTCCTTGCGCTTCGTCTTCGTCGGCGCAGAAAAATGCCCGGAGTATGTCTATGAGGCTTTCGCCCGCCAATGCCCCCAGGCCGCCCTCTGCGAGGCTTATGGTATTACGGAATGCTCCCCCGTTATTTCTGTTAACCGCCCGTGGAATACCCTCCCTGGCAGCATCGGCCACCCCATGGCCTCTGTGGAAACCGCCATTGTTCGCGAAGAGGACGGGCATATTCTCGGCCGCACCCCTATGGGTGAAACCGGCATGCTGCTGGTGCGCGGGCCCAGCATTTTTGGCGGCTACCTCGGGGACGTGCCCTCCCCCTTCGTGACGTTTGAAAACAAAATGTGGTACCGCACGGGAGACTTGCTGAGTCAGGACAGCACGGGGCGCCTCTTCTTCCAGGGCCGCCTCAAGCGCTTCATCAAAATAGGAGGGGAGATGATTTCGTTGCCGCAAATAGAGGAGGCGTTGCTTGCCGCCTTCGCAAACCGCGAGGACACCCCCACCGAGGAGCCCCCCCTTGCCGTGGAAGCCAGCCCTGAAGAGACCAGCCCTGAAATTGTCGTCTTCTCCCCTATGAAACTCTCCGTGAAAGAGGTGAATGCCGCCTTGCGTGCTGCCGGCCTCTCCGCCCTCTATTCCATACGCCGCATTGTTTTCCTGGAAACCATCCCCCTCCTGGGTAGCGGCAAAACAAACTATAGGGAGTTGAAAGCACTTTTGAAGAAGGGGGGCTAGGTGGTTTTTCTGCTTGTACGGGGGCTTTCCAAGGGAATAAGAGGGGGCCCCAAACAAGAGAGGAAAAACAACGGACATGTCATTTCCAGGGCCACATGGCAAAGAGGGGGGTAATATGCGGAAACTTCGGTTTGTTGTGCACCCGCTGAGTGTGCATGTTGGGGCGCCGCTGCTGCTGTCGCTGATAGGGTTGGTGGGGGCTTTGCTTCGAGTCTATGTCTTTCAAGTCAACGACGGGGACTATGGCATTTTTTCAAACCTGCTTTGGAATTTCGCAAACGGCAACGGTTGGCGCATGTCCCTCTATGAGGGGGAGCCCCGCGTACTCTTCCTGGCGGACCACCTCGCCTGGATTGCCGCCCCCCTCTCCCCGGTTTTCCTCCTCTTCCCAAGCCACTATACGCTCTCTGTCCTCCACAGTTTGGCCTTCGCCGCCACCTTCTTCCTCACCCCCGTTTTTGTCAGGGAAGTTTGGAAACAAAATGGCCGGGACGACTACCTTCCACCTGCCTTGTTTTTGTTGCTGACGCTGGCCCTCTTCCGGGGTTTTTGCGGCGCATGGGCTTTTCAAAGCCATATGACGACGCTCGTCATGCCTTTTTTGCTGGCCGCGCTGGTTGCGCTGCACCGCAGGGCCTTCATATGGGCTGTCCTTTTTTGCTTTGTTGTCGCCCTGGCGCAGGAGAGGGCGGCCGTCGCCGTTTTTGGCGTCGGAATGTATGCTTGGTTGGTTACTCAAAACCGCCGGCTGGGGTTTGTGCTATGCTTGCTGTCAGCAGCCTATTTCTTCGCCGCCGTCAAATACATCATCCCCTTTTTTGCAGGGGGCGGGGACTATATTTATAGCGGCTCCATTCGCCCTTTCTATGAGTTGCACGCAAAGGCACTTTTTTTGTTTGCCTTTGTCGCCTTCTGGTTTTTTCTGCCCTGGGTGGGTCGCCGCGCATTTTGGGCAGGGTGCTCTGCTTTGCCCCTTTTGGGTTTGGGTTTGGTTTCGGAGAGGCAGGCCATGTATGGCTTCGCGCACCAATACCAGGACTTGCCGACAGTTTTCTTTCTGGCCGCCTCCACATTCGGTTTGCTGCACCTCCTGCAAACAACGTGGTTTGCGCGGTTTTCGCGCCGTACTGTCGTCTCCTTGGCCTGCCTCTGCCTCCTCGTCTCCTTCGTCGACTCCTATACTGTCAGCTCCCGCCGTATGCCTTTGCGTTTCCTGCGGACATGTTGGCCCTTGGAGTCTGAAATCCCCCGCCTCAATGAGGCGCTCTCCTCCCACTTCCCTCTGCCTCCTGAAGTGAAAATCTATGCCTCCACCGGCATAGGCCCCCGGCTTTCTTTGCACAAATACAGATATTATTTGACGCCTGCAATGGCAGGCCAGCATTTTGACTCCAGCATGGTGTTTGTCGCTCCCATGCATGACATGTATCCCTATCAAAACCAAAAAAGTGAAATTTTGGACTTGTTGAGCTCCAACCCAAGTTTGAAGTTGAGCAAGCAATCGCCGGAGTTGTTGGTTTTCACCAGCGTGGATTTGTTGAATGAGCCGACGGCAAAATAGGCAGGGGCATGGGAGGGAGCGGCTTCGCCCTTGTGTTTTTCGCACGCCCAAGCTATGGGGCCGGAGGCTTGGCGAAGGTGTGTTTGAGCACGTTTTTCTGGCTTTGCTTTCTTTTGGGGAGTGGAGCTTTTTTTGAAAGGCCCCTGGCCGGTGACGGCAACCTGAGAGGGCGGAGGACTTGAGGCATGCCCGCCTATGCGGTGATTGTTCCCACGTTGAACGAGGCACGCAACGTCACCACTTTGACAAGGCGTCTTGAGAAGGTGTTGGCGCATTTGGATTGGGAAGTTGTTTTTGTGGATGATGGCTCCACGGATGGCACGGTGGAGGAGTTGCGCTCTCTGGCTTTGCATAACCCCAGGGTTCGTTTTTTGCGGCGTGTGGGGCGTCGGGGGTTGGCTTCGGCCTGTGTAGAGGGGATGATGTCCACGGTGGCGGACTGTCTTGCGGTGATGGATGCTGATTTGCAGCATGATGAGTGCCTATTGCCTGCCATGTTTGGGGCTTTGGCCTCGGGTGAGGCCAACCTGGTGGTGGCGAGCCGCTATTTGGAAGAAGGCGGGACGGGGAGTTGGGACAAAAACCGGGTGGGCCTGAGCAAATTTGCCACCTGGCTTGCCAGCAAAAGCATGAAGGTGGCCTGTAGCGATCCGATGAGCGGCTTTTTTGCCCTCAACAGGGGCCTCATCGACGCGGTAGCAGAAAAGGTGCAGTCGCGAGGCTTCAAAATTCTCTTTGACATTCTCACCCAGCCGACGCTGCGCCTTTCCATAAAGGAGTTCCCCTATATATTCCGGGAGCGGGCTGTTGGGAGCACCAAACTTTCCTACCCCGTAATAATGGATTTTGCGTGGCTTTTGCTCAGCCGCACGCTCTCCGGGTTTGCCTATGCGCAGTTTGCCATGTTTTGCCTTGTCGGCCTATTGGGCGTGGGCGTACACATGGCCATTCTGTTTTTTTTGCACCGGCGGCTGGGGCTGTCTTTTCTGCTGGGGCAAAGTTTTGCGACATTATGCGCCATGACTTCCAACTATTTTTTAAACAACTGGCTCACTTTTGGGCGGCAGCGTTTGCGAGGCCTCAAAGCGCTTTTGATAGGCTATGGCAAATTTGTGGCCGCCTGCGTGGTGGGTGCTTTTGCCAACGTTGCCAGCGCGGAATTTTTGCAAAGTCACGGTGTTTTTTGGTGGTTAGCGGCCGGTGTTGGCATTGCCATGGGGGCTTTCATCAACTATTTTTTCTCCCGGTTTCTGATTTGGAAATAGGAGAAAGCATGAAAGCGGGAGGGGGGGGCATGGAGTGCTCCTGGCAAAACCGGTTTATAGGCTTGCTTTGAGGCAAACCCGGCCTAAGTCCCCTCTATATTGTCGGGTGGTTTGGCCTGTGTTTGCTCCGTGGGGGGAGTGTTGGCGGGTACCTCCTTCAAAGTGTCGCTCAACCCGGGGGCAACAGGCACCGTGGCAAGCTCCATTCTCGGGGCAAAGACAAAGTCCAAAGGCCGCTGGAAGAAGTGTTGGAATACCTGTTTTATGAGGCGTCTGTCTCCTGAAAAGTCCACGTCTCTGGCGCGCAGGGCCACCACCAAAGCCAGCGAGAAGGAAACACCGAAATTCAGCACTGCAATGCCCGCAAGCCCGCCCAAGGCCCAGAGGAATTCTGGCGTCCTCATGACGTCAGGGCCCATACTCGTCACCGCAAACATCAGCTGCCCCGCCGCAAAAGTAATGTGGCGTATGTCCAAGTCCATGCCAAAAAACAAGCCTATGGCCGGCGTCAACCCCAGCATAAACCCCAGTGAAATATTTCCCGCCAAACCCGAGGCATTCTTGAGGACAAATTGTCCGAGGTAGTGTGTACGCTTCTGCCCCAGCAGCTTCTTAAACCTGCGGTTGCTCGCAATGGCTTCAGGCAGCTTGCGAAACACCACCCAGTTTTCCACAGTACCGGCCAAAATGCTCGACAGCCAGAGGTAGCCGCCTGTCAGTGCAGCAAAAGCCAAACTTCGGCTTTCATAGAGGTGGAAGGAGTGGAGGCTTTTTTCGGCCTCCTCCATGGTCATCAACGGGTAACCCACCCAGGCTTTCAGGCCCATGTTTATCAACAATGCTGCAGGAATAACGAGGCCCACATTGCCCAAAAGCGCAAACAACTGCGTGCGAATGGTGCGCACCACCAACTCTGCCAAAGAGGCCAGGGAGCGTTTTTCTGCCTCGCTGGAGCTGGTATATTCCTTGAGGGCGCCTGCCAAGGTGGCCGCCGTCATGGAGGGTTGCTTGGTGGCGAGTGTGAAACCCAAAAGCTGCATCGTCACGAAGACGCCAGCATAGTTCATCCCCGCAGCAAGCCCCTTAAACAGAGGTGTCTGGGCCAGCACCTGGAGGAGGTGCAAACTTGCCTTAATGGCAACAGCAATGGCTGTCAGCACGCCACCTCCAGCGGCTGAAGCCAGCATTTGAAACTGTTCCTTGCGCGTTTGCGTAATATAGTGCTCGCCGCTATGGCCGGCGCTCTCAATAACTCGGCGCGCCAACAAGCGGCCGTTGCGACGGACCAACTCACCCAAACTCCGGTCTTTCTCGCACCCCCTCACCAGAGTACCCACCAACTTCAACCCCATCCCCTCGGGGGAGGAGGGGGCACACAGGGAAACCAGGGCATAGAGGCGGTCCAAGCGGCGGCCCAATAAGTCCAAGCGGTAAACAAGGTCCACGCTAATGCCGGTGTGGTTGAGAGAGTCCATAACTTCTCGTACAACACGGCGACACGAGGCAATCATTTCTCGGCAAGCGGTTTTTTGAGCTTCTTTGTCCTCCATTTTTGGGTGCTTGCCACTTTTGGTAGGCTCCATTTTTTCGTTGGACTCTGTTTGCTCTTCTACATAGGCAAAAATGCAACTGGGCAGCTTCAAAAAAGGAGATTTGTCACCAGAGCGTGTTTTGTCCACGCGCTCGTCAAAGTCGTTGGCCAGGCCATTGGAGGAAATACGCATGGCAAGCACACGGCAAGCCCTTCGCATTTGGTCCTTCCAATGTTGCGCCAGGGCTTTTTCTTCGCCAAAAAATACATGCATCAACAGAGTTTGCCCTTCAGCTCCCAAACGCTCAAAGCGCCCAACCGCGCGCTCCGAGGGAAAAAGCCGCATCAACAAAGAAGAAAACTCCTGGTCCACAGGAGGTGCCGGCAATACATTCAGCATGAATCTGTTGAGAATTTCGCTGCCAAAAGCCTGCTGTCCAGGAAGGCCCGTGTCTGTCAGCATATGCGCCACATCCATGCTTTTGACGACGGAAGCCATAAAGCGCTGAAGTTTTTCGTGCAGCGCAGGCTCGGCTTTTAACACCGCATGCAGCAAGCGTGCGCGTGCCAAGGAGCGGTTGTCTGTCGGGACGGATTTGGGGACGCGCCCGGGCTGCCACATCCAATGTGCCAAGTCCTCCAACCATATGAAACCTTCCTGCTCAAATTTAGGAGACCCCAGGCGCAGCAACAAATGGAACAGGCGCTTCAACGCCGAGTTCACCAGAAAGCCTTGGCCGAACAGCGTTTTGAAATGGGCCCACGCCTCCGTATTCTTTTGGACCGCCTTTTTTTCCACAAACACCTCATTCAAACTTCGCCATTCAAACCGCCTAAGGCCAGCGGAACTCGTACTTCTGTCTCATAACTTCTATCACCTGGCATTGCTTTTCTAAAAAGCCTTCTTGCAACCTGCAACCAGGCCGTTGGTTTTTGAAAATTGCCAGACAACCCCCTCAAAAAAAAGAGCTTCCCTCTCTGAAGTTGCCCCTGCTAAAAAAACGTGTTTTCGCCAAGTCATATTTTTTTAATTTCACCATTTAGGCAGGGGCAAAAAAACAAAACCCCACAAAGTTTTTGAGGCCTTGTGGGGCTTTTAAAAAATGTGCTTCGAAGCGGCGGACGGGAATCGAACCCGCGACCCCGAGCTTGGGAAGCTCGTGCTCTACCAGCTGAGCTACCACCGCGGCCTGCCTTGACTACGGCCCGCTTCTAGCCCTCATAGCGGCCCGGGTCAAGTTACAAGAGAGAATTCTGCCTTCACCTCCGTTGCGTGTTACGCACAGCTTGTTCACAACCTATTCACAGTCTACGCACAGCTTCTGCACAGGTTTTGGAGCAGCTTGCGCACAGTTTTTGCACAACTTCGCGTTGGGGTTGCTGCATCCACAGAGCAAGCCCCAAAGCGAGAATGCTGTACATTTCTAATCACTAAGCTTTTCAACCAAACTGTCCACATCTTCATCGCTAACAGGCGTAGCATTCGACTGTAGCCCGCCCAATGGGCCGGCAGGGATGCCCGGGGAAGAGGGGTGCGGGGGGAGATGGGGAGGAGGGGAGCGAGGCGCCACCGGGGGGATGGTGGGAGCTCTAAACGACGCCCGAGCAGCAACACCAGGCGTTGCACGGTTCCTCAAGCGCTCCAACTCCATTTCAGCGACTTTAAGGGCTTTGCTTTTTTCCTGCACTGCGGCTTGAAGTCTTTTGAGTTCTTGTCCGCGCAGGGCGTCTCTTCTTTCCATTTCTGCTTTTTGTTTAGAAAACAATTCGTTGAGCTCTTTGTCCTGGCGGGATTCCAATTCTTTCTTTTCGCGCAAGGCAATGGCCAAACGGTTGGCTGACTCAGCGGCTTTGGATTCGGCAACAGCAATCCGTGTTTGTTGTTCTTTGTCAATTCGGATTCGGTTGGCATTGGCTGCTTCCAAGTTTTGCTCAAGCTCAGCAATGCGTTTGCTGCGGGCGCTGAGCATATTTTGAGCTTCTCGGAGTCTGGCTTCTTGGTCAACGCTTCTGTTGCTGGTTTCATGCTGCAACTGCTGAACGCGTCCTTCCGTACGTTGAAGTTTGAGGTTAAGCTCATCAACGGCGCGTTTATGTTCCGAGCGCAAACGCGAGCTGAGCTCTTGTTCTTGTTGAAGTCGTGTTGCAAGCTCGCCGGAATGCGCCTGGGTTTCAGACAGTCTTTGGTTGAAGCGTTGCTCCAGAGACTGTCGTTGCGTATCCAAGAGTTGCAAGCGTTCAATTTCTTCTCGAGCACGTCGCAAATCAATCTCAAAGTCAGCAGCTCGTGCTGTCATGATTTCCGCTTCGGATTTGGCCTCTGCGAGTTGCTCATAGAAAGAGGCTTCTGACTGGCGCAAGGCCTCTATTCGAGCTTGGCTTTCGCGTTGGAGTGCCTCTTCTATACGCTTATTCTCTTGCGTCAACACACCGAGGCGATGAAGTGCATCTGCGCATTCGGTTTCTTTTTGAAGCAAGTCTCCTCGCAGAAGCTCTTCTGTATGCTGAGACTCATTTGAAAGTGCCGTAAGGCGCGCTTCGGCACGTGCTTGGCCTTCTTCCGTATAAGCAAGAGAAGCCGACAATTGAGTCACTTCGGCAACCTTGGCTCCCAACTCTTGTTTCGTGGTGGTTAACAGGGCATCCAAGTCTTGGTTATGCTCGAGGACCTTATTGAGTTCAGAATTGAGTTTTCCAAGGCTTTCATCCAATTCTGTTTGCAAGTCTTCGTGCGCCGCGCGCTCCAACTCCAAAGCTTCGCTTTGGTCGCTGTGTTTCTGCTGCAACTCGTTCAACTCTGCTTCTGTTTGGTCGAAGTTGTTTTGGAGTTGTTCTTTCTCTGCAGTGAGCTCTTCAAAACGGCCACGCAAAAGCTCGAGAGATGTTCTCGTGCTCAGCAAGTCTTGCTCAGCGCGCTCCAAATGTCTTTGTGTCTCTTGGAGCTCTTCTTCGCGAGCTTGAAGCGTATGGTGTGTTTGACCAAGCTCATGCTCCGTGCTGCTTAGAGTGGCGCCCAACTGCTCCAATTCAGCATTGAGGTTGCGGATAGAGGTTTCTTTGTCGGCACATATTCTCGACAATTCGTCAATTTGTTCCTGGTGCTGGGCCAGCCCTCGCTCCAGCTCTTCAATGGAAAGAAGTGCTGTGTCCAGTTTTGAAGATTTGTCTTGCAACTCGTCTTGTGCCTGCTCAAGCTCAATTGCGCGCTCTTCTGCCGTATTTTCAGAGCGACCGAGTTTTTCGAAGGTTTCGGCAAGTTTTTGTTGCAATTCCTCCAGTTGCTGTTTGAGCTCCGTCTCAATTTGAGTTTTGGTTTCTTCCAACTGCTGAAGCTCTTCCAGCAATTCGTTTTCTCTATCAACCAAGGCTGCCTGAACGGCCTCCACTTCACCTTCCAGCTCACCGATGCGTTCCAACTTTTCTTGAATTTGTTGTTGGAATTCAGATTCTTCCTGGTCTCTTTTTTCCAAGGTATCAGCAAGTTCGCGCTCCAACGCAACGATGCGGTTGTCTTGGTCGGCGATGCGATCAGAAAGGGATTGTTCCATTTCTGCGCGCTCTTGCTCAATGGACTCGAGCTTGGTGCTCAGGACAAAAAGCTCGCTTTCCAGCGAACTTTGTTTTTCTGCGGTTTGAGCCGCTGCCTCTGTGGTTTCTGCTCTCAGTTGGGAGAGCTCATTTTCGAGTTGCTCATTTGTTTCTGTAGCGCTGCCCAGCTGGTTTTGCAGATTTTGAGTTTGTTGAAAATGCTCTGCCTTGGTTTGCTCGAGTTCATTTTCGAGACCGCTCAGTTTGTCTTCATATTCAGCAAAACGTATATCTCTCTCTGAAGACAGCTCCTGAAAATGGTTTCGATTTTCTTCAATTTCCGTTTGGAGACGCCCCAACTCGCTCTCGCGAAACTCAACAGCTGCTTGCAAATCCTTCTCTCGCACTTCACTTTCAAACGTTAAGACTTGCAGCTCGCGCTCAAGGCGGGCGATTTCTTTGCGTTGTTCTTCAACGTTTTCAGAAATTTTATCGAGCGCACTTTCTTTGGTGCGCATGTCCATTCGGAGCGAGTCAATTTCTTTTTCTTTTTGAGAAACGACTTCGATGACTTCTTTTTCTCCGATGTATTTTTGCAACAACAACTCTTCAATGGTTTGACCATGCTCACGCTCTTTGTCGATGAGATTTTGTTGGGCGTCTTGAAGTCGACGAGCCAACTCATCAAACTGAGTTTTGAGGCCATAGAGCTCCGTATCTTTTTCATTGATGAAGCTTTCGACAGAGTTGAGCTCCCTCTCGCGGACAGACCAGATTTCTGACAAACGAGCGACCTGTGCTTCGCGTGCTTTCAATTCCTCCCTGAGGATTTGGATTTTTCCTTCGGGAGTCCCCATGAGGTCTCTTCGGATACTGGGGCGGCGTGTTTCCCTGGACTCTGCAAGCAGCTCTGTCTTTCTGTCGGCGACCGACTGAAAAGCGCGCTCCAAAAAGTTGCGGTCCTCTTCAGAAAGCAAGCTGCGGCGTTCGCGGCGAGGAAGCCTTGGGGGCACATTTACGGTTAGGCGGATAGGGGCAGGGGTGGGGGCAGGGGGTTTAGGCGAGGGAATTTCTCCTGCCAAGGCGGACTCAAAGCTTGCATCGAGCTCATCCGAATCCGTTGCCTCCGAAGAATCCAAAGAGGCACTCCCGGGGGGTTCTGCCGTGGGGGGGGTGGCTTTGGCGCCAACCACAGTACTTTCGGACAAGTCCTCAGGCATTTGCTCCTGGGGCAGGGAGGCTGGGGGAGACTCCTCGAGTTCTGGCAAGTCTTCTTGGACAGGGAAGGGAGTTGGGTTGGTAGGCGTACGCTCCAAAAATTCTTCCTCTTCGTTGGGAGGGTTTTCCATTTCGCCCTGAACGAGCTGTTCGTTTTGAGGCAAGGGCACGAGGGTTTGAAGCTGCTGGAGCAAGGCATTCATGTCGAGGGGGATGGAGAAATAAGCCTGTGCAGCGCTGGGGCTTTGGGCGTGTTGTTCCAGGCTGTCCTGGGGGACGTCTGAAGAGACGAGAATAACAGGCACCCTTGGTCCCAATTTTCCTTTTTGGACGGCACTGCATAGGGAGAAGCCCCCGTCGGGGATTTCTGCTCTAAGCAAGACAGCGCTGGGAGGCTGTTTCTTAAATTCCTGGGAAGCATCGGATGCTCTCGAGACACAAGTTGTTTCATAACCTGCGGCTGTAAGGGCAGCGACGAGGTTGTTTGCCAACGCTTCTTCGTTTTCAACTATGAGGATTCGCCGATTCATGAGTTTAAGGTTCAAAGGTGTGTGTCATTTTAGAGGGATGAATGGGATACGCCAGGGTTGCGACAAAAAATTCTTAGGGAGTCTACTGTTCTAGACAGCAGGGCCGAACAACTGTTTTGCGGGTGGAGGCATTTTACTCGAGGAATGGAGAAAGTGAAGCGGGTGGGGAGATAATGGTATCTTGTTCTTGGGGGAGGAAGGAGGAGGGCAGGCCAGGTGTCGTACAAGCCTTCGAGGGGGTAAAAGCAGCAGGGGTTATATCCGGCATGAGCTCGAAAAACGTTTCTGATGGTACGAGTTGTTTGCCAGTCCATTCATGATAGAGGCGCAAAGTCTCATTGGTGAAGACAGAAGGGCGGAAGAGGGGGGCTTTTGCGAGGGAGGCCGAGGAGAGATAGGTTTGCAATTTGGGGGAAGAGGCCAGTGTTTTCATACATTCAGCCAGCATGGTGCTGTTGCCTGGAGGGAAGAAGAGGGCTTCGTTTTGGTTAAGGAACTCACGGATGCAAGGGAGGTTGGCAGCGATGATAGGCAACCCCCAGCGACAAAAATCTGCTAATTCCGGCATAGCGCCCCCAAACTCCACATTTCTAGGTTCAAGCTCCAACGCGAGCAGGCCTGCATTGGCCTGGGCGCAGAGGGGGCCTGTTTCTGTTTCACAGTCTAGGTTTGGCCATACCACAATTCCCTTAGGGTTGAGGGTTTCTCTAAATGTATTTAGGCGTGCTTTTGTTTTTGCACAATAGTGGCCGCCGAAGGCCAGTTGAATTTTCAATGGTGGAGGGAGGGTATTGAAGGCGTTAAGGGTGGTTCGCGCGGAGGCATATTGGTTTTGTCCACCCAGGTGGAGGAGCTGGAAATAGGGTTTGGTATTTATTGGTTTTTTTGTCAAAGGGGAGGCCGGGGTATAGAGGACATGGACAGGAATTTTTCCAAGCCCCTGGTTTTGCAAGTATTTTTTTTGTTGAGCGGTAGCGACGATGAGGGCATCCGAATGGGAGGCTACGTGGTTTTCGGCAGATTTTATATTTTCCAGGAATTTTGGGGAGGGGGCCAACTCGAGTGGGCTATAGGGCCACTCTTGCGAGCAGAGTGTTGAAGCTTCGAAGACCAAGTGGTAGCCGAGCTGTTTTTTAAGGTCGGCGAGGACAGAGCCGCAGACAAAGTCAAAGCTATGCACAACGGTATAGTCTTCGCTTTCGAGTTGGCGTCTGAGGGCACGTTCGAACTGTTCCATGCGCTCTTGAAGCGTCCCTTGTTTTAGAGGGACGCGCAGGATACGTGCTTTCTCATAGTGCTCAATGTGCGGGTGCTCTGCGCCTTTGATGCACAGGAGCGAGACGTCAAAATTTTTTGAGAGGGCCTTAATATAATAGGTAATGCGCCGCGAGAGCATGGAAGCTGTCGGGACGAAGTCGAAGCAACAAAAGAGCAGTCGCAGCTGTTGAAACACATGCTATATATACCCGGATTTTCCATAAGAGGTTTAATTTGCAATATGAAATTTAGTCCCTGTTTGCGTTTTTTGTTTTTAGAGGCCCAAGAGTTGCTGGGAAATGGTGTTTTTCTTCTAAAAACGCGCTCCAAATTCGAAAGACATTTGGGCAAGTTGGCTGTGGGCACTCAAGAAGTGCCTGTAGTCAGGGGCTTTTTTATGATAGGTTCTTCAGATGGCGAACAAAAAAGCAAGGCTTAGCAAACGGCGTGCCGTTTCATTGGTCAAGTCTGCACTCATGTACAAGGCCAATAATGAGAATGAGCGTGCGATTGAGTTATTGAGGGAGGTTGTACATTCCTCCGAGATGAACAGCTTGGATGTCCACATACTTTTTGCCAGCCTGCTCCGAGAGGCCTCAAAGGTGGAAGAAGCGAAGGCCGAGCTCAGGCGCCTGTTGGACACACACCCAGAAAATTTACGTGTCCAAGCTTTGTGGGCGGCGATTGTAACAGAGGAGGATGATGTAGAAGAGGGCCTGGCTTTGTTTGGCAAAATAAAAGCGCAGCTTTTGAAGGAGCCTGACTTTCTGGTGGACTATGCCCATGCGCTGCTCAAAGCTGGCCGTTTGCATGAAGCGGCATCGGTTTTGGGCCTTGCCATTTTGCGTGCACCCAACGCACGTGTTCGGTTAATGACCGCATGGGTGAAAATTCTCATGGCCAAATTTTCCGAAGCAGAAGCCATGCTTGAAGAGATTTTGCGCCAAAAAGACGCGTCTCCGTTTGAATCATCCATTTTGTCCGCTCAAGCCATTTGTCGTCTCTATTCGAACGAGCCACAAACCGCCTATGCGTTTTTCGAGGAGTTGGAGCAGCAGAAGAAGTTGCCCAAGGAGCAGGAGGCCATAATGGCCTATGCCGCACAGCTTGCTGGAAAAATAGAGAAGGCAGACACGTTGATGGTGCATTTTTTAGAAGCGGGGCCGAGTGTGGAGGAGAGGTTGTGGATGGCACGTATTGCAAACCAACGACACCAACCCGCGCTTGCTTTGCGCTATTTAGAAGACACCTCAAACTCAGACGAGCTTGAGGTGGAGTTTTTTGCGGAGAAGGGGCATGCCTTGCGCCTATCCGGCCAAAACGACGAGGCCCATGCAGTGTTGTTGCAAGCATTGGGGGTACGTCAACTTCAAAGCCACATGCTGTTGGCTTTCATTCACGCGGACATGGGGCATATTTTCATTGAAAAAGCCGACTTTAAAATGGCTGCAGAGCATTTCCAAAAAGCGCTGAGTTATTGGAATGCATACCCTGAGGCCATACAGGGGCTTGAGTTGGTGGAGAAGAGGACTGCTTGGAAACAAAAGTTAGAACAAGAAGCCAAGGCTCAGCTTGAAAAGACCCATGCGGAAATAAAGGCGCTGAAGTCCCACTTCATGTTGCGTGAAAATGAATTGTCTGCTTTGCGCGAAGAGTTGCAAAAACTTCGCTCTGCTCGCACAAAAGCCGAGCAACAAACCAACCAACTGGTCCAAGAAACGCAAGAGCGCATCAGCAACATAGAGCAGTCAAAAAAAGAAGACCTCAAAACACAACTGCAAGCGGAGCTGATAAACCGAGAAAAAGAGATTGAGCACAAAACAGAAGAAAACATTGCTTTGGCTTTGAACGAGCACACACACCAGTGCCCTGCACCCCTCATGAAATTGTTTCGTATAGCTGAGCGTACATTCCAAACAGCGCTCTACACCCAACTGCCTGCGGCGGCCATTGCGGTTTTGTATTCTGGCGTGTTGGAGCGTTTGTTGTGTGTCCTCTTCGTAGAGCGCTTTGAGGCCTGGCTAAATGTGGATAAGTTGCGCAGAGAAAAACTGATTGCCAAAGCCATTCGTGAAAAACGTGGAAGCCGGGCAGAATATTTTGACAACTTTGTCGCTGCCTTTGATGGTACAGACAACCGGCGAATTCCTTCCATGGGAGAAATTATGAGGGCTTTGGAGAAGCGCCAGGAGTCCTATTTGGAAACATTTCGTACATTTTTGAATGAAAACTATGGGTTTTCAGATGATTTTTATGCTGATTTGATTGCGTTTGTTTCTTGGGCCAAGCAGACATTGAGAGATCCTTCTGCGCATGGGAGAGGTGTCGAGTTGGCCTACGCAGAGCTAAAAGCTTTTCGAAGTCGTTTGCTTTTCCAATTTAAAGAGGGCCAACAGGGGTTGATGGTGCAAATGCTTGCACCCTAAACCCCATGCGTCTGCAATTATGTCCGTAGCACCTATCCTCGAAGTCCACTCCGACCACCCCCACCCCCGCCACATACAGAAGGCGGTGGAGGTGCTGCGTGCCGATGGGGTGATGGCCTACCCCACTGACACGAATTATGGCATTGGCTGCGCCATTTTCTCAAAAAAAGGAATTGACCGCCTCTACCAACTCAAAGACAGAGACAGAGACAGAAAAAAACCCTTCTCCCTTTTGTGCCCGGACTTGTCCGACGTCGCCAAATATGGGCTGGTTTCCAACTTTGCCTACCGCACCATGAAACAACTAACTCCGGGGCCGTTTACATTCATTTTGACCGCCACGCGCACCGTGCCTGAAATCATGCAAAACCGCCAGAGCCAAGTGGGCATTCGCGTCCCCAATGCGCCTTTTATTTTGGCGGTTGCCGCTGAATTGGGGCGCCCCATTGTCACCACCTCAGCGGTGGACCCAAAAGGGGGGGAGGCTTTGGTGGATGCACGCAGCATTAAGGAAATACTCGGCAACCGCATTGACTTCATTTTGGACGGGGGCATGCAGCCCAATGAGCCTTCCACCGTGGTTTCACTCATTGGCGACGAAATAACGTTAATTCGACAGGGGAAAGGCATTTTGAGTTGATGCAAGAGGCGTTGCTGGAAAACTTTATTGCTTTTTTGCGAGCAGAAAAAAACGTGGCGGCCAAAACCGTGGATGCCTATGCCGCCGATATTGCCCAATACCTCCATGGGTTGGAGGAAGGGGGTGTCCTCGCAGCTTCAGCGACGCAGGAAAACTTGTTGGCACATTTGGAGCAACTTGAGAAAAAAGGTTTGTCTGCACGCAGCCGTGCGCGCCACCTCGCCGCCATTCGCGGCTTCCACCGCTTCCTCGAAGACGAAAAACTCTCCCCCTCCAACCCAACCCTCCACCTCCACTCCGTCAAATTTTCCAACAAGCTGCCCATATTCCTAAGCCTTGAGGAGGTGGATGCCTTGTTGGGGGCGCCCAAAGCGAAAGGGGCGGCGGGGTTGAGGGACAAGGCCATGCTGGAATTGCTATATGCAACAGGCATGCGCGTCAGCGAGCTTGTCAACCTGGGTTTGGAGGCCATTCGCTTGGAGGAGGGCTATGTGCGCGTTATGGGCAAAGGCCAAAAGGAGCGCCTCATTCCTTTGGGCCGCTCAGCCTCCCAAGCCATGGCGGACTACCTCCAAGGGGGGCGGCCAGGTTTGTTGAAGGGAAAAACCTCGAAGGCCCTTTTCATTTCTCCAAGGCAAAAGCCGATGTCTCGCATGGGGTTTTGGAAACTGCTTCGACGCTATGCTTTGAAAGCGGGCATCACCCAAAACATTTCACCACACAAAATTCGCCACTCCTTCGCAACACACTTGTTGGAACGGGGGGCGGATTTACGTGCCGTCCAGGCGATGTTGGGGCATGCAGACCTCTGCACAACTCAAATTTATACGCACGTAGACACCCAACGCCTACGCAACGTTTATGACGCCGCGCACCCACGAAGCCGAAAACACCCCCCTCCCCAACACCCAAGCTAGGAGTTGCCGTGCGAATTCTCTCCGGAGTCCAACCTTCAGGGAAATTACACCTTGGAAACTATTTTGGAGCCATACGCCAGTTTGTTGAATTGCAGCACAAAGGCGAGGCCCTCTATTTTATTGCAAACCTCCACGCCCTCAACAGTGTCCGCGACGGGCGACTTGCCTATGCGTTGACTTTGGAAACGGCCGCTGCGTTTTTGGCTTTGGGGTTGGATGCCGACAAGGCGATTTTGTTTCGCCAAAGCGACATAGGGGAGTTGGGGGAGGCCTATTGGGTATTGGGGACTTTGGTGCCGATGGGCAACCTTGAGAGGGCGCACAGCTACAAGGACAAAAAGGCGCGTGGCCTTCCTGCGGATTTTGGTTTGTTTGCCTACCCTGTGTTGATGGCGGCGGACATTCTCATTTATGGCTCCGACGTGGTACCCGTAGGCAAAGACCAGATTCAGCATTTGGAGTTTTGCAGGGACTGGGCAACCAAATTTAATGTTGCCTACGTACCTGGCTACGATGCTGCAAACCCCAATGGAGAAAACGGAAGCCCTCAAGGAATTTTCAAGTTGCCGGAAGCTTTTGTATGTGAGGAGACGGCGGTTTTGTTAGGCATTGACGGCCAGAAAATGTCCAAAAGCTATGGCAACACCATTGAGTTGTTTGGAGAAGACAAAGAGGTGAAGAAGAAGATGATGTCCATAAAAACCGACTCTTCTCCCATAGAAGCGCCCAAGCCGGCTGAAAACTCTGCCTTGTTTGGGCTGCTCCAAGCCATGGCGCCGCCGGGCGAGTGGCCGGAGATTGAAACGAGTTGGCGCGAAGGCGGCATAGGTTATGGAACCTACAAAAAGAAGTTGGTGGACTATTTCCACCTTTATTTTGACGAACCGAGGAAGCGGTTTGCTGAGTTGATGGGGGACAAAGCGGAGTTGGAGAAGATATTGGAGAAGGGGGCGCAGAGGGCGCGCGCATATGCTGCACCCATTATTCAAAAAATGCGGGCAGCGGTGGGCATTTCGCGCAGTGGCTAAAGCCTCCAACTTTTCGAGGAACCCGATGAGTGTTGCACGTGAAGACTTTCGAATTGCCCTGCCAAATTTTGAAGGCCCTTTGGACCTCCTGCTGCACCTCATTCGAGAGCACCGAATAGACATTTTTGACATACCCATTGCCCTCATTACAGAAAAATACCTTGAAATGCTGGAACGGATGCACACCATTCACCTGGACATTTGCAGCGAATTTTTGTTGATGGCCGCAACGCTGCTGCAACTGAAGTCCCGGCTTTTGGTGCCAGCGCCCAAAGCGGACATAGAAGAAGTGGAGGGAGAGGGGGCCCCCAGCGGGGATGTCCGCGAGGAATTGGTGCGCAGGTTATTGGAATACCAAAAATACAAAGCCGCAGCCCAGCAACTTGCCTCCATGCCGCTGCTTGGAAAGACCGTATTTTGCAGAGTTGCCCAAGCGGAGAAAGTCCCCCTTGGGGAGGGGGAGTCCAAGTTTGTGGAGGTTTCCGTCTACCGCCTGATAGACATTTTCAGCGAAGCCCTAAAAAAGCTGGAGCCGAAGTTGCAGCACGAGGTGATACGCGAGCAATTGAGTTTGTCCAAAGCGATACAGGGGCTGATGGTGCAACTGCAAGAGAAGCCCTCCCGGGCGTTTTTGGAGTTGCTTGGGGCTGCCCGCTCCAAGTCCGAAATAACCATTTTATTCCTCGGCATATTAGAAATGTGTCGTCTCAAACTCATTCGTATTCAGCAGCAAGTTGAGACAGGCGACATATGGATTGTTGCCCGGGAGGCATTGGAGGAGAAGGCGGCGGGTATAAATTTGCAGGAGGCAAACCAACTGGAGGCCAGTTGGACCTAACGGCACATGGGGTGGAGGCGGGGGTGGCATGAACCAGAAGGAGACGAATTGTGGATGCGTGGGAAGAAGAGGCTGAAACGGAGACTGAGGCTGAGACTCCTGTTTGTCCTGAGGAGATTGACGCTCCCGAGGGGGACGACAAGGCGGCGGCAACTTTTGCGGAGTGGGCGCGTGAAGGGAGCAGGCTTGAGCCACAAACCATACGCTGTATTTTAGAGAGTTTGTTGTTTCTTTCCTCCAAGCCACTCTCTCTGGCACAGCTTTATGAGGTGACGGGAATTCCCAAACCCGCCCTCCTTTTGGAGTTGCAGAACATACAGGCGATTTATAGCGAGAAGGTTTCGGGAATTGTCTTACATGAAGTCAGCAATGCTTGGCAGTTGAGGACGAGCGAGGTGTCCCAAAAATATGCGCTGCGTTTTTTGAAAGCCAAGCCACAGAGGCTGACGCGCTCCGCGCTGGAGACACTGGCCATAGTTGCCTACCGCCAGCCTCTGACTCGGCCTGAAATTGAGGACATTCGCGGTGTAGACTCCGGCGGGGTTTTGAAAGCTTTGTTGGAGAGGAGACTCATTAAAATTCTCGGGAAGAAGGAGGAGGTGGGCAGGCCGCTCCTATATGGAACGACGCCGGAGTTTTTGCAGTTTTTCTCACTCAAAAACCTTTCTGCCTTGCCTTCGCTGCAAGAGTTTCACGAATTGACGGAGGAGCATGAAGACATTCTCGAGAGTGAAGCCCCGCCATTGGAGTCCGTCGCCCAGTTGGCCGACGACACTTTTCAGAAAAAGCTGAAGAAAAAGCATGACGAAGCAGAACAAAGCTTCAAGGAATTGGAGCAAGCCATTTCAGAGGCAGAAGTTTCCTCCAAAGGAGTTGCCTCCAGCCTCAACACCTTGCATGAGCGCACAGAATAGCCCACGCGAGGTGGCCATGCCCGCAGGCTTGTTTTATTGGAAGCGTATACGCTATACTATGGCACAGTCGGCTTATGGGAAACTTTGAACACAAGGACTTTTTGAAAGGCAACTCAGCACAGGAGGCTGTGCTGAGGGAGGCCATTCGCAAGGTGGGGCTGCGAGTGACTTCAGCCCGTTTAGCCGTCATGCAAGTCCTCACAGGCACGCGCGCCCCTGTTTCGCATGCCGAGTTGGTGGTTGCATTGGAGGGGTGTGAATTTGACAGAGCCACCCTCTACCGCAACCTGATGGATTTGACGGAGGCGGGTTTGTTGGAGCGCATTGACTTAGGCGACCACATATGGCGGTTTGAATTGCGGGCCCTGGAGAGGGAGGCGCCCAGACAAAAAGGGAAGAGGAGGCAGAAGGCCAGTGGAGGCAACTCTCACCCCCATTTCGCATGCGTGGACTGCGGCCAAGTTTCGTGTTTGCCTGAAGTGACTTTCAAGGCCAAGGCCGCTTTCAAAGTGCCCAAGGCCCTGAGCGAGCAGCGTGTTTCCGTACAAATTCGCGGGCAGTGTGATGATTGCAGCCAATGAGCGGGCAGGACTACCGTTTTCCTCTGGACGAAGAAATTTTTTTTGCCATTAACCATTGGGACTGGCGCCCCGTGGAGTTGTTTTGGGTGGCATTGTCCTCCATTTGGATGGCTGTCATTGGCCTTGGGCTGGTGGCCTGTGCGTTGGTTTGGCACAGTCGGTTTTCTGCATGGAGGCCGTTGTTGGCATTGTCCTTTGCCATAGCGGCGACGGACATATTGGGCTCTCAGGTGTTGAAGCCTTGGTTTGCGCGTATACGCCCCTGTTTTGCCCTGCCAGCAGAAAGCCTGCGGCAATTGGTGCCCATTGCGGACTCGGGTGCGATGCCGAGTTTGCATGCGGCCAATGCTTTTGCTGCGGCATTTGCTTTGTTGTGTTTTTTTCCGAAGACAGCGCCGTTGGGGCTTGTGGCAGCCTCGTTGATTGCCCTAAGTCGCATAGGCGCCGGCGTACACTGGCCCTCTGACGTGCTGGCAGGAGCTATTTATGGGGCCTGTATGGGTATTTTCTGGGCGCAGGTTTGGGGCGGGAGGGTTTGGGGGAGGAGGAGTCGGGGCTGTTCCCCTCGAGGAACAAGCGTTTGACAAGCAAGGTGGCATAGCTGCCGGGTTTAAGCGTAAAGGCCACGTTAATTTTTTTATGAGGTGGGTTAAGCTCATCCTCGCGGACTTTGCCCACCACCAGCTTATAAGGAAGAATCAGCAGAGGGCGCTCCTCGTGCTTGAAGAAGAGTTTTCCTCCCACATGAGGGACTTTCAAGTCCTCGAGTTTTATTTTTTCCTTACCGAGCACCCACATGACGGCCTCTTCAATTTGGGGGTTTGAGAAGGTACTTTTAGGGGAGAGGAGGGGGAAGTGCAGTTGTTTGAGGATATTTATTTGCTCAGAGGATGCGCGCAGGTGAAAGAGCAGGGAGCCGGCCTGATAGGGCATAACGGCCAAGTCTTCTCTTGAGAACATGAGTTGCAGGAGCCTACGCACGCCCTCATTCCAGAGGAAGGACTGATAGGTGAACAGCAGCATGGCCCTATAGTCCGAATCTATTTGCATAAAAGCGCGGGCGAAGTCCTTGGGGTTTGTGCGCAAGGAGAAGAGGATGCGCGCATATTTTTTATTGGCTTTATAGGGGCAATAAGCGTCAAACCTGCCCCAATTTTCGGCCCAGAATTGTTTGACTTTAGCGTCATCAGACTTGTCCAACTTGGAGGGTTTGGCCATATAGTTGTGCAAAGCCGCCTCAAAATCGCCCCGAATCAAATCCTTAGCAATATAGCCCTGCCCATGTTTGATGGAGCCAAAGCGTTGGCTATCAAAATAATTAATAAATCCAATCTTTTTTATTTCATTTGCATTTTGAACAAGCACATCCATTTCCTGGGTATTCAAACCTCTGGTGGTAACGGAGAAGCGGTTGGAGGTGGTATTCTGGGCGGAGAGGGGCAAGTCGGTGCGTCCGAGGAATTTGAGGCGCAGGTTGGGCTCTTGCATTTCAACGTCCACGGATTCCACGGCAATAATCTGCTCCGTACGTCCCTGTTTGTCTTTAAGGCCGCAATAGCTGATGGAGCCGGGTTTGAGGCCGAAGCGTTCTCTAATGAGCTCGACGGCGTCAAAAGTAGAGAGTTTTTGTTTATCCATCAAATAAACGCGGTAACGTCCGGCGGGATGCTTGCGAAACCTAAAGGATTCTGTGACAAGAAAGTCTTCGGGACGTTGTTTTAAGCGCATGGAAGTGCCTCTATATGTGGGAGGAGGAAGTTGGGTAGGCGTCCCCCATGGGTATTCGGTTGTGCAACTAGCGTTTCTAGGGGACATGCGCAAAGAAGAAATGGCCATATTAGCGATGTAAGCCTCAATTTATGAATGTCAGAACGAGTGCAGAGCATGTTGTTGAGCCAGTGGGTTCATTGAAGGAGCCGAGGCTATTGGGGAAGTTTGGGCAGAACCAGATTGCCGAGTTGGCCATAGGTCCGCGGCTAACGCTTGGGCGTCACACTCAAAACGACATTCATTTGACAGACCGTGAAGTTTCCAAGTTTCACGCAATGATTGAGCGCCGCGGGAATTTTTTCTTTTTAAGGGATTTAAAATCCTCCAACGGGAGTTTTGTCAACGGGCACCGGGTCAGCGATGCTCAGTTGGAGGATGGTGATGAGATTTTGCTTGGCAACAGTTGGTTTATTTTCCGTGCTGAGGAGGTATCCGTTCCGAAGCATGCGGGCGTCATGGTGGTGGATGCTGACGTTACTCAGTCCGCGGTGTTGGCTGAGATTGAAGCGAAGGGGACGACGTTATTTCGGCCGTTGGAGCAATATGATGATTTGCAGACGTTGAAGCAAGACTATGAGAAGTTAAGGATTGCCAATGAGTTTCACCGTCTTGTTGGCATGGAGCCTGATTTTGACAATTTGCTCAAGAAGATATTGCAAGTAGCGTTTCAGTTGATGAGTGCGGACAATGCTGTTTTGTTTCTTTTCGACTCGGAGCACAAATTAAGGCCGAAGGCGGTTTACCAGAAGGATGAGGGGGCAGAAGAGGAGGTGGTGGTTTCCCAGACTTTGCTGGAGCGTGTGGTGGAGACGCAGCAGGCGGTTTTGACAGCGGATGCTGTTTTGGATTCCCGGTTTTCGGCTTCAGACAGCATTGTTGCGCAGGGCATACGCTCAGCGATGGCCGTTCCTTTGTTGTCAAAGAGTGAGTTGAAAGGGGTTTTGTTTTGCGACACACGTGAGCGAGTCAACGCGTTTAGCGAAAAGGACCTTCAGTTGCTTTCGAGCATTGCTTGGCAAGCGGCGGTGTCTTTAGAGAATGCCGAGTTGATGGAGAAAATCAGCAAGGAGGCGGTGACGCGGGCGGAGCTTTCGCGGTTTTTGTCGCCGGCGGTGGCGGAAATGGTCATTAAAGGTGACGTAAAGGAATTACGCAGGGGGGTTTCAGCGGAAGTCAGCACTTTGTTTGCGGACATTCGGGGTTTTACTTCTCTTGCAGAAGAAGAAACTCCCGAGAAAGTGGTTGCGATGCTCAACGAATTTTTCTCGGCGATGGCGGACATTGTATTTCGTTTTGACGGGACTTTGGACAAGTTTATTGGTGATTGCATTATGGCCGTATGGGGACCGCCCTCGCCACACAAGGACGATGCAAGCAGGGCTTTGTCTGCTGCCCTTGAGATGCAGCACACCGTTTCCAAGCTAAATACTCAGCGGGAGAAAACCCAGTTGCCTCAACTTTTTGTCGGCATTGGCGTCAACACAGGCCCGGCGATTGTAGGTTATATGGGTTCCACAAAACGGCATGAATTTACGGCCATTGGCGATGCGGTGAATGTGGCATCCCGTCTATGCAACCTTGCGAAGGGGGGAGAAATTCTGACAACTGCAAGCACCTTAGAAAAGGCCTGTGGCAGCTTTGTTGCAGAACCCATAGCTGTCGTCCATATTCGAGGCAAGGAGAAGGGTGTCGACACCTATCGTGTATTGGGTTTAGCCAAGGGTTAGTCCGTGCCATGTCCCATTTTGAGCGACTGCAAGCGTGTCCCAATTGTTTTCGCCGGCATGATGTTTCCATATACATCAGCGGCCAGAAAATAACTTGCACATGCGGCATTCGGTTTGAAGTGGTGCGAACAGAAACGAAAACCGGTGCAGACAAACCTGTTTCAACGAAAGCTGGGGAAAACAAACCCGCTTTGCCGGGTTTAAAAGCTTCTTCATTGAAGTCTGGGATAGACACACGGGTTGTTCCTTCAACGCCTCCTGACATTCCTGGATATGCTTTGCGTGAAGTGGTTGGGCGTGGAGGCATGGGAGAAGTCTGGCGTGCCGAGCAGATTTCGTTAAAGCGAACCGTTGCCGTCAAACTTTTGCCGAGTGATTTTGAGAGTGCCCCGGAATTTGTGAGTCGGTTTGAAAAGGAGGCCTCTGCATTGGCACTTTTGTCTCACCCCAACATTGTCCAGGTGGTGGACAGGGGTATTGCAGGTGGCCGCTATTATATTGTGATGGAATATGTGTCGGGCCCCTCGCTTCGGGAGAAGATGTCAAAAGGCCGTTTGGCTTTGAAGGAGGCCATTCAACTGATTTCAGGGATTGCGCGCGCGGTGGACTATATGCACTCCCAGGGAGTCATCCATAGAGACCTCAAGCCTGAAAACATTTTGTCGGATGCGATGGGCAACCTCAAGGTGGCCGATTTTGGGTTGGCGGGCATTCAAAGGGGCCCTCAGGAATTCGCGTTGACGGCGACAGCGGTTGCCATGGGAAGCATGAATTATATGGCGCCGGAGCAACGCAAGGATGCCAAGCGTGTAGACAACCGAGCAGACATTTATGCCTTAGGAGTTATTTTTTATGAAATGTTGACAGGAGAGCTTCCTGTGGGGTGCTTTAAACTGCCTTCAGAGAGAGAACGTTATTTTCCGAAAGGTTTGGACGAGGTATTTTCTCAGGTACTTCAAACAAACCCCGAAGCGAGGCCTGCGCGTGCAATGTGGATTGCGGATGTACTCGAAACGCTTTTGCAACAACCGGCGCAAGTCAAACGGGGGCAACCAAGAAAGAGGAGGCATGGGCGTTTCCCGTGGTGGTTGCTCGCCGCTTTGCTGGGGGGGCTTTTGGCCTATGTGGGGTTTGCTTCGTCGAAAAGAGAAGACAAAACCGAAGTGAAATTGCCAAGCAATGCCCGTGAATTCGTGAAAAAAACAGGAGAAATTCAAAACGTAAACCTCCCAAAACTGTTTGAATTTCCTGTCAGTTGAAACTTTATTCATCTCAAGTTGTTGTTTGGTTTCAAAGAATGGCTGGCAACCGCACAATCATTGTCGTTCCTTTGCCGACACCTTCGCTTTGGGCTTCAATGCTCCCATGGTGTGTTTCAACAAGGCTTTGAGCGATGGAAAGTCCCAAGCCAAGGCCGTCGTGTTTGCGCGTGGAAGCAGATTCCCCTTGCCTGAAACGCTCAAACAGGTGTGCAAGAAAACCGGGCTCAATCCCCACGCCATTGTCAACAACTTTTAGGGCCAAGTTTCTTCCTTCAAGCTTCAGGCTAATGTGAATTTCCCCTCCGGGGTGAGAGAATTTGATGGCGTTGGACATCAGGTTAGAAACAACCTGCTGCAGGCGCAACGCGTCCCCCATCACCAGAGGCAATTTGCCTGAGGCCATGCAGTGAATAGAAATGTTTTGGTTGGATGCAGAAAGTCTGTGTCCTTCAACAACGTTGCTGACAATTTCTTGAAAAGAGGTGGGACGAAACTCCAAAGAAAGTTTTCCTGCAATACTTCGAGACACGTCCAACAAATCATCAATAAGTTGCGTCAACATTCGAGCATTTCTTTCGATGACATCCAAACCCTTGGAGAGTGTTGGAAGATTGTCCAAATTGCTTTTTAGGAGTTGAGCCCACCCCAAAATAGGCACAAGCGGAGTCCTCAATTCATGCGACACAATGGCCAAAAAATCGTCCTTCAGTTTGTTGGCCCCTTTGGCTTGTTGGTAAAGTCGCGCATTGTCAAAGGCCAACACTGCGCGGCGTGAAAGCTCCTCCGCCAAGGCAAAATCACCTTCAGAATGTTCTTCCTGGGCTGTTTTTCCGAAAACAATGCAACCGAGATAGTCGTTGTCTATGAGAATAGGGGAGATGAGGAGGGAGTTTGCAGGGACGGGCTCACCGAAGTCATGTTGGCGTTTGTTCCATGTTTCTTCCCAAAATTTTCCATTGCTTCGGATATGGCAGGTGTAGCCAGCATCCAGTGTTGTTTTTAGAAGTTGTTGCCACGCGGGGGTTTGATGAAACTGAGAGTTGGCAAGTTGCGCTTCCAATACCTGAGAAATGCTGGCACAAGCAACTCTTTCAAAAGTTTGAGCATGGCCAAAGAGCTCAAACATGCAAAAGCCCCCAAGCTCAGGAATGGACAACCGGGTGAGGCGGTCAATAATGGTAGATTGCTCCAGGGATGAAGAAATGGCGCTGCTGAGTTCGGCAAGAAAAGCCAGCCTTCGACGAATGCTTTTTTCTGAAGAGATGCGTCTTGCTCTTTCTTCGGCCTGTTTGAGCTCCGTAATATTCTCAACCATCAACAGCAAATAAGGCTCATCAGCCATGAACTCATGGATGTTGGATGCCCAAATTGCAAGCCAAACGGCTGACAAGTTTTCATCCCGCATGAGGACTTCAGTGTGGCCTTTGTTGGATTTGCCAACAATCAGGTTTTGGACAAAGGCATGCAAGCTTGGGAAAAGGGAGGTAACGACTTGTCCGGTGAGTTGCTCTATGGGTTTGGCAAGCATGGTGGATGCTGCAGCGTTCGCGAAGACGATTTTTTGTTCAAAATTCACAAGCAGAGCGCCAATGGCAATATCGCTGAAGCCAGAAAAAAAATGGGCTTCTATGCTTGTCAAATAACGTTCCAAGCGATGCGTGAGCTCGTCAATTTGCGTTTGAGATTTTTTGAGTTGCTCTCGAAGGCGTTGCACTTCGTCCGAGTTGTCATTCATTTCATCCACGGCAGTCCGTATTTTAAATGAGCATGGGGTCCAACAACTTCGGCCTCAAAAACATTTTTTTGCGTGGAACAATAAAACCTAGGGGCGGGGGCGGAAAAAGCGTTTGAGGGAGAGCTTAAAAGTTCCACCTCTTGAAAAATACCAAAGGCCTGAGACAAGGGAGACAAAACCTGCAACGGCCATTCCGATGATACCGAGGATTGGGATGCCGTTGAATTCCCATGGGGTTGAGGCGAAGAGGATGAAGGAGCCGATGATGAAGCCGCAGGTGCACAACCCAGAAAAAATAACAGCGCCCAGAGAGCGAATGTTTTGGTTTTGGCAGGCGAATTGTTCAGCGTTAATGCTGACAGAAAATTTTCCGGCTTCAAGGTCCAACAATATTTGTGAAAGCTGCAAGGGGACTTCGTTGATGGAGGTGCTTAGACGAAAGAGGGTGCGCATGCCGCTTTCTTGAAAGTGAGACATGTCATAGCGTTCTGCCAATATTTTTTTGGCATAAGGCAGGACCATTTCCGAAACATTCATATCCGGGTGGAGGGTGCGGAGGATTCCTTCGGTGGTAATAGCGGCTCGGCACAGGACAGCATATTCTTTGGGGATACGGATACGGTATTTGATGGCCAAACTCATCAAATCATTCAGCAGGTGTTTGGCGCTCAATTCAGCCAGGGAGGCGAGGGTATGGCTGCTGAAAATGTGCTCAATATCATCGCGAAACCCAAGCAAGTTGGTTCGTTCCGTAGGCTCTCCCATGCGATAGAGCAACCGGGCCACAGAGCCCGCATCCTTCAAGGAGACAGCAAGGACCAAGTTCACCAAAGTTTCTTGCATAGGCTTGGTCATTTTGCCGACAAGCCCAAAGTCAATGAGTGCCAACTGGGGTCCATCCAAGACGAGCAAGTTTCCTGGATGGGGGTCTCCATGGAAGAGCCCATCTTCAAACAGTTGGTAGAAAGCCTCTTCTATGGCAAGATGGGCCAAGGCGGTTTTTTCAGTTTGAGAAAGCCGAGCCTTGGAGAGTTTTTGACCGGGGATGGACTCCATTGTCAACACGGTGGTGCTGGTCAATTCTCGGTATACGCGGGGGATGCGGACTTTGTCCCTTCCTTTGTGGTTTTCAAAGAAAATTTCAATATTTTGAGCTTCGTTTAAAAAATTAAGCTCTTCATGGATGGCTTTGTCGAATTCTTCAACAATTCCGCTAAGGGTATAGAGCCCCGTTTCTTCAATAACGGCCTCCATGGCTTTGGCCAAATAATAGAGGATGGAGAGGTCCGCATCAATGTTTTGGGCAATGCCGGGGCGCTGGACTTTAACGACCACTTCATCGCCATCATGTGTTTTGGCCCTATGGACTTGAGCGATGGATGCGGCAGCAAGAGGCTCTGTCTCAATGGAGGAGAAAAGCTCTTCTGTTTTTTTTTGAAAGCTGGATTCAATTTGTTCGCGTATAAGCGCAATAGGGAGAGGGGCGGCATTGTCTTGCAAGCAGGCGAGCTCCTGTATAAATTCAGGGGGGAGCAAATCCGCGCGTGTAGACAGCACCTGTCCGAGTTTCACAAAGCTTGGGCCAAGCTCATCCAACATAGCTCGAAACCGGCGGGCGATGGAGCCGCGACGCGTTTCGGTTTCGTTTTCAGGTTCTATTTTTTTTCCAATGAGTTTGCTGATGCCGGACCTTTCGAACAAATCCGCGAAACCATACCTTGCAGCAATGGTTGTAACCTGTCGAAGGCGATTGAAGTCTTGAAAAGCTCCTTTTAGCACAATGCCACAAAGCCTCTCACGAGTTGGTGCGGACCGCAACTCTTGGAAAGCACCCTTTATAAACAACTCTTCGGGGAAATGGGTTTTTTGCTATGAAAAGTGGTTTGAATATGTGCTTCAATGGCCTTCAAAAATTTTGCTCGACTGTTTGGAGCTGGGCTGTTTGAAACTGGGAATGGACATGGACAACACTGCAAGCAATGCGACTCCGATGATGAAGCAATACATCGAGCTCAAATCCCAACACCCGGATGCTATTTTGTTTTTTCGTCTGGGGGATTTTTATGAGATGTTTTTTGATGATGCGCTGAAGGCCGCAGACATTTTGCAAATTACGCTGACTTCGCGCTCCAAAGGCCCAGACAAAGTCCCCATGGCAGGGATTCCATTCCATGCTGCGAGGAGATATATTGCGAAGTTGATTGAGGCAGGCCTCAAGGTAGCCATTTGTGAGCAAGTGGAGCCACCTGGGAAGTCCGGGCTTGTCCGCCGGGAGGTGGTGCGAGTCATTACTCCGGGGATGGTGGTGGACGAGGAGGTATTGGAGGCGAAGGAGAACAATTTTTTGGCGGCGGTGAAATATGCGAAGGGGGGGGCGTTTGGGGTAGCCATGCTGGACGCTTCGACGGGGGCGTTTTTTGTTTTTCCCCTATTGGATGGGGAGTCCCTACGGGACGAGCTGGCGAAGTTTTCTGTGAGGGAGCTTCTCCTTTCCAAGGAAAGCCCAAGCTATGAGGTAGAGCGTTTATTGGAGGGGTTTTCCCCTCGTCCTTTGCTGGTACCCTTGGAGGAGGAGGCTTTTGACTTTTCGAATGCGAATGCTGCGCTTTGCACTCATTTTCATGTATTGAGTTTGGAGTCCTTTGGCCTCAAAGACAACCCTGCTTCCATTGCTGCGGCGGGTGCTGCGTTGAATTATTTGCTCAACACGCAGAAGACGGCGGCCACCCACCTAACGCAACTCCAGCTTTACCGTCGCTCCGAGCATTTGCTTTTGGATGATGCAACCATTGGGCATTTGGAGATTGTCAAAACGGCCCGTGACGGCCAGCGCAAAGGCTCTCTGTTGGGTGTTATAGACAGGACGACAACGACGTTGGGTGCTCGAAAGCTGACGCGTTGGATTTTGTCTCCCCTCACCCAAAAGCAGGAGATTGAAGCCCGCTATAACCTTGTGGAGGCGTGGAGGGACAAGTCCTCTGGGCGGGAGCAACTGAGGGGGCTTTTGAAAGAGGTGGCGGACATTGAGCGTTTATGTGCCCGCCTGTCTCTGGCTTCCGGAACACCGCGGGACATGAGGGTATTGGGGCAAACGCTTTCTATTTTTCCGAAAATAACGGCTGTGGTTTCCGGCATACCGTCGGCCTTGTTGGACTGCCTTCTGCCTTTGTTGGAAAGCAAGGAATTGCAAGTACTGGCTGAAAAGTTGCTTCACGCACTCATAGACGAGCCTCCCATAAGCCTAACGGAGGGTGGGTTTATGCGCGGGGGGTTTTGTCCAGAGTTGGACGAAGTTATGGAGCTTGCTTCCTCGGGGAAAGAGTGGCTTTTGAAGGTGGAGGCGAAGGAGCGCAAGTGTACAGGCATACACAGTTTGAAGCTTCGCTATAACCGGGTGTTTGGCTACTATATGGAAGTCAGCAAAGCCAATTTACATTTGGTGCCAACGCATTGGACACGCAAGCAAACCATGGTGGGGGCGGAGCGTTTTGTGACAGAGGAGTTGCAGGAATATGAGAGGAAAATTTTAGACGCGCAGGAGCGGCGTATTCAACTTGAGTTGCGTTGGTTTGAGACTTTGCGTCAGGAGATTATTGCAAAAGTCCAACCCATTTTGGCTGCGGCGGACGCCCTTTCGACGGTGGATGTGTTGTCGAGCTTCGCTCAGTTGGCGGTTGAAAACGGCTACACTCGGCCTGTTATAGAGGAAGGCGTTGCGCTTGAAATGGTGGATGGGCGCCACCCTGTGGTGGAGCAGATGATAAAGCCGCAGCCGTTTATTCCGAACAGTCTCTCGCTGAGTGCGGACGACGGGCAGGTTGTTTTAATTACGGGCCCCAACATGGCGGGCAAAAGCACCGTTATGCGTCAGGTAGCGCTGTGCGTGGTGATGGCGCAGGCAGGTTGTTTTGTACCTGCACAGAGGATGCGGTTGGGTATTTGTGACAGGCTTTTTTCGAGGGTGGGGGCTTCAGACAATTTGTCTCGGGGGCAGTCTACTTTCATGCTTGAGATGGTGGAGACGGCCAATATTTTGCACAATGCGACGCCAAGCAGCTTCATTATTTTGGATGAGATTGGCCGAGGGACGGCAACCTTCGACGGGTTGTCCCTGGCCTGGGCTGTGGCCGAATATTTGTGTGAAGCGGTGAAAGCGCGCTGTTTGTTTGCAACGCACTACCACGAGTTAACCGTTTTGGCCCACGAGCGAGCCAATGTGAGAAATTGCTCCATTGCCGTCCAAGAGAAAGACGGCAAAATTCTCTTCCTCAGAAAACTCGTCGAAGGCCCTGCCAACAAGTCCTATGGCATTGAGGTGGCACGCCTGGCAGGCCTGCCTCCTCGCGTACTCAAACGCGCCAAGGAGTTGCTGGCCAACCTGGAGGCCAAAGAGTTGGACGAGACAGGACGCCCCAGCATTCTCCAAGAGACAAAAAAAAGACGCCGTACACAACTGGGCCTGTTTGAAGAAGAAGCGGCAAAGCAACCCAGCTATGCATTCTCAGAAGAAATACTTGAGGCCATTGCGGCTTTTCCCGTGCCGACAACAACACCCCTCGAAGCACTGAGCAGCATTGCCAAGTGGCAAGCCAAACTCGGCCACAAAACAACAGGCAAAAACTAGGGCCTGTGAGCAGTCCAGGTTTTGAGCGAATTCTTCGCAAGACGAGGCGCAAGGCGGGCGAATATACCGGCGAACAACGACGTATTACGGAAAATACGCCAAAAGATGGGCGTTGAGCGTTCGCGCGAACAGGCCCCTAGGCCCGTCTCAAGTTGGCGTGTGCACCATAGCAACTCAAGGCAACTTGGAAACAAACTCAGCTCCTTGGGCCCCCTAGGGGGTGGCCCCCACCCCCCTCTATACGAGAAAAACTGGGCAAAATAAAAATGCCTGAAACAAAACCAAGGCTAAAACGCTTCATCTTTAATATGTGAACCCTTGTTTACGAAGTTTAGAATGAGGCTGTGAATTCAATACGTATTCATATAGGCTACATGTCACACCGACGTCTGAACTACAGAAAAGAAACCGGGAGAGAAAATGAGCACCGCAAAAAGAAAATATTCGATTTTTTTGTTGTTTTTAATAATAGCGGGGGCGGTTGCTTGTGGCGTTATACTGGATGTCAACCCAACAGAGCTTGTTTTTCATTCGAAAGCCTCCAGCGAGAAAAGCTTTAATGTCATCTCCAATACCGACTGGACCGCGCACTGTGACGCGGACTGGTGCAGCGTGCTGCCCAGCTCCGGCACCGGCGAACAAACATTGACGGTGCGGGTGGCTCAAAACGACAGCTTGGATGCCCGCTTCGCTACCATAACCATAACAGCAAGCAATAACCTGCTCAGCAAAACGGTGGCCATAACCCAAACCCAGGCCCCCTCTCCCTCTGCCATACCTGTCATTCACAGCTTCAACCCTACCTCGGCAGGCTTTGGCTCTGTATTGAGCATTCAGGGAGCAAACTTCAGCCCCGTCCTCTCGGAAAACAACGTCACTCTGAATGGTGTCCCCGCTGTTGTCCTCTCGGCCTCAGAAACCGAAATACGTGTTGAAGTGCCCAAAAACAAACTCTGTTCCGGCCTTGTGCAAGTCACCACCTCCCTCGACACCGCTACCTCCAACACCCACTTCACCTATGTGCTGACAGCCACTGTCTCTACCTTGGCCGGCAACGGCACGTCGGGAAACAGCAACGGCAACAGCACGGAGGCACAGTTCCGTCGCCCTGAAGCCATTAGCATGGATACGGACAACAACATTTATGTGGCAGACACCGGAAACAGCCTCATCCGAAAAATAACACCCGAGGGCGTCGTCTCTACCTTTGCCGGAAGTACACAAGGTTCTGCTGACGGCATAGCAACACTCGCACAGTTTCACTTCCCTCATGGAATAGCCACAGACTTGGAAAACAACCTCTATGTGTCGGATAGCCAAAACCACCGCATCCGCAAAATAACACCCACCGGAATCGTCACCACCCTCTCCGGAACAACACGAGGCTTCGCCGACGGCCCCGCAACACATGCTCAGTGGTATACCCCTCGCGGCCTCAACACAGACTCGCAAGGCAACCTCTATGTGGCGGATGTTGATAACAACTGCATCCGAAAAGTGGCTCCGAATGGGTTTGTCAGCACGCTTATCGGCGGCTTCGGAGTTGCCGCACCGTTTGATTTTCCCTATGACGTGGACGTGGACGCACAAGGAAACCTCTATGTGCTCGACACCATTAACCACCGCATCAGCAAAGTGACTCCCACAAGAAACATCCTCACCATCGCCGGAGGCACAGCAGGTTTTGCCGACGGCGAGGGAAGCCATGCTCAATTCAACTACCCCATGGGTCTCGCCGTGGACGCAAAGGGCACCCTCTATGTGGCAGATAGGTTTAACCACCGCATCCGAATGGTAACCCCCGAGGGCGTCGTCAGTACCCTTGCTGGCAGCGGCCCTATAGGTTATGGCAACGGCGACTTTGCCGATGGCACAGGAGATGTTGCTCGCTTCTTTAACCCCACAGGCATTGTGGTGGACGCGGAGGGCAACAACCTCTATGTGGCAGACAACTATAACCACCGCATTCGAAAAATAACCTTGGAATAAAATAAGCCCAATGGCGGGGGCGGAGGGACAAAAACGCCCACCCTCCCCTCCCCTCTCAGGCCAACAAACCCTCAACAGACAAATAACGCTCCGCACTGTCATAGCAGAGCGTTAGAATGCGGCCCTGGGCAGCATTTTGAGAAAGCAACCGGCTGGCCGCAGCCAAAACCGCCGCCGAAGAAATGCCACACAAAAGGCCCTCTTCCCGCGCTGCCCTGCGCAACCAAGCAAAGGCTTCTCCCCCCTCCACACAAAGCACCTCGTCCACCCACTCCCTGGACAGCATTTGGGGCACAAAACCTGCACCAATACCTTGCAAAGGGTGAGGGCCTGCCTGTCCCCCTGAAAGCACAGGTGACAAGGCGGGCTCCACGGCGACAACATGCAAGTTGGGCCAAACTGGTTTGAGGGTTTTGGCCAACCCTGAAATATGGCCGCCGGTGCCCACACCCGCCACCAGCACGTCCAAACCTTCAGGGAAGTCCTCGAGAATTTCCCGGGCAGTTTGTCTCTCATGGCAGGCGGGGTTTTCAGGGTTTTCAAACTGCGAGGGCATGAAACTCTGAGGCATGGTTTGGGCAATCAGGTGCGCCTTGGCTATGGCGCCGGACATGCCTTCGGCGTGTGGCGTCAACACCAGTTGTGCACCATAGGCTGCAAGCAGGTTGCGCCGCTCAACGGACATGGACTCGGGCATGGTGAGAATGAGGGCATAGCCTTTGGCTGCGCATACCATGGCAAGGCCTATGCCCGTATTGCCCGAGGTAGGCTCAACAATGGTATAGCCTTTCTGGAGAAGGCCGCTTCTCTCAGCAGCCTCCACCATTGCCAACGCAACACGGTCCTTGAGGCTGCCGCCGGGGTTTTGGCGCTCCAACTTCATCCACACCTCCGCCTGAGGAAACAGTTTGCAAAGCTGCAAGTGCGGCGTTCGGCCAACCAACTCGAGAATGCTTTTTGCTTTCACGGCATACACTCCTTGGAGACGGCATGCCCCCCTCAAAAACAAAAACCCGCCCAAACCACAAGGGCCCAAGCGAGTATTTTTCAAGGGGGCTACCCTGGAGAAGAGGGAGAAGTCCTATTCGCCTTTGAGAGGGGGAAGTGCACTGAGGCGGGTTTTCTGGTCCGCATAAATTTGGCCAATGGTAATTTCAGCAGCACGCTCCAAGCGTCCCAACGAGGTTTGAAGCAGCGCCGACAAGCGCAAAGCCCGCTCGGTGAGTTTGTCGTTTTCACTCCTCCAAATGGACAAGGTGGAAAGGCCCATGACGCGGGTATACTCACCCAAGAAGGCCGTGGGGCTGGTTTCATCGCCGGACAAAATGCGCATGGAAGCGGCACGTGCACGCTCGCTTTCAAGCCAATAGCGGACAATGCCCTTGCGCAAACCACGAGCGCCTTCGGCCTTGCTGCTGAATACCTCATAGAGGGCGTCCGTAAACATTTCGCGAGAGCGAATAAAGCGGTAGCGCGCACGCTGGAAGTTTTTGAGGGCCTCGTCCGTGGGGCCCTCTTTGGCCAGGCACTCGGAGAAAAGCAGCACGTCGTTGACAGCATTCAACATGCCGCCCGCCGTCAAGGGGTGTGCACAACCTGCAGCGTCTCCTGCCAGCAGCGCCCCAGGCACAACACAAGCCTCCGTGCGGATGGAGTGCGTCCCCGCGGCGACAATGGGCTGGCTTTCGTCGCTGAGGACTTTTTCGACGGCTGTACGCAAAGGCTCATGCATTTTGGGCACATATTCATTCAGCAAGAGGCTTCTCCAGGCAGAGGGCCCTTTGGGCGCGTCCACGGAGACGTCAATGCACAGGCGCACAAGGTTTTCTCCATAGGGGTAGGCCAAAATGGTGCCCGGCGCCCCCAGGAAGACGTGCCCGCGGCGTCCATAGGGGAGAGCGTCCTCTGTCACCGTGAGGATGACGGAATAGGAGAGGAGTTTGACTTTGTGGGGGACACCCAACCATTGGCGCATATGGGACTGACGGCCGTCAGCGCCAATGGTGAGGCTTGCGCGCACCTCCTCACCACCGTCCAAATAGAGGCCGACAATGCGGCCATTTTCTCGGAGCAAACCCTCCACGCGCTTGCCAAGGTGCAACGTCACATTGGGGCGCGCAGCAACCTCCGCCCGCATGGTGTTGACAATGGCGTGCTGCTCAATGCCAAGGCCGGGGCCCCCCCACGAGGGGTAGTCCAAAAGCACCGCCTCACTCCCATCCTCCTCAGGCGCAACAGCAAAACCACTCAAATCCAGCCCACCGGCTTTCCTCAGTGGCTCCAAAAGCCCCCACTTTGAAAGCCCACGCACACCCCGCGGGTGAATCAGCTCACCACGGTATTGAGGGTTGGGACCAGAAAGGCTGTCGAAAACGGCCACTTTTAAGCCTTGTGCGGCCAGTGCTGCCGCCGCCGACAACCCCGTGAAAGCTCCACCTACGATAGCAATGTCTAAATTTGGCATAGACTGCTTTTATGAATTTTTTTGATTTCACACAACTAAATTTGTTTTTTTGTGCGCTATTTTTGCGCGACAAGGGTATTTTTGCGCGCTGTTTTTGCGCGAAAAGCCGTTGGCGCTTAGTGAATGAATTTAGTAGCCATGGTTTTCATGGCTTTGTTGGACGAATGGTTATTGAAGACAAGCCGGACTTTCGCGCTGGCAATTCCTCTGCTTGCGGAGCCCACGCGCAAGGAAGTCGGGTTGGCCTATTTGTTTTTTCGCATTGCGGACACTTTTGAGGACGCAGAGGCCTGGCCCAGGGCCAAACGTTTGGGTGCACTCAAGCAACTTGAAACACTGCTGGACGCAGAGGCGCCGGCAGCGGTTGCTGCCCAATTTGTCCCGGAATGGTCATCCCCCATGCCAAGCGCGCACAAAGGCTACCAACAGCTGATTGCTCAATCCGTTGCTGTCGTGGAAACGTTTCTGACGCTCTCGCCCCAGGCCCAAACCATTATTCGCCAGCACGTCAAACGTACCTGCGAGGGCATGTATGGAATTGTCGAGCGCGCGGACGAGAAGGGCAGCTTTGAGTTGTCCACGTTGGAGGACTTGCGCCGCTATTGCTATTGGGTGGCCGGCATTGTCGGAGAGTTGCTGACGGAGCTTTTTTTGTTGGCATGCCCAACGCTTGAGGCTGTGAAGGACCGGTTGAAGGAGACGGAGGTTTTGTTTGGCGAGGGCCTGCAACTGGTCAATATTTTGAAAGACCAGAGCAGCGACAAGGAGGACGGCCGCAGCTATTTGCCCGCGAATGTTTCCCACCAAGCCGTGTTTGCCTTGGCAGAGGCGGACTTGCTCCGGGCCGTTGACTATGTCGACGCCTTGCAAGCGGGAGGGGCCAACCGGGGAATTTTGGCCTTTGTGGCTTTCCCTCTGTTGTTGGCGAGGGCAAGCCTTGCGGAGTTGAAAAAGAAGGGGGCGGGGGCGAAGGTTTCGCGCCTGGAAGTCATGTCCCTGCTCGGCAAACTCAACAAGGCCTTGGACTCGGCCCAAATATTGCGCACAACTTTGTTTGAGAAAAGCAGGTAGGAAAAGGGGCGCAGGGGGGGAAAATAGAAAACCGCCGGGGTTGGTCCGTATGCTCCAAACATGCTAGCTTGCGGGGGATGACTTTCCACCCTCCTTTGGTTGAGCAGCTGTTTGCCGCGCACAGCGCGCACTGCTTCCCCTCAAAAATACAGCCCCTGGTGCAACAATTCGCCTCCCAAACCATGGGACTCCTCTTCCCCCACTTCTCCACCTTTACCTCTTGCTCCAAAGCCGCCCTCGAGGAAGAGTTGCTCTCCCTGCTGCAACTGCTCGGCAAGTTGACTCGGGCCGTCTGCCCCCCGGGCGCGCCTACGCGAGAGCCCTCATTCCCAGAGCGCTTCTCCCAAGAGTTGTGGCTCCTGCATGAGTCCATGCAAGCGGATGCCCAGGCCATTTTCGAGGGGGACCCGGCCGCCCAAAGCTTGGATGAAGTGATTCTTACCTACCCCGGCTTCTATGCCATCGCCCTCTATAGGCTCGCCCACGCCCTCCACTTGCACAACATGCCCCTGGTGCCGCGTATGCTGACGGAGTTTGCCCACTGGAAAACAGGCATTGACATTCACCCCGCCGCTCGCATCGGCAACCGCTTTTTCATTGACCACGGTACCGGCATTGTTATTGGCGGAACCACGTACATCGGCAACAACGTCAAACTCTACCAGGGCGTAACGCTGGGCGCGTTGACGGTGGCCAAACATATGGCCAACCAAAAACGCCACCCCACCCTCGAAGACGGCGTCGTCGTCTATGCCAATGCCACCATTCTCGGCGGCTCCACCGTTATTGGAGAAAACAGCATTGTCGCGGGCAATGCCTTCATTACGCGAAGCATCCCCCCCAACTCCCTCGCCGTCCGCCAAAGCGAAATACACCCCAACAGCGAATTGCCCAGGCCCTAAACCTTTTCCCCCACCCTCCCCCTTGTCAAACCCAACCCCCCTGGGCTAGAGCTTCTCCGGTATGTTGAAGGGGCTATTCCCCCATTGTAGAAACAAACCGGCCACACCCAAGCGGGTGGCCTCAACTGGAATGACATGAAAACTCAAAATACTTTGTTTACGTCTGAATCCGTGACGGAGGGACACCCTGACAAAATTGCTGACCAAATTGCCGACGGCATTGTCGACGCCATGTTGGGACAGGACTTGCAAAGCAAGGTGGCCATTGAGGTGCTGGTGAAGACGGGCCTGGCTTTTGTTGCAGGGGAGGTGACAACGAGGGGGTTTGTGGACGTGCCAACCATTGTCCGCAAAACCATTTGTGACATTGGCTACACGCACTCGGACATGGGCTATGACGGCAACACCTGTGGTGTTATGGTGGCCATTGAGGGCCAGTCTCCGGACATTGCAATGGGGGTGGAGCCCAGCCAAAACAAGGAGCAGGGGGCGGGGGACCAGGGGATGATGTTTGGCTATGCCTGCGACGAGACGCCGGTGTTAATGCCGGCCCCCATTTTTTATGCGCACGCGCTGACGAAGAAGCTTGCAGAAGTCCGCCGCAAGCAACACACGTGGATGCGCCCGGACGGCAAGGCGCAAGTCAGCTTCCTCTATAGCGGGCACAAGCCCGTCGCGGTAAAAAGCGTGGTTGTTTCCACGCAACACTCTTTGGACATTGCCCTCAAGCAATTGCGCGAGGCCATTATTGAAGACGTGGTTTTCCCCGTCATTCCCGAGGCCATGCGCAAGGACTGCGAGTTTTTCATTAACCCCACGGGGCGTTTCGTCATAGGGGGCCCCATGGGGGACTCCGGCGTCACCGGGCGTAAAATTATTGTGGACACCTATGGGGGCATGGGGAGGCACGGTGGAGGGGCCTTCTCCGGGAAGGACCCCTCAAAAGTAGACCGCTCCGCCGCCTATATGGCGCGTTATGTTGCCAAAAACATTGTAGCGGCAGGCCTTGCCCGCAAGTGCGAAGTACAAATAGCCTATGCCATTGGCGTTGCCAAACCTGTCAGCCTCAGCATTGACAGTTTTGGGACGGCGACGGTGGAGGAGGGCAAAATAGAGGCGGCGGTGTCGCGCGTGTTTGACTTGCGGCCCTTCCAAATTATTCAACACCTCAACTTGTTACGCCCCATTTACCAGCCCACGGCTGCCTATGGGCATTTTGGCCGGGAGTCCGAAGGTTTCAGCTGGGAGCGCACGGACAAGACGGAGGCTTTGCGCGAGGCTTTGGCCTAAGAGAGGTTTTGCATGCATTTATGGGAAGCAATTGTTTTGGGGGTGGTGCAGGGGCTGACGGAGTTTCTCCCCATTAGCTCCACGGCGCATTTGCGTATTGCTTCTGCCTTGCTGGAGGGTGGGGACGTGGGGGCTGCTTTTTCCGCCGTCATTCAGCTGGGCACAACGGCAGCGGTCATTATTTTTTTTGGCAAGGACATTGCCCAACTGACAAAAGCCTCCTGGGCAGCGCTGAAGCAAAAAAACCCCTACCATAGCACCAACAGCCAGACGGCCTGGTTTGTGGCGTTGGGCACGCTCCCCATTTGTTTTTTTGGCCTCGTGTTGAAGCGTTTTATTGAGAATGAGGCGCGCTCCATGTGGGTGGTTGCCAGCGCGCTTTTGTTGTTTGGCGTGGTGTTGTTGTTGGCGGAGAAGCGAGGGCGCCAGCAACGGGCCTTGTCAGAGATGAAACTCAAGGATGCTTTGCTCATAGGCTTTTGGCAGGCTTTGGCTTTGGTGCCGGGGGCTTCCCGCTCCGGCACCACGCTGACGGGGGCATTGTTTTCCAACTTTAAACGCGAAGAGGCGGCGCGTTATTCCTTTTTGTTGTCCATTCCAGCCACAGGCCTTGCCGGTTTTTTTGAGTTACGCACGCTTATTCAGCAGGGGGTGGGGCAGGAGTGGGGGGCGTTGTGCGCAGGCGTGGTGGTTTCCTTCCTCTCTGGCATTGCGGCCATTTGGTTTCTCATGCGTTTGGTGCGGCGCCACAGCCTCAACGGCTTTGCCTACTACCGCATTGCCTTGGGTGCGTTATTGTTGTGGGCAACCTCTGCGCACCTTATTGGGTAGTGTCCCCAAGTGCCCCGTGTTAGGGAGAGGGGCATGTCCCCGAGCAACCGCCCCATTGGTGTATTTGACTCAGGCCTTGGAGGGTTGACTGTCCTCAAGGCACTCCAGCAACTGTTGCCCCAAGAGAATACCGTCTATTTGGGGGACTTGGCGCGCCTCCCCTATGGCAACAAGTCCGCGGAGGTGGTTTGCCGCTATGCGCAGGAGGCCGCCGCGTTTTTGTTGGGCCACTCCATAAAACTGTTGGTGGTAGCATGCAACACAGCCTCGGCACTGGCTTTGGAGGGCCTGCAAAAGCGGCTTTCCATTCCCGTTGTGGGCGTCATTGTACCGGGAGCGCAGCAGGCGGCAAAGCATACGCGCAATGGCCGCATTGCTGTGCTGGGGACTTTGGGCACCATACGCTCCAAGGCCTACCACCGGGCATTGTTGGACATTCAACCCTCCCTCTGTGTGTTTGCCCAACCATGCCCGCTGTTTGTCCCCCTGGTGGAGGAGGGTTGGCTGCAAGGAGAAGTAACCACTTTGGTTGCTCGCCACTATATACAGCCTGTTATAGAGTTTGGCGCAGACACGGTGGTGCTCGGCTGCACGCACTACCCCCTGCTGGCCCCCACTTTGGAGGCTGTGCTGTGCCCAGAGGTGCAGCTGGTGGACTCGGCTGTGGCAACAGCGCAGCATGTGTCCACCTTGCTGCGTTTGCATGCACTCTGCGCAAACACACCCCAAGCCTCTCACCTCTGTTTTGTAACGGATGAGCCGGAGCGCTTTGCCCAACAAGCAGAGCGCTTCCTCGGCCACCCTCTCTCTAACATTCTCTTGTGTAGACTCTAAAAGAGGAGTGGGGACTGGGGAGGTATGGGCCTGCGGGTTTGCTTTTTTCGCCCTCCGGGCGGGGTTGTTGCCAGCTGACAATGTGTTTTTGGGCCTGCGGCCCGGGCCATTTTTTGAAATGTTTCTCTTCACCCTTCGGGTGTTGTTCTCTTTGGGCCTGCGGCCCGGGCTTTTTTTTGAAATGTTTCTCTTCGCCCTTCGGGCGTTGTTCTCTTTGGGCCTGCGGCCCGGGCCATTTTTGGAAATGTTTCTCTTCGCCCTTCGGGCGTTGTTCTCTCTGGGCCTGCGGCCCGGGCTTTCTCGCCCTCCGGGCATTTTGCCTCCGGCGGGGAACTT
>WQTM01000231.1 GCA_009786315.1 Pseudomonadota bacterium | reverse complement strand
CCCCCTCCTCCCCCCCCCCTCGCTTTGTATATCTCCCAAAAACCATAGGTGGGAAAAATGCTGATGTCTAAATCCCTGCACTCACTCACATTGCCTGCCTCGTCTATGGCCCTTAGGCAAAAACTATATTCGCTGTTCTCAAACCCTGAAACCCTGAAGGTCGCACTGGTTGAGGCATTCATATGCGTCGTCTTTATCTCTTCGTCCCCACCCCCCGCGTGCTTCCTATAGAGGACAACTCTGTCCACATAGTCCGAGGAGGCCACAGAAAAACGAATGTTTATTTCCCCGTCATACCCCTTTGCGTCGTTGATTTCAGGCCGCTGGGGGGGGGTGGTTTTATAAATAAGGCTCAGCTTGTTCTTCACCGTCTTCGGCACACAGTCGTTCGCAGCATCTTCCACGGAAAAAGTGGCGCAAATACGGTGGCTAACATTTCGCCCCGCCCCGCCCTCCTCCCCACAGGCCACCCCCCCAAACCCCGGCCAGTCCCTCAACAAAGGCATCGCCACCGTTGAGGTGTATGAGGCATTCAATGTGTCTTGCGCAACTGTCTGCACCTCACCCTCCTCCGTCTCGCAAGAGGCTTGGGTGCTGGCCCAAATCCGTAAGTCGCCGCACGCACTATAGCCCTCGCTAAAATCCCAACGGACGTCAAACCGCGTCGAGCAAGCTGAGTGCCCCACTACCTTCCTCTCCTTGTTGTTGTCTATGGACAATTCCACACTCTGCGCCACCGCAGCAGCACTCAACAGGGCAAACCCAAAAAACAACCAACGGCGAAAACTTGAAACGTGCATAAAAGCTTCCTCCTCTGTCCACCAGCAATTCATAGGCCAACCCAAATATATGAATTTCCCTGCGGCCTATGTCTCCCCCTCCCCCGTTTTGTGACAAGTTGTCATCCCCCAACCCCCACCATCGCCAAATTTGCCGCAAACTCCGCCAAATAAATGGCCGGCTCAAAGGCCAATAGCCCTCTCAAAATGTTGCCCTCCAGGCGTAACTTGCCCACCAACAATGAGGAGTCCTGGCTTGTTAACATCGGCATCGGAAAAAGGCCGTGCTCCTTGTCCTCGAGTATTTTCACCCCATGGCCCAAAGCCAAAACCTCGCGCCAATACCCCACACTTTTGCCGCCCTCAACGGCTATGGCAAAGGACATGCTGACGCCAAAAAAGAAGGGCGCAAACAACACGTGCAGCCCCATGGCTATGGGGGCCCCCAGCAAACGCTCAAGCTCCATGGGGACTTCGGCCTCTGCTACACTCGCAAAACCACCCCCCACCCCCTCAAAGGCCGGCAATATGTTGAAAGCCTGCCTCCACCCCCCCTCCACCTCCACCTCCCGGCCATTCAACATGGCCAGTGTCTGCTTCTCCAAGGCTTGCACTCCTGCTTGGCCCATGCAGGCACTGCCGCATATGGCGGTGGCCTCTATGCGCCCAAAAGGCTTGAGTGGAAACAATATGCTGGCCAAAACTTGGGCCAGGGGCGAGGCCAGGGAAGCATGCCGCACATTTTCAGGCCACTTCGGCTCCGCTTTCCCCAAGGCATGGGGGGAGAGGAGGGGCACCTTCGGCAGGGCGCCCCCACTGGCGTCTAAAACACGTATGCCGGCCTGCTCGGCCCACACCCCCACCTGCGCCGCCACCTCCCTGGGTAGGGCCAATAGGGCCAACCCCACCCCCTTGAGTGCAGCGGGGCCCATGGCCTCCACCCATAGGCTGTCGCCTGCATAGGCAACCTCCTCACCCTCGGAGCGCTCACCGGCCAGCAACGTCAACCCCTCGGAGGGAAAACCCCTGGCCTCCAGCGCCTCTGTCAGTTGTTTTCCCAAAATACCCGTGGCGCCAAACAAGGCAATATGCCCCTTCTTCATGGTGTGTCTCCTGCGGGCACAACGGCGCTTTGTGCAAACAGCGGGTTTTCTTCGGCGCCGCTGCCACGCAAATAGCTGGGCGCCAACGCAAACAGCGCCTCTTTGTCAAAAGGTGAAAACCGGGCCAGCTGCGCAATACACACGGCGGAGGGCCAAATGGGGTGGCCCAGCAATTGCTGCGCCGCCACGCCTTCGGCCAAAAAAGCTTCGCGGAAACGGTGTATGCCAAAACCCAGGGCGGGGGTTTGGGGCATGGCTTTGAGGCGCTTGGCGAAGGGGGCTATTTCAAATGTACGCTCCTCCTCCAATACCTCCACCCCACCCTCTTGGGTACGCACAAACAAACCGGCAAATATTTCACCCCGCCTAAACACCCCTGTTGCCCATAGGGGGCTTCCCGGCGGGCCTTCCAGGGCCAAAGCCTTCAGTGAGGAAACCCCTGCCAAGGGAATGGAAGCCGCATAGGCCAGGGTTTTGGCCGTGGAGAGGCCTATGCGAAGGCCGGTGAAGGAGCCGGGGCCCAGGCCTATGGCTATTCCTTCCAAACCCGCCACCTCTGCCCCACCCTCTGCCAAAAGGGCAAAGGCGGCTTCGGGCAAAACCACGCTGGAGCGCTCCGGAGGGTGGAAACAACGTTGGCAAAGCACTTGGCCTACGTGGAGGAGGGCCAGGGAAAGCACTTCGGTGGAGTTGTCCAATGCCAAAACCACGTTCACCTCAATATGCGGACAATGTCATTTTTGAGTGCGTAGCCCATCAGCAAAACCAGCAATACCAAACCCACAAGGTTGGCTATCTCCCTAAACCGCATCGGCAAAGGCTTTCGGCGAATGCCTTCCCACAGGGCCGTCAACACCGTAAAACCGTCCAATATGGGCAAAGGCAACAAATTCACGAGGGCAAGGTTAATGGAAAGCATTGCCATCATGCTTAAATAACTGCCAAGGCCCTGTTCTGCACTCTGCGCTGCCACTTGGAAAATCATCACCGGGCCGCCTACATTTTCGCCGGAAGCCTGCCCCGTCACCATCTTCATCAACGCAACCGTCGTGTCAACAGTCAACTCCGGCACAACCTCCAGGGACTTCTTCCATGCCTTCCAAAACCCAATTCGAATGGGGTGGGGCTCGGGCTTGGAAATACCCCCCAGCACGTCTTCCGCGGAAACATAGGCCAGTTGGGGCCGAAGTCCCAACTCCCAAATGGGAAGGCGGAGTTTGTGTTGCACTTGCTTCTCTTGGAGTTCCTGGGCCAACTCCACCTCGTGCCGGTTATTGTCGCTGCCAAGCCAACTCAGTTGGAAAGGCTGCCCCTCCCGCCCACTGAGTTTCTGCCCAACAGCCGCCCAGGAGTATATGGGCTCCCCGTCCCAGGCCAACAACAAATCCCCCCTCTTCAGGCCCGCCTTCTCCGCAGGAGTGCCCTTCAGTATTTCTCCAACAAACAAATCCCCCGGCATGGCCCCCATGGCTGCATAGCCCTCCCCCTCCTGTTTGGGCATGCTGAGGGAAACCACCTCGGGCACCCGCAACTTCCACCCCGCAACATCCTCATATTGGGCACGCACCACACGAAGCTGCAATGAAGAGGAGGCCGCTTTCAGCGCCTTCAGCAAGTCAATTTCGTCGCGAATGGGCTCGCCATTCACCTCCAAAATACGGTCAAAAGTTTGCAACCCTGCCACCTTCGCAGCAGAGTCCGGCAATACGCCCAGTATGGCTGGGCGCGCATGCAGCGACAGCCCTAACAAACCATAGGTTTTTTTCCTAACCAGCGTCACCTCCTCGTGCTTCTTCGGGCGAAGCGTCGTGCTGTGGGTGGTACCGTCGCGTGTATATTCAACAACCACGTCTCTTTCCCAACGGTCCTTCAACGCGAGGGGAATGTCTGAAAACCACTGAATGGGGACGCCGTCTATTTTTGTCAACACGTCCCCCGGCAACAGGCCCGCCTGGGCCGCGGGAAGCTCCGGTGTCAGGGAGCCTATGCGCGGCAAAAACATTTCTTCTGTGGAGCCCCAATAAACAGCGAAAAACACACCTAGGGGGAAAACAATGTTGAAGGCGGGGCCCGCCAAAGCAATGCTGGCCCGCTTCCACCAAGGCTGCGCGAGAAAACTTTGGCTCTCCTCCTCGGGTGTTGTCTTGTCCGTGGGCAACTCTCCGGCCATGCGCACAAAACCACCCAGGGGAAACCACGCCAAAACATATTCGGTTTCACCATATTTAAAACCCAACAGCTTGGGGCCAAACCCTATGGAAAATTTGAGTACTTTCACGCCCACCAGCTTGGCCACGAGAAAGTGGCCCAACTCGTGTACGGCCACAAGGCCTCCAAGCAACACAACAAAACCTAAAATTTTTTGAAGCAGCAACAACATGCTTGTCGTCCTTATGTCTCAAAACCTATGCAACCCTGGGAAACAAAGCCACATGAAGCCAAACCACCGGGGCCACAAGCAGCAACGCATCCACCCTGTCAAGTATGCCACCATGGCCCGGCAAAAGCCTCCCCGAGTCCTTCTTCCCAAAGGAGCGCTTCAACGCTGACTCACTCAAGTCCCCCAGGGGGCCTACAATACCGGCGGCCACCCCTAGGGCCAAACACGCCCACCACCCCACCCCACCCAATACCCAAAACTTCATTATGGCCGCCGCCACCATGGAGCCCAACATGCCCCCTGCAAAACCTTCCCACGTCTTCCCCGGGCTCACCGAGGGCAACATCTTGTGCTTCCCCATTAGCCGCCCCGTAAAATAGGCAAGCGTGTCATTGGCCCACGTCAATACCAAAGCCATAAATACCCAGGCAAAACCTTCCTCCCTCAAAGCAGCCAGCGCCGCCATACCCAGGCCTATGGAGACAAAAGCCGCCACCAGGTGCCCCATCCGCACCACCGCTTCCTCCCTCGGCCCAACCAGCAAATGCCACCCCCACCCCCCTATATAGAGTACCCCTACAAGGAAAAGCAGCCAAAACAGGGGGCGCTCTGTGAAAAACAAGGAAAAAGAGGTGGAGCAAAACCACGGCACCCAGGCCACCATGAGGGCCGCTACCCACCCCCATATGCCCGGCTTCCCCCAGGCCATGCCGAGGTATTCCAACATGCACAACAGCGCCGCCAGAGAAAACAATGCGGTGCCCCATGCGCCACCCTTCCATAAAAAAAACAAAACAACCGGCAAAAGCACCAACGCCGACAATATGCGCAAAAATAAATTGCTCTGGAAAAATCTCACGTGGACGCAGGCCTCAACTGCGCAGAGGTATAGCCAAACCGGCGCTCCCGCCGCTGGTATTCGGAAAGACAATCCAAAAACTGCGGCTCCTTAAAGTCCGGCCATAACGTGGAGGAAAATACCAACTCCGCATAGGCACTTTGCCATAATAAAAAATTAGAAATACGCAACTCGCCACTCGTGCGTATCAACATGTCCACTTCGGGAAGTCCAAACGTAAACAACTCCGCCTCCACCGCCTCCTCGCTTATCTCCTCCACCCTCATCTCCCCCTTCTCCACCTTCTGCGCCAAACGACGCGCCACAAATACAAGTTCCTCCCTGGAGCCATAGCTGACGGCCAATGTCAACACCATCTCCTTGTTGGACGCACTCGCTGCGCATAGTTCCAACAGGGGCTTCCTCACTTCATCCGGAAGACGCTCTAATTCACCAATAACATTGAGTTTTATTTGGTTTTCGAGAATCTCATGGCGCTCTTTCAACAAATATTCGCTCAACAGCGCCATCAACCCTTCAATCTCATCCCAAGGGCGCATCCAGTTTTGCATCGAAAATGCATATAAAGTAACAGCCTCAAGGCCCAACCGGCGAGCACACCGTGTCACTTCGCGCACCCGGTTGGCTCCCTCCCTGTGGCCTTCGAGGCGCGGCAGCCCACGCAACTCAGCCCAGCGCCCGTTGCCGTCCATAATAATGCCAATGTGCCTGGGCAGGGAATGTTGCTTTATCGTCTGTTCAAAAGAGTTCAATGACTTCATCAAAATGTGGCCCTAGGGGGGTTCCGTGAACTTTTCTACTCAAAAGCATGGGGGAGGTGCTAGTTTGATTTTAGTTCTCTCTCAACCCCTAACCTTTTTATTGCTGCATGTTTCAACTATGCCCCCAAAAACCGTAGGCCCTTACCGTATCCTTGAAAAATTAGGTTCCGGGGGGGTTGGAACGGTTTATAAAGCAATAGACAGACGCTCGGGCGACTCCGTGGCCCTCAAACTGCTGTCTACAGGCACAGCGTTGGATGTGCGCGTTGTGCGCAGGCTGACGCGCGAATATGAAACCCTGCAAGGCCTCGCCCACCCCAACGTCGTCCGCGTCTATGACACGGGCGTCCACCGAGGCTACCCCTATTTAACCATGGAGTTGGTGGAAGGGTTGACTTTGCGCCACTACCTCTCCTTGTCCTCTGGAGAGCTTAGCTCCGACAAACACCTGCTCCTGGCCATTAAAGCCCATTTGGAAACCGTCAACAAACATACATGGGACGAAGAAGCCTCCCGCACGGACAAACCAGACGACTCAGGACGCCATTTTGGACTCTCGGACTATGCCGAAGAAGTCCCCAGCGAAATCAGCCAAGAAGGCCCCGAGTCCATGCGTGCCTTCGCCAACCTGGTTGGAGAGCCTGACACCGCTGCCAGCGCCTCCTCTGAGTCCTCGGTGGACTTGCCTTATGAGTTGCCCCCCTCTCACCATGAGTTTGCCACTTCCCACTCCGTCGGTACCGTGGAGCTTATTCAAATTAATCGCCCGGAGCGCGTCGGCCGCTTGAAGGATGTTTTTTTGCAACTCACGCAGGCGCTCTCCCACATCCACGGGCACGGGTTGATTCACCGCGACTTGAAACCCTCCAACATTATGGTGAATGAAGAGCGCGTCGCCAAACTCATGGACTTCGGCCTTGCCAAATTCATTTCAGACGACTGCGCCAGTGTCACCCATACGGGCAAAATGGTCGGTACATTCCGCTATATGGCGCCGGAGCAAATTCTCGGCGAATATGTGGATGCACGAGCGGACCTCTATTCCCTCGGCGTCATCCTCTATGAGTTGCTCTCCGGCCGCCCCCCCTTTGAAGCCAAAACACCCTATGAGCTTTGGAGACAAGTCCTCGAAACAGAGCCCAAACCCATTGCCTCCATTAACCCCGCGGCGGACCGCTTGCTGGCACAAGTCGCAGAGCACCTTATGAATAAGGAGCCTGACGACAGAATCCAAACAGCAGAGGAAGTTTATGAGGCACTCGGAGAGTGAAAACAAATATTGAAGTTTCCTCTCAAGCGGCAAAACAACGCGCCGACACCTATTTGGCCCAAACCCTGCGCCTGTCACGAAACAATGTTAAACGACTTTTGGCCTCCGGCGCCATTCGCTCTAATGGGCGCACCATTGCCAAAAACCAAACGTTGGAGCCTGGCACCGTGCTGGAAGTGGACTTAACACTGGCCCAAACACAACTCGTCCCCAACCCCTCCCTCCCCCTTCACGTCCTCTTTGAAGACGAAACCTTGCTCGTCCTTGACAAACCTGCCGCACTCCCTTGCTATCCCTTGCGTGGGGACGAAACCCATACCTTGGCCAATGCACTCGTGGCGCGCTACCCCACACAAACAGCTGCCTCCCTCAACCCACTCGAAGCCGGACTGTGCCACCGCCTTGACAAGGAAACCTCAGGACTCCTCATCGCCGCCCGTAACCTGCACGCCTATCGCCTTGTGCGAAAGGCCTTCTCCAAACAACTCATATATAAACGCTACCTCTGCCTCTGCGTGGGTACCCTGCCCCATGAGGGCTCCATCTCCTCCCCCCTTGTACAAAAAGGCCCCCGCTCCAAAATCGCCCCCCTCCACGCCCCCAAAGCCCGCCCCGCCCAAACCCAATTCCGCGTCCTCGAAAAACATGGCCTCTACCACCTGCTCTCTGTTGAAATTCGTACGGGCGTTATGCACCAAATACGCGCCCACCTGGCAAGCCTCAACGCCCCACTCCTGGGAGACGAGCGCTATGGCCTGGGAAAGTCCCCCCTCTGCCCCCGGCTTTTCTTGCATGCAGCAGAGCTTTGCTTCTCCCACCCTTTGAGTGGGCAATGCCTGTCTTTTGAGGCAACGCTGCCCCCAGAGTTGCTCTCCACCTTGTCCATGCTCAAATTTGGGTTCCCTAGACCGGTTTCACTTTGACATGACTTCTTCGTTGGACTCGTTTTTGCTCAGGCCGAACAGCAGGGGAACAGCCACTCAAGTGCACTCCCATCGCAAAAGCCTCGCCCGCGTCGAGCTCATGTCAAATTGAAACCGGTCTGAAGAATCATTTTAAAGTAAAAGCGGTCTAGGCCATAAAACCGCTGTCTTGCACACCGTCCGGCGCGGCCAATCCATTCTCAGGAGAAAGCTCCGCCGAAGGCTTGCGACGCTTGGGCCTTTTCGCCGACGCCTTCAGCGCAGGCTCCCGCCCCTCCTTCCACACCCTCAACTCCTCGGAAAATTGGCCCGTGGCCACATTCCAAACCTCAAACACCAACATCGCCTCTTCAAAAAAAACATATTCCCTAAACCGGTGAAGGCCACCTTTGTATTTGCGTTGCCCAGCCAAAAAACGCTGGACAAGCAACAAATTCCTGCAACCCTCCGCAACACGCTTGGGCAGACAAATGTCTCGTTTGAGTTCCCTCAAAAAACCTTGGAGCTTTTGCATGTTCTCCTCTTGTTGCTCCAACTGGAATGGGTTGGCCACCACCATCATTAAACAAGCCAAAATCACCGCATCACTGCAATTCTTCCCGTCCGCTAACCAAGTGTCCAAAGCCGAAACACAAGCAAAAAAAGTCTCCCTCTCCTCCTCTGTCGCCTCATTCAAAAAACGCCACAGCGGCGGAAACAACAACTCCAATGCACCCAAAGCCATCAACATCTGCAAAGCAGGCTTCGCAATCCCCCCTCGCAATAACCGAAACATCTCCTCTACAAGGCGCGAGGAGGAACACTTCGGCAAATCCCCAACCGCTGCCTTCATGGCTGCATAGGTGGGTGGCTCAATCTCAAAACCCAACTTGCATACAAAACGTACGGCACGAAGTATGCGGACAGGGTCCTCCCTCATCCGAATTTCAGGGTCCCCAATGGTGCGCAACAACCCCTTCTTTAAATCCGAATAACCATCAACAAAATCAATAATACAGGCCGCCTGCGGATCAAAAAACAAACCGTTAATGGTGAAGTCCCGACGGCAAACATCCTCCTGCGCAGAGCCAAATACGTTGTCGCGCCGAATCAGCAAGTCCCCCGACTCCTGCGAAGTGCCCGGGTCCGCACGAAACGTGGAAACTTCAAAAATCCTCCCCTGTCGGGAAAAAACATGCACCAGCCGAAAACGCCGCCCTATGAGACGACAATTCCTAAATAGGGCCCTTATTTGCCTCGGACGCGCATTCGTCGCAATGTCAAAGTCCTTGGGCGTGCGCTGAAGCAACAAGTCTCTCACACACCCCCCTACCAAATAGGCCTCATAACCATATTGCCGAAGGCGAAGGACAATGCGTACAGCATCCGCGTCCAGTTGCCCATATTCAATGACGGACTTCACATTCTCCGTCTGTGCTTGCGCTATGTCCAACTCCACCAATGGCGTTGCCATAGCGCTCAATTCCACGTCAGTCATGTTGATATGCTACTCCCAAACAAAGCTCCCATAAGCCAAGGCGCCAGCTCCGCCCTCTTAGCGCGCACATGCCCAAGTCACAAGTACTGTCGGTAACCCAATGGTTTTTCTCAATGACTTTTCAGGCGAGGCAAGCGCAAAGCACCCAAACAAACCAAAAAAGCCATTCCCGCCGCTATAAGGTAAGTCGCAGAAGGTGCAAAGCTTGTATATAAAAATCCACCCAAAATGGGCCCCAATATCCGCCCCAATGCCCCCATGCTTTGGTAGGCCCCCAAGGCCTCCCCTTGGCTTTCCGGTGGGGCCAACCTGGAAACCAAAGCAGACAACGAAGGGTTATAGAGCGCTGCCCCAAACGCAATGGTTATGGCCGGTATGTACATCCATACAAACCGCGTCGGCAGGGTAAATAGGGCCAACCCCAAGGCCACCAAAGCCCCCCCCCATACCACCAAACCCTTTTCCGAAAAATATCTCCTGAAATGCCGAATCGCAAAACCCTGAATAAATACACTTGTAACCCCAATGGCCGCAAACAACCAACCCACCATTCTAGAGGCTTGGTTGTGTGCCTCTAAATCCGCATCGGCGTGCAGGTGAAACAAATTTCCTGCGCCCAGGGAAGCATGGGGGGCCAAAAACTTCTGGAGAACAAAAACGGCAAACGTCGTCTCCATTTGCGTAAAGGCTGCCGTGTAAACAAAAAACAACAGCAAAGCCAAACCAAAACCCGGCGCCTTCAGCCAAACCCACCACCGGCTTTTCCCCGCCCCCCTCTTCCTCCTCCCTTCCGGTATCTCCGCTAAAAAAAATAACGCCAATAAAAAACTCAACGCAGAAAAAAAAGCACTCGCAAGCCCTATGGCAAAATTCCCACCCAGCCCCCCCAATAGCCCCCCTAAGGCCGGGCCCAATACAAACCCCAACCCAAAAGCTGCACCAATAAGCGCCATCCCCTGCGTCCGCCTCTCTTCGGTTGTTATGTCCGCTATATAGGCCTGCGCTGTGGAAATGTTGGCCGCCGCAACCCCTGCCAATAAACGCGAAATAAACAACATGGGAAGCGAATCCGCAAACGCAAACACAAGGTTGGCAACCACAAAACCCGAAAGGCTATAAAGCAATATGGGCTTGCGGCCTATCCTGTCGGACAACTTCCCCAGCCGAGGCGCTACCAAAAACTGCATCAATGAATAACTCGACATCAAAAGCCCAACCATGAAGGCTGAGCCTTTGTATTTGTCGACATAAATGCCTAACTGCGGAACAACAACCCCAAACCCCAGCAAGTCAATGAAAACTACAAGAAAAATAATGCCCAGAGACGCCCGTTGCTTCACGAATCATCATCCGCGGCCTCTGCTGCCGGCGTCAACGGCTTGTTGATGCAACCCTTCGTCAGTGTGTAACGGTAAGTGCCAAGCTCATCCCTCCAATATTCACCCGTGTAGGGCCAATAAAGGTAATCATCCGGGACTGCCACGGAATATTTGTATTTTCGAATGACATCCAGCGCGCCACCTTCAGCCAGCTGCTGTTCCAAATAAATTTTCTCCTTCTCAACCGTGTCCACCCGAATTCGCAACGCATTGGAGCTCAAAGTCCGCAATTCCAAAAGCTCCAACTCCAGCTTGCCCTTGGCCATAATACCTGCCTTGTTCATCAACCTCTCCCTCTGCCCTTTAATGGAGTCGATGAGCATCTTCACAAGTTCAGAGTATTTGAAAGAGTCTGCATAGTTGCTGAAAACATCCACTTCTTTTTCAAGCTCGGAAATGGCATCCAGTGTCTTGCGCAAGTCTGTGTCTGTGAGGGCGAGGTTTAAGACTCGAGCGAGAATCTCATTCGTGGTGGAGCCTCTCCTGTTGAGGTTCATCTTCTTCATCTCATCCAGAGCCTGGTAGTATTCTTCTGCACTCATGTTGGAAGCCACCATCTGCGCCAGCTTCTCCTGGACAGGTCCATAAATGGCTTCGAAATCATCAACAATGCTGAGCGCTTCCTGGTAGCGGCAATTTTCAAAATAAATGACTGCCCTCAAAATGAATGCTTCTGGAAAATATTCTTCACGGAAAAAAGGCGAAGACAAGGTGATGAGGTTTCCCAGCGCATGCTCATATTGGCCAATGCGGTAACTGGCCCAGGAGGACTCAAAAAGAGAGTTGAGCCATTGCTCTCGCCCTCGCTCCACTTTTGAATAGTAGAAAATGGCATTTCGGCTTTGCCCAACACCATAGTGAATGCGCGCCAACTGCATAAAAGCCAATTCACGCAATGCAAAAAAGGACTTGCTGCCTGACTCCTGGGGAGTGCTTTGCACCATGCGCGTCTTGCGGATGACTTCTTTCAACGCGTCTACGGCTTGTGTGAGTTTTCCATCGCGATAGTAGGCCAGCCCCTCCAGGTATTTCGCCCGAGCATAATAGGGGTCCCCCTCGGGAACCGCCAAACTCAGACGAACCACCTCCTCAAAACTCCCGTTGGCCTCCTTCGTCTCCTTTATGTCATCAAGCGCCTTTCCGCGCAGGAAATGGTAGCGCGCCAACAAATAGCGAAACTCGCTTCGAAACCGCTCCGGAAATTCCACATTGGAATAACGCGCAATCTCGTCGAGAATGACGGTCTCATTCACCGTCTTCCTTCCAATAAAAAACAACCATTCCAACGCACTTTTAAAATAAGGCGTTGAGGGGCCTTTGGCGAGAATATCGGAAAACTGGGACAACGAAGAGTGATAGAGCCCAAGACGGTAGAGCGCCTTGGCCAAAATATACTGAGCTTCCGTGGCAACAGGCGCCATTTTGGGGTTGCGCACAATTTCAAAAGCCGTCAACGAAGCCTTCTCATAGTCCTCTGCCTTAAATTGGTTAATGGCAACTTGAAGCAAGCTTGTGTCAACGTTTTTGCCAATCACCCTGCGGCCCGTGGGCTGCTCTTGCGCCTCGTCCGCAGGAGAAACCACAGGAACCGAAGTTTGAGAAGACGGAGTTGCCGGAGGCGAAGCTTTGGGAGACGGAGTTGCAGCCACCTCTGGACGGGGCGCAGGCGCCTGCGTCACGTCCTTTGTTGAAGAGGCAGGCTTGGCCGGCTTGCCTCTCGAAGTGCGCTTGCTGGGCGCTGTTTTGGCCTTTGATTTTGGCTGTGAGTTCATCCCTTGAAACGTCTGAGCCTCGGCTTTTGAAAAACCCAAAAAAGCAACCAGCACACAAACAAAGGCAACATATTTATGCAACATGCAAAGCCTCATGAGTCAAAACCCGTCGGGAAAAAGAAAGAAATGCCAAAGTCAAACATCAGCTGGTTTCGGAGGGAACGCTTGTTCAATCTGTTCTCTTGGTAGAGGAAGTCGCGAAACTCCATGCGCACAGCAAGAAAACGCGTCGCAGCAAACCGAAACCCAATTCCAGCCGTCCCTCCAAAGCTGAGTTTGAGGTCTCCCGTTGGGCCATACATGACAACTCCAGGCCCTATGAAAACATAAAGCTTGAAGGGCAAAAATGCCTCAGCACTCAGAGAGATTTTTCCATAAATGGGCGCCCACTGCAGCTCTAAGTCTCCCATGACACGAATGTTGCCATAGGCCCCGGAGTCCTCCAACTTCTGGCGCGTCGGCGGTCGACAACCGCTCGAGTCACAAACCTGGGTTGAGCCAGAAATAGAAGAAAGCGCATAACCTGCACGAAGGGCCAACCCCAACTCCTCCGTAAAATGGTAGGCCAAAAGCCCACCCAATACGTATTTGTTGAAAAAAGCATCCCGCAAAGAAAACGCTATCCCCGGGCTCAACTCAAAACGCCCGTCCTGCTTGAAAAAGTAGCCAGAAACAGGGCGAACCCGCTCCTTCAATGGCCCCTTGGCGTCTTTGTCAACTTCCGAAACATCCCCGGCCTCCTCTTCTGCCGTTTGAGCCAACACGGGAGCCGCCATCAACATTCCAAGCATCATCCAAGTACGTATCATTCGGCCTCCCTCCAGGTTGACTTGAAGGGGAAGAAAATGGACAACCCCGCATAAATCATCTGAATGTTTTGAATACCACTCTTCTCCAGACCAAAGGGCTTATCCACATATGAAGTGTTGACCCAAGCTACATTCACAGCCAAAAAATCCTTCACAACCACACGTAGGTTGACTCCAATATCAAAAGCCGGCAAAAACCCCAAGTCACTGTAGGTGGCCGTCTTCATTATCCCCGCCCCGCCAACAAGCCCCGCATCAAAATGGAGAATGGAATTGAAAATGGATACCTTCGCATATATGGGGCTCCATTCGACAGAAGCCATCAGCCACCACTCAGGTTCCGAAGGAAAAATGGCCGCAGACAGAAAACGCTTCGCCATACGCACATCGTCTGTCTTCAACATTTGAATGTAGGTAAACCGAGCCGAAAGCGCCAAAGTGTCGGCCAAATAATAGGCGGCCCGAATGGAGCCTCCCCACTTGGTGTATAGAGGGTCATTCACACAAAAAGCAACATAGGGGGCCAACTCAAAGCGGCCACGCTTCATGTAGAGTTTCTTCTGCACGCTTCGCACTCGGTCCGTTTGGATGATGTTGGGCGAGCGCGCCAGCGTAGGCCTGTCATTTTCGGCAGCGCCTTGAGAAGGCAAGACTACCGGAGGCGGTGGAGGTGGCGGCGGTGGCGCCTCCTTGTCGTCCAACTCTGAAAAATCAAGCGTCCCCGGAGCCTCCACCTCCTGCGCTTGGGCACGGGCGCCCCAGAGAAACCCAAGCAGACAGCACACCGTCACCGTCTTTGTTGTCTGGCTCAAAAGCACTGTCATTTGGTTCAAAAGCACTCTCCATTTCTGCGCAACCGCGAAGCAACATGTCCAGTACGAGGGACTCTAGCGGGACTTAGCATTCACATCAACAAGTCGACACAAATTTTATCTATGCTAACTTAAGTTCCCTGTATACATCCAAAAGAGTTCCCTCCAAGCCTCTGTTGTCATAAAAGGATAGGTTATGAAGTCAAAGACAATTCTATTCTATCTCGCAACCTTGCTTCTTCCCCTGGCTTCGGCCTGCACAGACACCAGCGATTTGGGGGAACCCTGTTTTCTTCTCAAAGCAGGACCCAACGAAACCACCCAAAATATCACCGAAAAAGAAGCAAAAGATGCCCTGGAAGCCCTGGGAGCAAGCAACAAAGATGGCAAGGTAACCCGAGGAATTATCTCCTTGGGCGTCCCTGACTGCGAGGACTTGGCATGTATACGCGATGAAAAATTCAACCCAGGTCCCGTCGCAGACAGCGCCTATGCCGCAGGTTATTGCACCGAGCGCTGCTCCAGCGAGGGAAGCTCTTGCAAAGCCGGCAACTCAAAAGCCAAATATGTCTGCCGCTCGCTGATGCAAGCCTGTGAATCCAATTCCTCCTCTGAGCTTTGCAACAACAACAATGTCAAATCTTCGCTCTTTTGCACACAAGAATAGCGGCTTCTTCCTCGCCTTGCCCTGCTGAATACCCTATAGCCCAGGTTCCCCCATGGTTTGAGGTGTAGGGGGGCGCTTAGGGGGTTTCATTCCAGGCTTCCCAGGCCACCTTGGAGCCAGCGCGTATTCCCAGTTTTGCACAAGTCCCTGCCGCAACCTCAAGCACATAACGGCTTGGAAGCCCAACACTGAGGGAGCTTAAACTCAAAGGCGTGGCATGCTCGACAATCCCTACCACCACCTGCTCCGCTGAAATGAAAACCATGTCCAGCCCCACCAGCGTGTTCTTCATCCAAAAAAATTGCTCCTTCTCCCTCTCAAAAACAAACAACATCCCCTCCCGAGGCTTCAAGGACTTTCGCCACATTAGCCCCCGCGTAATCGCCTCCGGCGTGTGGGCCACTTCAACTTCGAATATCTCCGTTTGACGCGAAAAACTGCCCTCCAGGCTTAGGCGCGTGCGCGGTAAGGCAGGCATTTTATGGTGCTCCGCCGTTATGTCCCCCTCGTGCTCAACAGCACTCTTCGCAGGCTCCCGACAGGCCAAAAGCCCTATGGCCGCTGCCAACAAGCCTCTTCCAAACAACCCCTGCGCTTCGCTTCTCATCTCTCTCCTCCCGCTCTTCTCTGGCAAATGGTTCGCTTTCTGCTTTGCTTTTTCGCCTGCCCCTCTCTATGTCGCTTCTCAAAAACCACTCGGGACAACAGCAGGCTTAGCCTATATGAAATTCGAGTTCAGACACCTCCTCTCTGTCACCCTGGAGGAAATGGAAACCACCCTCTCAGACGAGCGTTATCCCCCTTTCTTGCTGCAATACCACCCCCTCCTCCTCTCCATCCAAGTCCTTGAAGTCCTCCTCCTCAATGGCCGCCTCCTCCGCCGTATACGCTATCTGCCCAAGCCTCTTATTCGCAGCATCGGCCCTAAACAGGTGGACCCCTCTTGGTTTAGCTTCGTCGAATATTCCACCTATGACTTTGAGACCAAAACCCTGCGCTTCTCCAATGAACCTGACAATGCCTATGCCCGCGCCGCACTCGTCAATCAGGGCCAGTTCCTCTTCTCCCCTCTCGGAAACCAAATCCAACGCATCGTAAACGGTACCCTCTCCCTCCACCTCCCCAAACAACTCCGCTTCCTGGCCCATACGGGCGAATACCTCATCCGACAGGAGGGCCTCAAAATCCTCCAAAGCGAAATCCCCATCATGGAGCGCTTCTCCCAAGAGGTGTTGAGGCCACCTCCTCCTTCCTCTTCTTCGCCTAAATACCACTGAGAATCAGCCAACGGTCGCCTTTGGTTTTCCTCACACGCATCTGCTTCACGTCTGAATCCTGCATGTTCTTGTCAGCCAGAGAAAAACTCAACATATAACTGTAGGAAACCCAGTAGACGTCTGACTGCGCCTTGGAGCGCTCCAACTTTCTGAAAGTCATTTGCAAACGTACGTTGCTTATGCGGGAAAAACGCTCCTTCAGCTTCTCTCGCGCATTGGCATATTCCATGTCATCCGCCATGTCGGCCGTGCCCCCATCGTCTGCGAAAGACTCGTCCAACAACCGGACAATACGCTCAATATCCTTGTCCTCCGTCGCTCGACGAAATTCGTCGAGCATTTCAAGCAAAGCCCTGTTGCCCTCCGTATCGCTCAAATCCGTTCCAGGAATCTTCTTGGTTGTGCAAGCAAGCACAAAAACCAAAGCCACATATAGGAAGAAGCGTTTGTACATGCCCTTCGGCTTAGCACGTTCTGCCACCCAATCCAAAAAGAAGAAAAGTGGAGCGGGGACTTAGCGTTTGTCCAACAAAAACTCGCGAGGTTGCGTGGAATTGTCGGGGAGGACGGTTATTTCAATGCTCCCCAACAAACGAGCGTCCGCCGTCAACACCTCCACCCTCCACTCACCAGACGCATAGTTGACTTTATAGGTGTGGCCCGTCCAACCCCTTTGCCCAGAATGGCTCAACTTCAATGGAATACGGTCCGTCTGCATCCACTGCCCTTGCTCATTCTTGTGCTGCCACGCAACATAAATGTCGTCCCTAAACCGCTTCGGCGCAAAAATGCGCATCCATACATTCAACCTGTCCTGTGGCCTTGCCAAAAACGTCTCGGCACCATGTTCCCAAAAACGCAAACCGTCGCGGACATAAAGCAGCTCCGTCCCGTCGGGCTTGCGGACGTCGTGGTATACGCCAATCCACTTGAGCGACAAAGGCACGGGTGGCACAACCCCGGAAAAATAGAGCAACAACAACAACAGTTGGACACCAAGGCTTGGAGCAACCGCTCTCCAAAAATTCCATTGGAAGTCTGCGGTGAGGCGCAAGGAAAGGTACCACAACCCAAATACGGAAACGGTGGACAGAAAAACAGCCAATACAAACAACCAGGCGCTTAGAAATCCAAACAACAAAGGCAACAAATAGGCCCAAAAAGAGGTGCAGGTGAAACTCCACAACGCCATACGCATCAGTGGGCCCAGGTTGCGAAACATCGGCAATTCGTTGAGCGCCAATACCAAAGCCAACAGCGGAATGAATATGAAAAAACTCAGCGAAGAAATAACGGAGGCCCGAAAATAGAAAACGAAAAAAGCATTGAATAACGTTCCGAATAAAAAGTGGATGACCCAATCCCTATGGGCAAGCAACTTCCCCCACCACCCCCCCGGCAATGTCTGTGTCACATGGTAGTGGTGGTCCAACAAAATTAATGCCGACAGCAGCAATACATAGCTGCCTTGGTGAATCAGCATGGGCACAGAATCAATGCTTTTCAAAAGCAGCAAGTCAAAACAAAACCCCAAAAAGAAAAACCCCAAATCCAACACCCATGGGCGCTGTTTCAACCAGGCACGCCAATTTGAATAGGTGTGCCGAATGGACAACGCCACTTCCCGCACCCGCTCGGACAACCGAGGCTTGGGAGTTTCGGTTTGAGTTTCTGTTTCGGATTCCATCATGAACAACCTGGATAGGCTTCCTGCATCTGCAATGAAAAAACCACCTCTTCAAGCAATAAACCCACGCACCCTAACTGTAAACAGTTTAGCACGGTGGATTTGGCCGACGAGCAACAACGTATTGCGAAAAATACGGCGTTGAGTATGGGCCCTAGTTGGGAATGGACGCTTGGAGCCCTTGCGCATCCATCGGCTCAAATCTGCTTGCGTTCTCTTCTGAAGCCAAGGCCACCTGCAAAACTTCATCCACATATTCAACGGGATAAAACTTCATGCCCTTGCGTACATAACCCGGCAACTCTTCAAGCGTCTTTCCGTTGCTCTTCGGAATGCACACACAACGAATGCCTGCACGGTGTGCTGCCAATATTTTTTCTTTGACGCCTCCAACAGCAAGTACGCGTCCACGCAGTGTTATTTCACCTGTCATCGCTACCTCGCTGCGCACGGGTATGCGCGCCAGGGCAGACAACATGGCCGTCACAAGCGCAACACCTGCAGAAGGCCCATCTTTGGGAATGGCCCCCTCCGGCACGTGGACATGAATGTCAGAATGTTCCAAAAATTTCTCATCTATCCCAAAACGCCGAGAGCGCGTCCGCACATACGTCATCGCCGCTTGGGCAGACTCTTGCATCACTTCCCCCAGGTGGCCTGTAATGATGAGCTTCCCTTTCCCCGGCATCACCGCAGCTTCTGTCAACAAAACATCTCCTCCACTCTCCATCACAGCCAGGCCAGCAACAATACCTACCTGGTTCAAACTCTCCCTGCTGACTTTGGTGAATTTCTGCGGACCCAACAATTCACATAAACGCTTGCTCCCCAGCCGGTGCGGCTGCACACCTTCTTGCAACACAATACGGGCCAATTTTCTGAAAACTCTGGCAATTTCTCTCTCCAGAGAGCGCACGCCCGCTTCACGCGTATAACCATGAATGAGCGTCTTTAGGGCAGCATCTTCCAAATGAATGTCCACCTTGCCAAGCCCGTTGGCTTCTTGCTGGCGCGGCAATAAGTGCTTTTTCAAAATGGCCATTTTCTCTTCATCCGTGTAACCGGCAATCCGAATGAGTTCCATACGGTCCAAAAGCGGACTCGGAATGGCATGCGCATTGTTGGCCGTGCACACAAACAAAGCTCGTGACAAGTCATAGTCCAATTCAAGGTAATGGTCGCTAAAAGCCCCGTTCTGTTCAGGGTCCAAAACTTCTAAAAGTGCAGCCGAAGGGTCACCTCGAAAATCCGAAGACATTTTGTCAATCTCATCCAACAACACCACCGGGTTGCTCGCTTGCGCCTTCTTCATCGCTTGGATGATTTTTCCTGGCATCGCCCCCACATAGGTGCGTCGGTGACCCCGAATTTCAGCCTCATCCCGAACCCCCCCCAAAGAAATACGCACAAATTTTCGCGACAACGCACGCGCAATGGAGCGCCCAAGCGAAGTCTTTCCAACTCCCGGAGGACCTACCAAACATAAAATGGGACCACGCATCTTCCCTGCTAAAGCTTGCACTGCGAGATGGTCTAAAATACGCTCCTTGGTTTGCTCAAGCCCATGGTGGTCTTCATTCAGTATGCCTTGCGCATGGACAATGTCCAGGTTGTCTGCGGTTTCTTGCTGCCACGGCAACGCCAATACCCAGTCAATATAGTTGCGCAATACGCCCGCCTCCGCACTCATAGGGCCCATCAACGCAAACTTTTTGAGCTCCCGCTGTATCTTCTCCCGGGCTTCATGGCTCAACCTCGCCTTGCTTAGACGCTCTTCCAATTCTTCAACTTCGCTCTTCTCCTCACCCTGCTCCCCCAACTCCCGGCGAATGGCCTGCATCTGCTCATTGAGGTAATAGTCCTTCTGGGTCTTCTCCATCTGCTTTTTGACCCGCGTGCGGATTTTCTTCTCCACCTGCAAAATCTCAATCTCCCCCTGCATCAACTCAAATACCCGCTCCAGACGAACCGTTGGATTGAGAATTTCAAGCAGCCCCTGCTTGTCGGCAAGCTTGATGGAAAGTTGGCCAACTATGGTATCCGCCAAAGCAGACACCTCTTGAATGGACTTCACCTTCTGAGGAACATCAGGCGGAATACGCTTGTTGAGTTTAACAAAACTCTCAAAAGTGGCATGCACAGAACGTATGAGCGCTTCTACCTCAACACCCGTTTCCTCCTCCTCCTCCAAAGGCTCATAGCTCGCCTCAAAATGCGCCTCCCCCCCAAGAAATTGCCGTATTCGACAACGCCCCAACCCCTCCACCAAAGCCTTCATCGTCCCATCCGGCATGGGTATTAGCTGAAGAATTTGCGCAATGGTGCCTATCTGGAAAATCTCATCTTCCGTCGGCAAGCTTGTCTTGGCCTTCTTCTGCGCGGAAAGAATAATCCTCGCCTTGCCTTCCTCTCCTCGTTGCTGGGCTATGCTCAAGGCTGCAATGGACTTCTCTCGCCCCACATATAGCACCGTCACTGAACGCGGAAAAACCACAATGTCCCGTAACGGCAACAACGGAAGACTCGGCAATTCTTTCTCCTGCAACATAACAGCCTCCAAAGAATTGCTTATGCCACAAACGACCAACTGGCAAAAAAATGAGGCGTGCCCGCTAAACAGAAGAAAAAATTTCGCTAAGCAACTCTTTCGTCAACAACTTCTGAGGCTGCATAAACCACAACAGGCTCCTTGTGCTTCACAATGGTTTCTTCAGAAACCAAAACCTCTTTGGCCGTCTTGCGCGACGGCAAATGAAACATGGTCTCAAGCATCGCTTTCTCAAGAATAGCCCTAAGCCCCCGTGCACCCGTCTTTCGCAAAATGGCTTCCCTCGCAACCGCTTGCAATGCCCCTTCTGTGAAATCCAACGCCACACCATCTATCTCAAACAAACGCCTGTATTGCTTCGTCAGCGCATCCTTGGGCTCAACCAAAATAGAAACCAAGGCCCGCTCGTCAAGCTCTTCTAAACTGGTAATAACGGGTAAACGCCCTATAAACTCAGGAATCATCCCAAACTTTAAAAAATCCTCAGGCTCAACCGCACGCAAAAGCTCCGAATTCGAGCGGTTGCCTTTGGACTTCGGCTCCGAGCCAAACCCCATGGAACGCCCCCCTAACCTCCTCTCAATAATCTGCTCCAATCCACCAAAGGCCCCTCCACAAATAAACAAAATATTCGTGGTGTCCACCTGCATAAACTCCTGCTGAGGGTGCTTGCGCCCCCCCTTGGGCGGAACATTCGCTATCGTCCCCTCTATGAGTTTCAACAACGCCTGTTGTACGCCTTCTCCTGAAACATCCCGCGTAATGGAGGGGTTCTCACTCTTGCGAGCAATCTTGTCAATCTCATCAATGTAGACAATGCCGCGTTGGGCCCGCTCCACATTGTGGTCCGCAACCTGTAGCAAACTCACAAAAATGTTCTCTACGTCCTCTCCAACATAGCCCGCCTCCGTCAAACACGTCGCGTCCACAATGGTAAAGGGAACCTTCAAAATCCGCGCCAACGTCTGTGCCAACAACGTCTTCCCACTGCCCGTCGGACCCAACAACAAAATGTTGGACTTCTGAATCTCAACATCCTCTTCTGCTTTCCCAAACTCAATGCGCTTGTAGTGGTTGTGGACTGCAACCGCCAATACCTTCTTCGCCCTCTCCTGCCCCACGACATAATCATCCAAAATGGCCTTTATTTCACTCGGCCTCGGAATCTGCAACTTCGAGTCCTTCCCCCCTTCTCGCTCAACTTCTTCGGCAATAATGTCATGGCATAACCCAATACACTCGTCACAAATATAAACCGTCGGGCCCGCCACCAACCTCCTCACCTCCTTCTGTGACTTTCCACAAAAAGAGCAACACAACGTCGGATTGGAACCCAAGCCTTTGTTAGCCATAGCGAGCCAGTTTAGTTTTTGTCCAAATTCGACCCCGAGGCCTCATCTTTGGAAAATGGTCGGTGTTCAACAACTTGGTCAATAATACCATAGGCCTTGGCCTCTTGCGCCCCCATAAAAAAATCCCTGTCACTGTCCTTCTCAATCCGCTCCCTGGGCTGCTGCGTGTGGTGATGCAAAATCCCATTGAGGACTGTTTTGAGCCTTTGTATTTCTGCAGCCTGAATCTGAATGTCCGCAGCCTGCCCCCTGGCTCCCCCTAAAGGCTGGTGAATCATTATTCGCGAATTCGGCAACGCAAAACGTTTGCCTTGCTTGCCTGCAGCCAAAAGCACCGCAGCCATGGAAGAGGCCTGCCCAATGCAAATGCTCGAAACAGGCGCTCGCACGTATTGCATGGTGTCATAAATGGCCAGGCCCGCTGTTACGGAGCCACCCGGAGAGTTAATGTAGAGGTTAATGTCCTTCTCCGGGTCCTGTGACTCTAAAAACAAAAGCTGCGCAACAATGACATTCGAAACATCATCGCTGATTTCTGTTCCCAGCATGATGATGCGGTCTACCAACAAACGACTATAAATGTCATAGGAGCGCTCTCCGCGGTGGGTCTGCTCAATGACATGTGGCATCGGAATATAAGGCATGTTCTTGGCTATCCATTCACAGGGGGTTTGGCATGCAACTTTAGAAATTCGAGCGCCTTCTCTTCCAATATGCTCTGAGAGAGCGCCTGCTTTTGTGAAACATCCGTAAATTGCTTCTTCACCTGCGAAAGCTCCACCCCGCTGTCTTCTGCAAACTCTGTAAACTTGGCCTCCAAATCCACATCGCCCACCTCCAAATTCTCGGCCTTTGCAACCGCCGAAAGCAACAACTGCCCCTTCACTTCAACCACTGCCTTCGGACGCATCTCCTCGCGTATGGTGGACCAATCCATCTGCAAATTTCGCGGGTCCACCCCCGTCTGCGCAATGGAGCGCAACGCCCCCTCCATCATCCAGTCTATGCCCCGCTCTACCATGGAATTGGGTACTTCCAGAGGGTTCTTCTCTATCAACTGCTCTATGGCTTGGGTGCGAAAGTCCGCTGCAAGACGTCGACGCTCCGCTTTCTCCATGCCTTGACGCATACGCACACGAAGCTCCTCCAAAGTCTTCGCATTCAACGAAACCGCAAACGCGTCGTCCAAAGGAGGAAGCTGCCTCTCCTGAATGGCTTTCACCACCACCTTAAACTGCGCCGCCTTCCCATGCAAAAACGCCTCCGGAGCATCCTCCCCAAAAATATGGCTGAATTCACATGTCTCATTTAACTTGGCCGCCTCCAATTGAGGCATATGGCCAGAACGCAACTCCCCTCGCGTCACGTCCACCGAAACCCCTTTCGCCTCACTGCCCTTGAATGGCTTGCCCTCTACCTCCGCAACAAAATCCACCACCACCCTGTCCCCTATATGGACTTCCTCCCGCCCCTTGGCTTCTTCATAACGTGCACGGGCATGCTGCATGTTCTCAAGCTGCTTCTCTATGTCCTCGTCCGAAACAATAGGCTCCGAAAAAGAAAGCGCTAACTCCTTGTAGGCTTCCAACTTGGGCTCGGGACGTATATCCACACGGGCAACAAAAGAATAGGCTTCCTGCGCGTTGAAAACACCATGTATCCAGTGGGGACTTCCAACAACGTCTACCTTGTGCTTACGCAGAGCTTCCATGTAGCCCAACCACTCTAGGTCGCGCACAACATCAGCCTCAACTTGCGCACGAAAACGCTGCTCCAAAATACGCCGCGGCACCTTCCCCGCCCTAAACCCGGGAACGCTTACTTTTCCCGCTAATTGGCCATAGGCCCTCTCTAATTGCTCCTTCACCTTCTCCGCTTCTACCTCTACTGAAAACCTGCACTCAATGGGGGATATCTCTTGAAGCTCCACCTTCATTTGTCCTCGCTTCCTGCCTCTATAAATGCCTGACAAGACAATGAAACTGCCTTGGGCGAGGAGGGACTCGAACCCTCACACCGTTGCCGGTACCAGATTCTAAGTCTGGCGCGTCTACCAGTTCCGCCACTTGCCCTTCTCCCAAAAGTGCCCAAAAAACCACCTCAACCTACGGCCGTTTCCTAAATATGAGAGCGGAGGGAATCGAACCCACAACCGATGGATTAAGAGTCCATTGCTCTGCCAATTGAGCTACGCTCCCTATTAACCGCAGCGGGTCTATTGAAGTCCTCGAAAACTGTCAACCCCTCTGCAACCTTTCGCCCCCGAAGAATTCGAATTTCTATACCCCAACTTTGAAGGTCGGCAAATTTCCGCATACTTGGGCGCCTTCACCCCTCCCTCTCCCTCCCCCTTAACTTATAACAAACTGAAGGCCTCCACCCTCTCCCCTGCCTCATAGTGGGGTTTGCCCAGTGGCACCAAAGCATTGGCCAAAGCCAACGGCAAAACAGCACCCGAAGAAAAGTGCGGCGCCAAACGGACATGCGCCTGGCCGGACACCCACTCCATTTGCGCGCAGTGTATTTCCAAACGCTCCGAGGAAGCCTTGGCCATATGGCACAGTTGGGCGCCCACAGGGCGGGGGAAGGGGTGGGCCTCCCCCTGTAACCCGCGCAGCAAAGGTGCCAAAAAAAAGACAAACCCCACAAAAGCCGCCCCCGGGTTGCCCGGTAGCCCCAACACATAGCGCCCCTCCAGGCGGCCCAGGCACAAAGGTTTGCCGGGCTTCATCGCCACCTTGGAGATGACAAAACGGCACCCCATTTCCCCCAACACCTCGCGTACCCAGTCATAGCGGCCCACGCTGATGCCCCCCACCGTTACCACCACATCCGCCCAGGGCAGCAGGCTTTGCAGGCGCTCGCGGGTGCTTGTTTTGTCGTCCTGCAGGTGCTCGCAGTGCACATGCGCCCCCAGGCTTTGCGCCCATGCGGCAAGCATGGGGGAGTTGGAGTCAAAGAGGGTGGCCCTCTCCGGGGAGGGGGGGGCACAAGTTGTGGAATAGCCCGGTGGAGGTGGGGCCCCCAGTGGGGGGTGTAACTCATTGCCCGAGGAAAGCAACACCACCCTCGGTTGCCGAAATACCACCACCTGCGCCATACCGCAGGCCGCCAACACCGCCAGGCCCCCGGGCCTCAGACGCCTACCCGCCTCCAACAGCAGCTGGCCCTGCTGAATGTCCTCGCCCGCCCTGCGTATGTGTTGGCCCGCCTGGAGGCCCCCGGGCAACAAAACCTCCCCGCCCTCCTGGCCCACATTCTCCTGAGGGACGACACAGTCCGCCCCCTCCGGAATGCGCGCCCCCGTAAAAATACGCGCCACCTGGTGTGGCAACAAAGCCTGCGTTGGAAGTTGCCCTGCGGCCACCTCAAAGGCGACATATGCGCGCTCTGTTGTGGTGCTGGCGCAGAGGGCGAAACCGTCCATAGCGCTGTTGTCAAAGCGTGGCAGGGGGGTGGGGGAATACAGGTTGTGGGAGAGCACGCGCCCGGAGGCTTGGGCAAAGGGGACGGTTTGCGTCTCCAGGGGTTGTATTTCCGCCTTCAAAACACGTTGAGCCTCATAGAAGGAGAGCACGCAAAAACTCCGCAAAAAATGGGGTGAAGCTAGCAGCAGCCACCCAAAAAGGCTAGCCTTGCGACATGCACACATTTGGGTTTGAGACAGAGATAGGGGAGGATTTGGCGCTCATGCCCCTGGGGGTACGCCGAAAATTGGACATAGTGGGCCTCAAGTTTCCGTTGGAGACATGGCAGGCGCTGAGTTTTGAGGAGCGTTGCCGTTTATGCGAGGAGGAGCCAGACGCCACGGGGGTTGCGCGCTATGCCCAGCTGGCGCACACCCTGGCCGAAGGCCGGCCTGGGCAGCTGTTTGTGTTGCCGGCCTTGCCGAGCCCCAGGCCGTGGGCAACAGAGGAAGCCAAGGCGCGTGTGTTGGCGCGAAGCCTGGAGGCGGGCAAAGCTGTTTCTGCCGAGGCATGGGAAAGCCTGGGGGACGAGGCACGCTATATATTGTGGCGCCTCTCGGAGGTGCGCCGCGGCCCTCAAAAATTGCTGGCAGCGCTGGAGGAGCTTTTGTGACGGGGGGTGCCATAGGCCTGTTTATAGGGGGCAGCGCGCGGCGTATGCAGGGTTTCCCGAAGGGGTTTTTGAAGGGGCGCCATGGCCATTCCATTGTGGAGCACCACTGGCATATGGGCATGGAGTTGGGCTGGGAGGTGGTGTTGGTGGGGCGACACCCGGCCTATGAGGCCTTTGCGAAGGAGCGTCGCATGGCATGTTTGGAGGACACGCCACCTGGCATAGGCCCTTTGGGGGGGCTTTTGGCCCTGTTGCGTTATGCGGAGCCCCGGTTGTGCATTGCGCTGGCTTGCGACATGCCGCACGTGGCTTTTGAGGATTTGAAGGCACTGGCCCTGTCGCCCAGCCAAGCTGCGGCATTGGTTCCCCGGAGGAGCTATTGGGAGCCCCTGTTTGGCAGATATGCCCCGAGCCTTGCGCGGGCCGAGCTGGAAGCTTTTATTGAAGCGGGTGGGCGCTCTTTCCAACATTTTCTCGAAAAGCTGGGGCCGGAGAGATTCCTTCCAAAAGTCGCGGAGAGTTTGGAGGACTGGGACTGTTTTGAAGATGTGAAGCTGGCGGAGGAAGGGCCCTAAGCTTTGAATTCCCCAGGGGTGGCTTTGGGGAAAAGGAAAAGCGACAAAGGCCGTTGGGATACAACTGTATTTTTTTGGCGGGGTTGTATATAAAGGCGCCTAAGTCCGTTGTGAAGGTGCTCGTGGAGGTACTCACAGAGGGTGAGCCTATGGAAGCGCTTCGCAGAGGAAGCGAGATAAATAAACCTATTTGAAGGAAGAACTCATATGGGAGAAAGCAGCAACCTTGACAGGCGTGAATTTCTGATGGGCCTTGCGGCCATAGGTGGCGTAGGTGTTTTGGGGGCAGGGAGTTGGGGCGTATTGGAGTCCATGGTACCGCAGGCGCAAGCGGCGAGTTGGCACAAGAGTGTTTGTCGTTTTTGTGGAAATGGTTGTGGAGTCATGGTGGGGATGAGGGACAAGAAGGTGGTGGCCATTCGCGGCGACTTTGAAGCGACGAACAAGGGTTTCATTTGCGTCAAAGGCTCCCTGCTAAGCTCGTTGAACACGGCCGGCTATGGCGGCAACGGAACAGGCAGAGCCCTCAAGCCCAAAATTCGCAGAGGTGACCAGTTGGTTGAGGTGAGTTGGGAGGAGGCCATGAGTTTGGTGGCGGAGAAGTTTGCAACCGCCATTAAAACCAAGGGCAAAAATGCGGTGGCCTTCTATGGCTCAGGCCAACTGTTGACAGAAGAAACCTATACGGCCAACAAGCTTTTCAAAGGGGGCATAGGCACCAACAACGTGGATGGAAACCCACGGCTTTGCATGGCCTCTGCTGCGGTGGGCTATACACAGGTTTTCGGCAAAGACGAGCCTTGCGGTTGCTATGAGGACTTGGACAAGGCCGAGGTGTTTTTCATCATAGGCGCGAACATGGCCGTTGCACACCAGCCCAGTTTTGAGCGCATTAAACTAACACGCAAGGCAAACCCCAACTGCAAAATTGTGGTGGTGGACCCACGGCGCTGCGAGACGGCGGAGGTTGCGGACCTTCACCTGCACATTCGGCCCGGCTATGACTTGATGCTTTTGAACTCCATGGCCTATGTTATTATAAAAGACAACCTTGCCAACAGGGACTTTGTCGCCAAGCACTGCAAGTTTGCGAGAATGCTTCCCCAGTTGGATGCGGCAGGCAAACCCCTGCTTGACGAGAAGGGCCAGGCTTTGCCGCCCAAAGAGGACAACAGCCTTTCACTCGAAGAATATGGCATGCTTCTCGAGGACTATGCGCCCGAGAAAGTGGCAGAGCGCATTGGCATTTCCCCCCACCAAATTCGCGAAGTGGCCCACCTTTTTGCAAAGTCCAAAGGGACGATTTCGTGTTGGACGATGGGCATCAACCAGTCCAGCCGTGGAACGGCCAGCAACAACATGTTGTCGGCATTGCACCTGTTGACGGGGCAAATTTGCAAACCCGGAGCAACGCCCCTGTCCATGACGGGGCAACCCAACGCTTGTGGCGGCGTGCGTGACTGCGGTGCGCTTTCGCACTTGTTGCCGCATGGCCGCCTGGCAGCCAACCCCAAGCACCGTGAAGAGGTTGAGGAAATTTGGGGGTTGCCCAAGGGCACCATTGCCCCGGGGCCCGGCAAGCACACCATTGCCATGTACCGTGCCATGGAGACGGGCGAAATTGAGTGTTTGCTCGTCATGTGCACCAACCCCGCGCAGTCGCTTCCGGCAGGTGAGCGCTACCGGCGCGCTATGGAAAAGGGCTTTATGGTGGTGGCTGAAACTTTCGAAGACAGCGAGACGGCCAAGCTGGCCGACGTTATTTTGCCTGCGGCGCTTTGGATTGAGAAAGAAGGCGTCATGGGGCAGACGGAGCGGCGCTACCAACTCGTTGAGAAGTTGTTGGAGCCAGCTGGCGAAGCGCGCAGCGACTTGCAAATTTTGGTGGACTTGGCCGAGCGCCTTGACAAAGCAGGTGTGACGACGCCAGGCATTATAAAGTCCAAAACGGCAAGGGAGGTTTGGGATGAGGCGCGAAAAATGTCGGCCAAGAGCGTCTATAACTATGAAGGCATGACGTGGGAGCGCATGCAGAAGGAGCACGGCATTCAATGGCCATGCCCCACAGAAAGCCACCCGGGGACAGCGCGCCGCTATACGCGGGGAGACCCGATGATGTCCAACCCCGAATTGGAGGTTGAGTTTTATGGCCAACCTGACAAGAGGGCCAAAATTTGGTTTCGCCCGTGGGTGAATTTGCCTCAGGAGCCTTCGGAGCAATACCCCATCATCCTCACGACAGGACGTATTTTGGAGCAGTGGCACACCGGAACCATGACGCAGCGTATAAAGGAACTCAACGAGGCTGCGGGCCCCGCCACCATTGAAATAAATGTCCAGGATGCGCACGAGAGAAACATTCAAGACGGCCAGCTGGTGACGATTGAGAGCCAGTTTGGCAAGGTGCAAGGGAAGGCGAAGCTGTCGACGGGGCCACGCAAGGGTGTTTGTTTTGCCGCGTTTTATGACCCTTCGGTGTTTGTGAATGCGGTGGTGTCCGATGCTGTGGACCCCATGTCCTTTGAGCCCGAATTCAAAGTGACGGCGGTGAGCATGTCCCCGGCAGGAGACCCGGTGGCCCCAAGGAGTTAATCCATCAACCTCAGCTTAAGGAACAGACCATGACAACGCTTATTTTAATATTGGGAGTTGGCCTTTCGTTGGTTGGGTTGCTGATATGCATGCGTTTGTGGCTTTTGCCAGCTTCCAAACTGAATGCGAAGGCGGGGGCGGCGGGGGTGAAGTTGACGGCGGCCGTTGGGTTTGTGGTTTTGCCTCTGTTGGCGGTGGGGGTGGCCAACTACCAGACGTTTGAGGGGGTGAAGGAAGTCAGCTCCTGCGCGGGCTGCCACGTCATGGCGCCCATGGTTAACGACATGTTGAGAAAGGACAGCACCTCCCTGGCTGCACGCCATTTTAACAACCGGTGGATTGCAGAAAAACAGTGCTATAACTGCCACTCGGACTATGGCCTCTCGGGGACGATAAAGTCCAAGGGCGATGGGTTTCGCCACCTCGCACGCTATGTGACAGGCTCCTATAAAGAGCCCATTGAATACCACCGCAGCGGCGGTTTTTATGACAACAACAACTGCCTCAAGTGCCATGCTGTGACAGAGAAGTTTCAAGCGGTTTCTTCTCACGGCACACTGCGGGCAAACTTGTCTTCAAGCCAAACCAGTTGTTTGAATTGCCATGGCCCCGCGCACCCGACAGCCTTGCAACGTACACCGGGAAGCAAAACCTATGAGGCTTTGACACACCCCCCCCTTTTGGAAGCTTCTCGCTAAGGAATTGAGGAAACGCCCATGACACTACGTTTGCCCGCTTTGTTTAGTGGACTTGGCTTTTTGCTGACGTTTTGGTTTGTCTTCAACCTGCACTCGCCCATGGCTTTGGCGCTGTTTACTTTTGTGGCGCAACCGTGCTTCCTGGTGGGTTTTGTCCTCTGGTTGGTACGCGTGAAGACGGACTTAAAGCAAAAAGAAGTGCTATAAGCAGCCCGGCCCCCCAGGAGACACCCCCTCCGGTTGTCGTTGACAACCCCGCTTCTCCTACGCCAAAACCTCTCAATGCCTCAAAAAACCTTCTCCACCACACCCTCTGCTTCTTCACCCTCTGCTTCTTCGGACATACCCGCTTGCGGCGAGGCCGCTTTTTTCGGCCACCCTCACTTGCACCCGCATGGCCAGGCCCCCACCTCCCTCCCCTTGCGCCATGACTGGCGCCTCGAGGAAATATGCACCCTGCACAACCTGCCCCTCATGGACTTGGTTTTTGAGGCCATGTCCATACACCGCGCTGTGTTTGGCCCCGGGCACGCCGTCCAACTGTGCAGCCTGCTCTCCATTAAAACCGGCGGCTGCCCCGAGGACTGCGCCTATTGCTCCCAGTCCATACGCCACGCCGGCGCACTCCCTGTGCAAAAACTCATGCCGCTGGAAGAAGTCCTCGAGGCCGCCCGCAAAGCCAAAAAAGCAGGGGCCACCCGCTTTTGTATGGGGGCCGCCTGGAGGGAGGTGAGGGAGGGCGCCGCCTTCGAGTCCGTCCTCGAAATGGTTCGCCAAATAGGCCGCCTGGGCCTCGAGGTTTGCGCTACCCTCGGTATGCTGACGGCCTCCCAGGCTCAACGCCTCAAAGAGGCCGGCCTCCACGCCTATAACCATAACCTGGACACCTCCGCGGAGTTTTATGCCAACATTGTCTCCACCCGCAGCTATGAGGAGCGCCTGCAAACCTTGGGGCATATACGCCAGGCCGGCATACACGTCTGCTGCGGCGGTATTTTGGGCTTGGGGGAAAGTGTTGAGGACAGGTGCAAACTGCTGCAAACTCTGGCCAACCAACCCCAACACCCGGAGTCCGTCCCGGTCAACGCCCTCCTCTCCCTCCCGGGTACCCCACTGGAGGGCCTGCCCCCACCGGACGCCTTCGCTATGCTGCGCTTCATTGCAACAGCGCGTATACTCATGCCGGAGGCCAAAATACGCATGGCGGCGGGCCGCTCCAACATGTCCATGGAGGCACAGGCCCTCTGCATGCTGGCCGGAGCCAACTCCCTCTTCTTCTGCGAGCAACTGCTGACAGCACCCAACAGCCCCGCCGAAGCGGACTTGGCCTTGCTTTCAAAGCTGGGCGCCACCCCTATGGTGGGGTAACACCCGGTGGGTTGTCAGGGGGGGGGTTGTTTCAGAGCCCCAGGGACCTTTGGGCGGTTTCCACGTCTTCTTTGCCGACAATGCCGTCGTGGCCAAGCTGGCTGGCGCGCCTCATATCCTGGTCGCTCGCAGCAGCAACCTCAAGGAAGCGGAACATTTCCGGGTGGTCGCGGAAAAACCGGCAGGCGTCGCGCAGCTCCGGGGGAAAATCCCTTCTGTCCATGCCCGCCATAATGTCTTCCATGCGAATTCTGCCGTCCTGTCCACCCTTCCCATTGGCAGTGTCGAGCAAGTCAAAATTCTCAGGAATAGCAAGCTGGGCGATGGCCTCCTCATAGCCCAGCGGATAGTGGCTTAAATGCCCCTGGGGATTCGCCCACTTTCTCCACCACCACCGCCACCGCCGTATTCCTGTCTGCTTTGCTGATGACGTCGTCGGCCTTGCCGTTCGCTGCCGTGTCAATCTGCCGGAAGGCATAGGGGTGTTCATAGAGAAACTGGCATGTTTCTGAGACCAATTCTCTCTCTGCGAAGCCGCATATAGTTCTTCCCTGCTGATTTTGCCGTCTTTGCTTTGGTCAATGAGGTCAAAATGCTTGTCAACTTGCTCGAGGGCCTCCCTATAGTCCGCACAGTCAAAGGTCCCGGCCCCACGAGGTAGTGTTCCAAGACTACCATTCCAACCCATCGCTTCCCGGATTTTCCCCCTCCGGAGAAGCCACCCTCAACACCCCATTCTCAAATCCATCTCTCGTCGGCTGCGGCCTGGGCCTGGCAACATGAACGGTCTCCACTAAGCCCCCACGCCCCGAATGTTTTTCTTCACATTGTCGCCAAAAGAGCATCATTGCTTACATTATCTTCTTTTTGTCTGCAAAGTTGCTAAGGCGGTGTGAGAAAGTTTGTATTTTTTTGGGGTAAGCCTAACGCTGGGCGACAATGTGAACGTCTCCAAAACAACCCACCGCCTTCCGAGAGACGGTGAAAACGCACTCCCCCTCTTGCTTCCAGCCCCAGGCAACCAACAGCTGCTCTGAATAAAACAGCTTGCCCCAATCCTCCGCCATAACGGTACCGTCATAACGAAAGCAATGCACCTTGCGCGTCTTGCGACTGCATACCCCCCCAACAACAGTTTTCGCAGACAGGTTGCTCCCATGTCTGGCGATAAAAAAAAGCTTCCATAGCACGCCCACAGACAGCCCCATAAAAAAAGGCCCAACCATAGGGAGAGTCCTTTGTCGAAAAAGAATTGCGCCGGGCATTCCAAAAAAGTGGAATTCATTTGGATGACCGAGTGTTGAAACCAGGGTGGGCACGAGCTGCGTTTTCTTGCTGGAGTTGGCGTTCCACCTCAGCTCCAGCGGGCGGTTGACCGAATATTTGCATATGGGGGAAGTGAAACGTTTCATTGTTTGCCGTTTCCTCCAATATGGCCAAACCGAGGAGGTGCTGGGCACATGTTCGGCTTGGAAAGAGCGGAGTAGAAGGACTGGGTGGCATCATTCGTTTTTCTACTGGGTGAGGAAGCAAGTGCGCAGTCTTTTCACACTCCCTCTCGTTGTGTCACCCCTAGCAAAAGTGCTAGTTGCTGTCTGTCGCTGTTATGTAGTGCCGTTGTGTTGCCGTCAAAATGCCCAGCTCCTCCCCTCTGGGGCAACAGGAGCACTCCCCTGTTTTATATTAAGGAGGTTTGAAATGTCCGAACTTGAAAAACGCATCCGCGACAAAAGCTTGCTGTCCAAAGTCATGAAGGCCGAAGACACCATCCCCTTCTTCAAGGCGGCCGCCTCGGCCCCTATGAATCTCGGCTGGTCCGGGTTTACGCCGGTGGGCTACCCCAAAATGGTGCCCATCGCTATTGCGGACCATGTCGAAAAAAACGGCCTGCAAGGCAAATGGAAATTCAACCTCTTCATCGGCGCCTCCGTCGGCGCGGAGACGGAGGACAGGTGGGCCGCGTTGGACCTTATTGACAGGCGTTGGCCCTACCAAACCGGCAAAAACATCGCCCAAGGCATCAACAGCGGCAAAATCCGCATGGGCGACAAACACCTGTCCATGTTCGCGCAGGACTTGTGCTACGGCTTTTATACGCCTGAAAAAAACGGAAGGCTTGACATTGCGTTAATTGAGGCTTCGGCCATTACGGAGGAGGGCAACATTGTGCTTGCAGGCTCCGTCGGCGCCGCGCCTGAAATTATTGCCGTCGCCGACAAAATTATTGTCGAAATTAACACCAGCCTCCCCTCCTTTGAGGGCATGCACGACATTTGGATGACGGAGCTTCCCCCCAACAAACGCCCCATCCCCATTGTGGATGTACGCCAACGCGTCGGCACTCCCTGGGTGCCCACCGACAAGTCCAAAATTGTCGCCATCGTCGAAAGCAACAGGCCCGACAACGGCCGCGCCCTGCGTGGCACGGACGAGCAGTCCCAGGCCATTGCGGACCATATTGTCGACTTCTTCCTCGCTGAGGTGAAGGCCGGCCGCTTGCCCAAAAACCTCTTCCCTCTGCAGTCCGGCGTGGGCTCCATCGCCAACGCCGTCGTGGGCGGTTTGACACAGTCGCCTTTCGAGGACTTGGTTGTCTTCACCGAGGTGCTGCAGGACACCTTCCTGCCCTTCCTGGACTCGGGCAAATGCAAATGCATCAACTGCACCTCCCTCTCCCTCTCCAAAGAGGGCTTCGTCGAGTGGTGGGCGAAATTCGACAAATATAAAAACATGGTGCTGCTGCGCCCCCAACAGGTTTCCAACAACCCTGAAGTCATCCGCCGCCTGGGCGTCATCGGCATGAATACGCCGCTGGAGTTTGACATGTATGCACACGCCAACTCCACTCTGGCCGGTGGAACCAAAATGCTCAACGGCATCGGCGGCTCCGGAGACTTTCTGCGCAACACCTATTTGAGCATCATGCACTGCCCCTCCGTTCGCCCCTCCAAAAACGACGAGCTTGGCATCAGCTGCGTTGTGCCCAAAGTGCCCCATGTGGACCATACGGAGCATGACTTGGACGTCGTCGTCACAGAGCAGGGCCTTGCCGACTTGCGCGGACTTGCTCCGAAGGACCGTGCACGCGTCATCATCCAAAAGTGCGTGCACCCCGCCTACCGCGACTACCTCAAGGACTATTTGGAGCGCGCTGAAAAAGCCACAAACTACCACCATGAGCCACAACTGCTGGACGAGTGCTATAAAATGCACCTGGCCTTGGCCAAAAACGGCAGCATGCGCTTTTGGAACAGCTGAAAAAAGGGCGGCCACAACCTGCCGCCCTTCTTTTCTCCTTAGGCCACGAAAAAAAATTTGGGGCAACCACCGGGTAGAAGGCCTCAAAAAAACACCCGCAAACAAAAAAGAAAATACTTCGCTGCTTTTTAGGCCTGTGTGTAAGCTGTCCTGAGGAATACAACGTGGACACAAACAAGCCAAACAAACATATTGTCGTCATTTCAGGAATGTCAGGCTCCGGAAAATCCACAGCCATCAGCGCTTTGGAAGACATGGGCTATTTCTGCATGGACAATTTGCCTTCGCCACTTCTGCCCAACGCTGTCTTGCTGACGGAAGCGGCCAAGGAAATACGTCCGCTTGCATTTGTTGTCGACGTCCGCGAAGGCCCCTTCCTCGAGCGCGCCCCCGAAGTTTTTGAAACCCTCTCCGCCTCAGGGAGAAATGTCGACATCCTCTTCTTGGAGTCCTCAGACGAAGTCCTGTTGCGCCGCTATTCAGAAACACGCCGTAAACACCCTCTCGCTATGGACTTGCGCCTGCATGAGGGTATTTTGCGCGAGCGCAAAAAACTCTCATGGCTTAAAAGCCGCGCCACTTTCCATATCGACACCAGCAGCTTCACTGTGCATGAGTTGAAAAACACTTTGAGGCGCATGTTCTCTGAGACAACCCCTTCAAGCTTTGTCCTCAACTTCGTGTCATTCGGGTTTCGCTTCGGACTCCCAACTCAGGCAGACTTGGTTTTTGATGTGCGCTTTTTGAAAAACCCACACTTCGTCCCTGAGTTGCGCCCCCTCACAGGAAGAGACTCGCGTGTCTCCAATTATGTCTTCGACAATGAGGAAGCCCAAACCTATTTCCAGCTTCTGAAAAACTTCCTCGAGTACATGCTTCCCAAATATGCCAATGAAGGCAAGTCCTATGTCACCATCTGCGTTGGGTGTACCGGAGGAAAACACCGCTCCGTCGCTATCTCCCAGGCGCTTTTCAACACCTTCAAAGACGGTCCTTGGACAACACACCTCTGGGACAGAGACATCTCCCGCAATGAGCCTTCTTCCCTCTGCCCTCCCCCCTAGGGGTTGCTCCTCAAAAACAACTCCAATTCCTCCAAAGAAGCAACACTGTGCTTCTCAACAGCAAAACCTTCGGGCGCCTGAAACAAAAAATGCTCGTTGCTGACGGCCTCTTGCACAAAAAACAACCCTATCTTCTGCGGCCCAAGCACCTCTCCTCCTTGCTTGGCCATAACCAACGTCGGAAAACATAACCCGCCCCCAGGCAGACAATGCTCCTCCTGCATGACAAACTCCATCTGCCGCCCCTCTACCCAAACCTCCTTCTTCAAAAAATCAAACGAAGGCCACCGCACAACATATGCTGTGGTTACTTCTTCACTTAAACGGTTCTCTAAACGCAAAATGCGACTCGTGCCTTGGGGCTCCAACCAACTCTGCTTCAACTCCTTGGGCATCACCTTGGGCAACTGAAAACCTTCCGGTATAAAAACACCTAAAAGCTTTGATAACGCCAGCTTGCGCTCCGCTGCCGGAAGCTTCAGGCTGAGGACTCTCAACTTCTTCGTGGACGCTTCAAGACGGTAATAATTGCGTCCGTCAAAACCCAAACTCAACTTCCGCGGCTGCTCTATCTCCACACGAATAAGCTCAGGCGCACGAAAAATAACGGTGTGCTCTATTGCCCCACCCTCCTCCTCTGTGTGTACCTGAATTGAAAAAGAAGAGAGCGCCTTCTCCCGCGCTTCCATCTTCTGCAAAATTTCACTCGAGCTGAGAAACGTCGACTCCTTCTTGCATGCAATGACACACAAAAACCCGCATGTAACCCACGCCTTCCAAGACATAAAAACGCTTCCTTCCTTCCGTGCTTGGCCTGCAAAAAAGCCCCTCTAGTCAAAGAGAGGCTTTGGTTTGCTTTGTTAAGCCCGGTGAGCTTATTCGGCGGACATACCCGCAGACGCTGATTTGACGGCAACACCCACAGCTCCTGAGCTGGGCATCCCCATCAAAATTGCAGACAATCCCCAAAAACCACTGCGGGGGCTCGTTTGGGCACTCTTCAGGTCAACCTTGTTGGCTCCCATGGCTTTGGCTTCCGAAACCAACAACTTCACCACTTCATCCAAATTGCTCTCAACCACCGTCACAGAATGCCAGAAAAATGTCCAACCCAAGGAGGAAGCTTGAATGACGGCAACTGGCTCGCCTCCATTGGCTACAATGTCCTTAATTTCCTCTGTCCCAACAACAGTGGACTCAACACTCGTGCAGGCCAACAAAGCCGCTCCAACAACAGCTGCTAAAAAATATTTCATAAACAACTGACTCCTAGTTCGAATTTAAACAACACTTACAACACTTACAGCAAAATCTCGGCCCTTTTGCTCCCACCCTCTTCACCTCCATTTTCCCCCCTCAAAAAAACAAAATGCTCCAAAAATACAACTGCTTCGAAATAGACAACTCTCATCCCAAAAAAGATGAGATAAAATTTTGCGTCAGACTTAGCCCCACATCTACTTTAGGTCAAACAGAAATCTATGCCTCCCCAAGTTCATTCAAACCATCCTCCTAATCTCGTTGACTTTTTTTCAAAAGAGGGCCTGCTCGCCCAGGCTTGGCCGGGCTTCCGTTTCCGAAAAACTCAACAAACACTGTCTGCCGCTATAGCCCATACATTTCAAAACAAGCGTTGGCTGTTGGCTGAATCCGGTACCGGTACAGGCAAAACACTTGCCTACCTCGTACCCGCTTTGCTCGCCTCAAAACGCATCGTCATCGCCACCTCCACCCGCACTTTGCAGGAGCAACTGTTTTTCCGGGACATGGCCATGCTCGAAAGCTTGTTGCCCCAAAAACCCTCCACAGCACTCCTCAAAGGACGGCGAAATTATTTGTGCCTCCTGCGCTTTGAGCAATACCAAGCACGACACCTTGCAACACAACCAACCCCTTCACTGCCATATGCCTTCCACTCCCAACTCTGCCTCTGGGCAGAGCAAACCGAAACAGGAGAGCGCTCTGAAATTGAAATGCCTGACAACTGGCCCCTCTGGGAGCAGCTTTCTGCTGGAGAAGAAAATTGCCTGGGCCATGAGTGCCCACTCAAAGAAAACTGCTTCCTGTCCCGCGCTCGAAAAAGAGCGGAGCGCGCCCAACTTATTGTTGTCAACCATGCCCTGCTGTTCGCGGACCTCGCACTCAAAGCAAGGCTTGGAGACAAGGCTTTTTTCATCCTCCCGGAGTATGAGGCCTTGGTTGTCGACGAAGCGCATGACATGGAGGCTGCTGCAACCGAAAACTTCGTCTTTTGCCTCTCCAACCGCGAGCTGGAGCAACTTTCCAGAGACATTCTGCGCACAGCCACCCGTGAGGGTGAGCCTTGGGGCTCCTTGGGCGCTCACTTGGCTTCTGCCTCAAATGCGTTTTTCGCACCCTGGGTGGAGCATGCACATACTCAACAACAAATAAAACTCACCCCAGAGGACTTGTCTCGCGGCGAAACCTTGTTCCAAACACTCAAAGCCTTGGGCAGCCTCTGTAGCGAAACCAAAAATGAAGACAAAACCAACGCCTCTATGCAACTCCTGGCCCGGCGAATTGCTTGGGCGGAGCACAACTGGAATGGCTTGGCCTTCGCAGAAAATTATGTGCGCTGGGCACAACAACGCGGCCCCCATTGGCTCGCTAAGGCCGCCCCCATTGACGTTGGGCCCCTCTTGCAACAAAACCTCTATTCGCGCATCCATACGGGCGTCCTCACTTCCGCAACCCTCACCACCGGCCAACATACCAACTTCGCCTATGTGGCCCAACGCCTGGGCTTTCAAGAGGACAGTTGGGACAGCTTGCAGCTGCCCTCCCCGTTTGACTACTCAAAACAGGCCGCCCTCTATTTGCCCGCCCATATGCCACCCCCCGACTCCCCTGCCTTCCCCCAAGCCCTCGCCAATGAGCTTTGCGCCCTCATCTCCCTCTTCGGCGGACGTACCCTCGCTTTGTTTACGAGCCTTCGCCAAATGCAACAAAGCTATGAGTATCTGGCCCCCAAACTCTCTGTCCCTGCCCTCCTGCAAGGAAGTAGGCCTCGCCAAGCTTTGCTCGAAGCCTTTGTCCAAACACCTTCTGTCTTGTTCGGCTCCCATAGCTTCTGGGAGGGCGTGGATATTCCCGGCGAAGCACTGCGCCTTGTCACCATCGACAAAATCCCCTTCGCCGTGCCTACAGAGCCTCTCACCGAAGCCCGCCTCAATGCCCTCAAAAACCGCCGCCTCAACCCCTTCTCCTCCTACCAACTCCCCCTGGCTGCCCTTCGCCTGAAACAGGGTTTCGGTAGACTTATTCGAAATTCTGATGATTGTGGAGTGGTTGCGCTTTTTGACTCACGTTTGAAAACAAAAAATTATGGAGAATACTTGCTTTCTTCTCTGCCTCGGGCAAAACAACTCTCTACGTGGATGGAGGTTAAACATTTTCATGAGGACAAGGCCGGTTCCACTGCCTAGGCACTCCCAAATGCTTTTTTTTTTGCTTTTCAGCTCAAGAATAATATTCTATCCCAGGCATATGAATAACATTTTGTCCCAGCCATATTATACGCTGGCCGTGGTCGTCTGAATTCGGAGGAACGAAAGGGTTGCCACTTCCATAACGTCTCACCAAAAAGACTCGTTTGATTGAAAGGAACTTATGAAACAGCTTCTAGGGTTATTGGTCGCGATGCCTCTCATCGCATGGGCAAATCCTGATATGGCGGCTGAAACGACAGCTGCTCCCGCTCCTGCTCCCAAAAAAGCAGCAGCACCTTATACTTTGCCTTTCCACCTGCGCCCCATCTCCGCAGGTAATGTGGTGCGCCTCGACAACGTCCTCGCCCTCTATAATGCCACAGAATCCACCGTCCCAGCCGCCGTCCCCCACCGCAAACACATGAAGGAAGTTTCTATCCTGAATGCGGGCTATACCTTCGCCCCGGACTTCGGCATTTTGGCGCGCATCGGTATCGCAAACAACTTCCCCAAAAAAGAGGGGGATGACCCAAGCGTTGCAAAACCAAAAAATGGCACCGCCCTCACCAACGGCCTCCTGTTCTTCACCTATACGCCCCGGTTTCTCGGCGGTGACTTGCGCACAGCCTTCTATTTGGGTGTCACAGCCCCCATTGGCTCCGGCGGCGGAAACAATGGCAGTCAAACCGCAAGGGGCCTCAACGCCAACAGTGGGCTTGTCCGCTCCAGCATGGACGGCGCTCTGTTCCTCGTGAATGACATGGCCATCATCCCAGGTGTCGACGTCGCCTATGTCGCGCATGGGTTGACGGTACAACTCGAGCTTACCTATTTGGAAATTTTCCGCGTCCGCGGCAACGAGGTGCAAACAGAGGTGGCCAAACGCAACTTCGTGGGCGGCCTCTTTGTCGGCTATTCCATCATTCCCCAACTGGCTGCAGGTGTGGAGCTTCGCTATCAACGCTGGCTCAAACCACCTCATGGCATCCGAGACAATCTGGACAGCGGTGTCGAAGCCCGGGAAGACATTGGAAACCTGCAAATGCACAACATGACGATTGCTCTGGGCTTTCGCGGTAACTTCAAAATCGGCGAAAATACTTTCTTCAGGCCTGCCATCTCCTATGCCATGGGCATTGCGGGACAAATCGCCGACCAAAAATATCACCTCATCCAACTGGACTTGCCGTTCGCACTCTAAAATGTCCGCACAATATAGAAAAAACCAGCCACCCAAGGTCGGCTGGTTTTTTTTTGTTCCCTCTTGTTATACCCCCCCCCTAAAGCTCGTGGCTCATCAGCAACCTCAACTTGCCACTCTTCTTGCTGCTTTGGGCCCCCACCGTCATAAACCCCGCCTTGCGTACAAACGCCACCACATCCTCATCCGACGGGTCTACCCTCAATATGAGACTCTTGCGGGACATCCCCAAGGCAACATGGTAGGCTTGCTTCAACAAAGAGGCCCCCACCCCTCGCCTCCTGTGCTCCGGCTTCACAACAAGGTGACGCAAAAATGCAGCCCCCCGCACCGGGCCATTGGGCTCTATGGTTACAAAACCCAAAACCTGCCCGTCAGCACGCACAACCTGTATCCGCTCCCTTAGGCGTATGAATTTTTCCAGCGTCTCTTGCGGCTTCACATCCTCAAAAGGAATGTTGGCAGCATAAAGCCGCGCCAAACCAGGCAATTCCTCGTCGGTCGGCAAACCAAACCTCCATGCCGGCAAACTTTCTCCACCCTTCTCCACACCTGGCGTTGCAGCAAGGTTCTCCGGAATTGCATCTTGTGGGTTCGTCGTCATCTCCATCCTTCCACCTCCTTGTTGAATAGCATATAACAGCGCCCAAGCTCAGGCTTGTGTGTCGCTTTATTGTGGTATAGTCCAAACGCTTCAAACATATCTCCTCCTCTCCTCCTTCTTCCAACGGCGTCGTGCAACTCAATCACGAGAAAAGAGAATTGACGATAAAAATCGTCTACTATGGCCCTGGTCTCTCGGGAAAAACCACCAATTTGCAAGTCATCCACTCCCGCGCCAAACCCTCCGTACGCGGCCAACTCCTCTGTATCCCCACGCATGATGACCGTACGCTTTTTTTCGACCTCCTCCCCGTCTACTTCCAAAGCAAATCCGGCATTAAAATAAAAATTAAACTCTTCACCGTCCCTGGCCAAACCATCCATAACTCCACCCGGCGAATCGTCCTCCAAGGAAGCGATGCCATCGCCTTCATCGCTGACAGCCGCCACCAAGCCGCTACCGAAAACAATGCCTATTGGAAAAATATGCAACAAAACATGCTCGAGGTCGGCTTGGACCCCGAAACAATTCCCATCGTTATCCAATTCAATAAACGTGACTTGCCTGATACCCAAACAGATGAAGAGCTGGAATTGGCGCGTACACGCGGAAAAGAGCCCGTTATCGGCGCCATCGCTATCCAAGGAATCGGCGTCCTCGAAACCTTGCTCGCTGTCTTGCAATCCGCCTATAGAAGCTTGGACGCCCGCTCCAATATCTCCCTTAACCTCAATATTAGCGAAACAGAATTCCTTGGCAAAATATTTGCCCAAATAGACACCTCCTTCACCTCCCTCAAATTCTAGGCCGCACCAAATCCACCATGGCGTCCGAGTCTGTACTCGATAAAAAACTCTCTCTTAAAGATCTGGTCAGCAGCGAAGCCCTCTCCCATATGGCTCGAGAATTTGCTGAATTGCATAATATCGGTATTCGTATATTCGACGAAGAAGGACAAAACCTCGCAGATGCCACAACGGACAGCGGCGAGTTCTGCTCCGCTGTCTTCGCTATACCTTCGGGCCGCCAGGCTTGCTCCTCCGCCGTCTCCCGCCTCACCAACGGCCCCCTCCTCCCTGACGAGAATACATCCCCTCTCCTGCCGGAAATACCTTCCCCTACGCCCCCTCTCGCCTTCTCTTGCCACACAGGCCTGCGCTACCTCCTCCTCCCCATCTCCATCGACGGAGACGTCTTGGGCCGAATCGTCTTCGGCCCCTTCTTGCCTGAACAACTCGCCCACCGCCACTCAGACAAAGAATTTCACCTGGACGGAGACTTGGCCCAACTCACCAAACTCTTTGGAAAAATAGAGACAGCCTCTGAGCCCAAACTCCTGCGCATCCTCCTCCACTTCTCCTCCATCCTCCGCTTGCTCATCTCCTCAGGACAACGCGCCTTCTTCGCTTCCTCCATGCACGTGGAAACCACGTTGGAACATGCTCGAGAGCTCGAAAACCAAAACCATAAACTCCTCCAAATGAATGAGCAATTGCGCGAGTTGGATCGCCTCAAATCTTCCTTCCTCGCAACCGTCAGCCATGAGTTGCGAACACCTCTGACTTCCATCCTCGGCTATTCCGAAATGCTCTCGGATGGCTTGGCCGGCCCTATGAATATGGAGCAGTCCGAATATGTCGCCACCATCTTGGAGCGCAGCCAGTCATTGCTTGGGTTGATTTCTTCTATGTTGGATATTACCCAAATTGAAGCCGGAAAAGTCCATATGAATTTTGAGCCCATCTCCTTGGGCGAATTGGTGCGCGTCTCTCTGGCCAGCGTACGCCCATGGGTGGCTAAAAAGAAAATTATGCTTACGGCCCACCTCCCTGCTGACTCCAACGCCGTCGGCGATAAGGAACGTTTGAAACAGGTGCTCATCAACCTCTTAACCAATGCCATTAAGTTTACGCTGCCTCAGGGAAAAATTTCCGTCGTCCTCACTGAAAAAGAATACCAATCCGAGTTGAAAGCTCCAGGCTATCGCTTGTGGGTTGAAGACACTGGCATCGGCATCCCAAAAGACCAACTCGACAACGTGTTCCGTAGCTTCTTCCAAGTCGACTCCAGCTCTACACGTGAATTCGGCGGCACAGGACTCGGCCTGGCCATCGTCAAAGGCTTCGTCGAAGGCCACGGCGGGGTGGTTCGCGTGCTCAGCGACTCCAACCAAGGCTCCCGCTTCACCCTCGTCTTGCCCGCCGTCCCCCCTCATGAAGAAATGGAAATCCCCCCCCCTGTCAGCATCTCCTCCCTCTCAGAGCGCTTCTAGTTTGAAAAGTGAATCCCCCCCAC
>WQTM01000230.1 GCA_009786315.1 Pseudomonadota bacterium | reverse complement strand
GGCGAGCAAAAAGTTCCCCGCCGGAGGCAGAATGCCCGGAGGGCGAGAAAGCGCGGGCCGCAGGCCCAAAGAGAACAACGCCCGGAGGGCGAAAAGAAATGTTTTCAAAAATGGCCCGGGCCGCATGGCCCATAAAGACATTCTCAGTTAAATAAAACCCCGCCCGGAGGGCAAAAAAGCAAGCCCCCAAAAACTCATGTCACCTTGAAACCGGCCTAGCAACTCACAAACCGTGCCCTAAATTTTGAAATTAAACTTACGGGTTCCGCCTGCCGTCCTATGCGAAGGAAACTGCCAGCCGAGAATGCGTTTGGTGACACAGTTGGCAAAATGCGTACCTTGGAAGTTGGGCGAAACCACTTTCACTTGGGAGGTTTTCCCGGAGGTTGCCACATTCCACTCTACAACCATGTTGCCTTTAACACTTGAATCCTTGGTCTTTTGCTCCTCTACGCAAAGCTTCAGCTCGCCCCTTTTGCTGAGAATATATTCCAGAATGTCAGCATCCGAGAGGGACTGCTTGAGGCCACCACCGCCCGGCGGAGGGGGAACATAAACCGAGGTTGGGCGCTCCTGGCGTTTGGGGGCTGTAGGCTGGGAAGTACCGAAGGCCTTGTCAAAATCATCCTGGGTACGACTTGTTGTGGAAGGCGCACGTGGCGGGGTAGGGGCGGGGGCTGAAGGCGCCGCAACCGTATCGTTTTTGGCTGATTTACGCTCCGACGTCTTGGCAGGCGGTTGCTTGGGCGGCAAAAGCTGTTGAGCCAAAGCCTGCGAAGAATCCGTTTGAGGCTCCTGGGCAACGAGCTGCGGCGGGGGCTCAACAGCAGGGCGCAGGGGCTCTGGTGGTGGTTGTGGCGGCGTGGGGGCTTGCACAACCACAGGAGCAGGCGGCAGCGGCGTCTCTTTGCGCATGACAGCAACCAAAATGGCGACCAAAAGCCCCACCAAAAGCAACCCCCCTGCCGCCACTGACAAGCCTATAATTTTATTGGTACGCGCAGGGGGTGGTGTCGGCGGGATATAAATAGCAGGAGAGGAAGGCACAGGGCCATAGGAAGGCGCAGGCGAAAAACCGGAGGGAGGAGGAGCGAAAGGAATTTCGGAGGCAACAGAGGCCGCGCCATAGGGCGGTGGCGGGACGGCTTCTGCCATGGAAGCCAAACTGGCCTCCGAGAGAGGAGAAACAGCCAGTCCTTGAAGCTCGTCTTTCACCAAGGAAGCCAAGGCGGACGCGGCGGAAGGCTGCCAATCCACCGAAGCGGCCTCGCTCTCTGGAGGTGGCGAAAACCCCGTGGGTGAGCCGCCTACGGGCGCATTCAGTTGCTCAACCAATCCTCCGAGAGCGCCAATGGGCTCCCAATCCTTCATGCCGCTTTTCCAACAAAGAGAATCTCTGCTAATTTTTCCCTGCTGCCAATAGGCTTTCACCTCGCTTATATCCAAGGGCCCTATTTGGCTGTCACCCACCGCAACAAACCACTCAACTCCCGCAGAAAGCCCTTGGGAAACGACAATACTGGGCTCGGAAGGGAGGAGGGCAGCCGCCGGTGCAGGGTGCAACCCTGTCTTTGGGCGTTGGCTAATGGCACGCTCAAAAGCATCTCCAAGCTCTTCATCATCCAATGCACCAAACAAACCACTGGCACCACTTGCAACACTCACAGGCACAGGTGCCTTAGGCTCGGCATCGTCAAACAAGCTGCCCAAGTCAGCAGAGGCAGCCGGTGCAAACGACGAGGCCGCCTCCCTTTCAAAGCCTTGCAAGACAGAATCATCTGCTGAATAGGAGGAAGCAGACTCATTCGAGGAGGAGGAGGGCATTTCCTCAGAGGAGTCCGAAGGTATCCCCAAAATCTCTGCGAAGAAAGCTTCAGCATCCTCCTCTTCCTCTGGAAAGGGCATCCGAATGGTTGCTTCATCGGCTAAGTCCGAATCCAAATCAGGAAGCCGAATGGTCATAATGTGGCTGCATTTCTTGCAGCGAACCTTCGCGCCCTTTGGCCCTACTTTTTCATCTTTAATCATGTACTGCGCGAGGCAGCTTTCACAGACAAAGCGCATATCATCCTACTTAAGGTGGCGTGCAAGACAACGCCTTTGAGCAAACAAAATTTAACCAACCTCCACCTGTACTCCGAGATCTCTACGCAAGAAAATAAATTCCTCACTCAACATAAACTCTGCCAACTCCCGAATCTTCCGCTGCAACAAGGCAGGAGCAACAACACCCTGCTCAGCATCCAACACTTTCTTCATAGAAGTCGCTTCTGTTGTCAACAAAGCGCCTACCCGCAACGACGTTAGTTCGGCCCCTTCAAAATATCCCGCTAAACTTCTATTCGCGTTTGAAACAAGCATCTCCTTCACCAACTGCTTCAACCGGTTTCGTACCCCAATGGGCAAAACCCTCTCCAAAGCTTGCCTGTCCGGCTCCATCTGCTGCACATTTACCGTATAGGGGTATGGCTCCTGTGTCAGAGCAACCGCAGCCTGAAAGAGAATTTCTAAGCGCTCCAAAGGCATAATATGTGTCCATACAAACTCAGGACGCACCAACGTTAATATTTGTGCCAGCCAAAAATACACTTCATCCGGACCCGTTTCTGCAAAAAACTGCCTGTCCAGTCTAATCGAAACAGGTGAGGTATTACAAATAACAATGCCTCCAGCTGCCTCAGGAAGCGCTTCTGTACCTCGCCCCGAGGCCCTTGTGCGCGAAGAAACCAAAAAGGGAGAAAACACAGAAAGTTGCTCCAGACCCAACAAACGGGAAACTTCTTTCAAATGCCCCAATGGGTATTCCAGAGACTTGGAAAGATCGAGCTGATGCTTGCGCGGGTTAATTTGATACTTCGCATGTTCTTCCTTAAACAGCGAGCCTGCATGCAAATAGAGAAGCCCCAAAAACTCGCGCAACGGACCGCGTGCATTGGGGTGGTAGAGCACATTCCAATGCTGCGGCGACAGAGGCCTGTGAGAAAGACTCTTCTTGCGCGCCCACGGTGTCAACTTCTGCACCATGGCCCTCTCGTCCTCCCCCTTGGAACCTAGAAAAACCGTCGCTGCCTGCGCTGCCATCCACGCCGCATCCCACTGCTTCTTCTGTACGGAAAGTGTGGCCAACTCAACGGCAACTTTTGTCAAATTTTGCGTCGCCAAAGCAGCACGCCTATAGGCCGCCAAAGCCTCATCCACCTGCCCCGTCTGCTTCGCAAGCGCTGCATAGGTTTCTTGTATGTGCGCATCCTTGGGAAGACCTTTGGCCAATACGGCATATACCTGCATGGCCTCAGGCGCACGCTTGAGAACATTGAGGTACAAATCACCCAATGTCTTGAACAGCGCCATGCGCGCAGAAAACATCTCGTCTATCTTGGGTAACCTTTGAATCATCCGGTGGTAGTTGCTCTCAAGCTCCCCCCACCGCCGCTGCTTCCCAAGCATAGACTCCAAGGCCTGAAACGCCTCAATAAAGCGAAAATCCAAGTCCAATGCAGCATTCAATGCCTTGGACGCTCCTTCCACATCACTCAACTTGTCCCGCAAAAGAATGCCCAAACGCTGATAGGTACGTTTCAACTTCTCCGTGTCTTGCTTCACCTCCTCCACCTTCAGTATCCTCTCCAATAAATCCCTCGCCTTCGCAAACTGCCCCGTCTGTTCTGAAAGCTCACAAAGGTTTTCCATCGCTTGCAGAGATTGCGGCTGACAGCGCAAAGCCATGGAATATGCATCAATGGCCTGCCAAACATCATGCAAATGGTCTTTGGAAACATCTCCAAGCGACATGGCCAACTGGTATTGCTTGTCTTCCTCTACAAGCGGGAGCAGGCGGCGATAGCAATCGGCGACTTGCTCCCAACTCTTTGACGCCTCAGCCAGTTTGCTCAAAGACATCAACGAAGGCTCATGTTGAGCATCCAAAGCCAGGGCGCGCTCAAATTGACTGGCCGCCTTCTCCCGCTGACCCAAAGTAATGTAAAGGTCGCCCAACATCCAATAAATTTCAACGACTTCTAAATCAGCCAGAGCATCGCGATGATAGATGAGAATGTTTTGATAGACATGCAGCGCCTCCTCGTTGCGCCCAGACTTCATCAGGCGATTTCCCAAACCCTCCAGCGCAGACAACCAACTCGGGTCTAACTCATGAGCCCTTTGGAAACATTCGAGTGCTCGGGTCTCATTCCCCAACTTTTCACAGACACAAGCCAACCGATAAACGAAACGACAAAGCTCTTCGGCTTTTGTGCCATCACTGGCTTGAGGAAGCTCCGATTCCAAGTGCTGAACCACGACTTCCAAAGCACGCCCAGCTTCCGGCCAACGCTCCGACTCCATACACAAATCTACCAGTGGACGCGCCGCCGCCAACAAGTTGGGCTGCTCCTTCAACGCCTTCACATAGACGTTTTCAGCAAGCTCGGCGTCTTTTTTGATTTCTCTTAAATAATTGCCAAGCTCGACCAAATATTGACTCTTGCTGCCTGAGTCGGAAAGCAACTGGATGATTTTGTTTAAGACGGATTCATATGCCAACCACGCTTCTTCTTGGTGATGAATCGACTTCAACGCAACCAATGAAGGCAAATGTGATTCGTCAAATTTCAAAGCCTCTAAATAGGCCTTCTTCGCCGAACCCATGTCCTCCATCTCTTCTTCTTGAATACAACCAATGCGATGGTATAGGGGCGCGGCCAACTTGTCTTCACCAACAAGCCTCGCTTCTTTTCGAAGCATGTCCAAAGCGGAAGACCAGTTCTGCTCTGCTTCAAAAACACTGGCAAGCGCATGCACAGCTTCACGGTTTTTCGAGTCGAAATGAAACGCTTGTTGATAAGCAAGCGTTGCTCTCTCCACATCGGCAAGCCTCTGCTGCAAAACCTGCCCTATAACAACCAATAGCTTCGCTTTGTCGACGGGCTTCGGTTGCAAAACCAACTGCTTTTCAAGAACATCCACCAAACCATGCCAGTCCCCCCTAGAATAACGCAAACGCTCCAAAATACGCAAAGCCTCTGCGTTGTTTGCATCAACCTCCAGAACGGCTTGTATGCAATCATCTGCTTGCTCAAGGTTATGAAGCCTGTCTTCCCAAATGTTCGCCTGTTGAAAATAAAGCGCAATACGCTCTGAAACATCTTTGGACGCTGCAATGCGTTGGGTTAGAAGCTCAAGCAGCTCTCTGGGCCTGTCCGACTCCGTCAGCAAACGCTCAATGGACTTTAAGGCCAGAGAATGATGCTTCTCAAAAGCCAATACCCCTCGATAAGCTTCCAGGGCTGCCTCTTTGTCATGAAGATTGTCTTCATAAATTTGAGCAATTTGCAGTTGGAGCTTAGCAGCCTCCTGCTCTGAGACCAACCCCCTCAAGAGCAATATGTCGTCCACCATGAGCTCAAATTCACCCCGCTCACGTCGCAACTGACAAAGCGCATTGAGGGAAGCTTCATCTGGAATCAACTCAAACGCACGCTCAAGAGCCTGAACGGCAGCCGCAGAATTGTTCAGGTGCTTTTCTTGCAGGGCTGCCAGTTTCAAAAGCGCGCTTTTTTTGTCTTCAACCGATTCACTGAGCTCAATTCTGCGGTCTAAAATGGCAGCCAGACTTTGATAACGCTTATGGCGCCCCAGCAAATTTTCAAGCCCTAGCAAAGCATCCTGGCTTGTTGGATCAAACTCCAGAATTTTTTGGAACGAGGCTTCTGCAGCATCCACATCCCCCAGATGCCTGTCTTGAATGACTGCCAACAAACAATACATCCGCGAGGCCAGAGGACCACTCGGCAGCGCTTCAGCAATCGTTTCAAACGCGTCAGCCAGTCCTTCATAGTTTTGTGTCTCGTTCGCCAAACGAACCACAGCGTCTCTTAGAGATTCGTTTTCTGGCTGAATTTGTAGCGCACGGCACAACCTCAAGAAGGCAACATCTTTTTGCCCCAGTTTTTGCTCCAGTACGCGAGCAAGGTTATGCAACGCCGTCACCCTCTCGTCATCCGTCACAAAGTTTGGCAAAAACCGCTCAATGGTTTGAGTGTAGGAACGCCAATCGTTTACGGACGCATAAAGCTCAAGCGCTCGCTCATAGGCAGAGCGATTGGTTATGTCGATGTGGAATATTTTTTCTAGAGCAGCGCCTCCATTTTCAGGCTTTCCAATCTTCGTCCTCCAAATATCAGCAACCTGAAACAACGCCTGGACCGCCTCCTCTTCTTGCCGCTCTTCCAAGAAAAGCTGCGTCTCCAACTCCAACGTACGAATGGCCTCATGCCAGGCTTGCAATTTATAAAATACACCCAATGCCTGCTCAAGCATCGGAATGTGATGAGGCTCAATCTCCAAACCTCGTTTTGCGGATTCCAAAGCTTCTTCACGTCGACCAAGAGAAGCCAGCACCTCTGCAAGTTTGAGACGGATTTCTTTGATGGCCACAGGCTCCGTCTGCAATGGAATCAATCGTCGCAAAACAACAATGACATCCTCTTTTCGCTCCTGTGCGTCAAAAATTTCACGCAAAGCTTCAAGCGCTTCTTTGGCTCGAACGTCTCTTTCCAAAGCTGCTTTAAAATAGGCAATGGCTTCTTCTGGTTTTTCAAGTTGCTTCCAAAGAACTTTGCCCGCGGCTTGATTGAGTCGAACCAGCTCCCTGGGTTCCAACACCACCGTCAAACGGCGCTTTATTAGGTGAAGCAGTTGCTGATATTGGCCCGCTTTCCCAAGCAAACTTTCCAGTGCCAAAGCCACTTGATCGTTCCGTGGGTTTTTCGCAACCAACTCTTCATAGAGTGCAATGGCTTCAGCAAAATTCTCCGGCGCATCGGCAGAAAGCGAGGCAAGCTTTGCTGTAATGCGATCTTTCTCTGCACCCGAAACCAACTCCCGTTGTGTTTGTAAAATGGTCTTCAGTTTTTCGTGTTCGTTTAGGTTTTCATAGAGAAACTCAAGAGCTCTGGCAGACGGCAAATTGTTTGAGTCTATCTCTAAAATCCGCTCATAGGCCGAAGCAGCAGCAATAATGTCTTTGAGTTTATGCTCATGCAACTCGCCAACACGATAAAGCAGAGAGATTTTCTCTGCACTGTCTTCCGTCCAGATGAGCAATTGCTCCAAAATATCCGCTTGGCGCTGATATTGCTCCAACTTGCCATAAATGCGCTCTAAAGAACGCCACACTTCAATGGGCGAAGCCACTCCTGCATGCAAAGCCTGTTCATAATAATCAGCTGCAGACTGCAAATGATTTAAACGTTTTTCATAAACAGATGCCAAGTCAAGGCAAACACCCGCCTCCGCCGTCGGCTCAGAAAGTCGAGGCAATGCTCCTTCCAGTGCACCAACCAACTCCTCAAAAGAATCTAAAACTCCCGCCAAACGCACCAACTCATGGCGACCATGCTCGTCCTGCGGTATCTCATTAAAGGCTTGCAGCGCTGCTAAAAATGCCAATTCCGGCTCGCCTTGTGCCTCTTGCACTTGAGCCAATTCAGACAACAAAGCATGGCGCTCCGAAGAGTCCATGCTCACCGACACACGATTTTTGATGACTTGAATGAGCTCATCTCTGTTCTGAGTCGCTCTGTGTGACTCAAGCAACAGATGAACGGCCTCCACCTCTTGAGGAGATCTCCTAACAATGGCATTTACACGCTCAAGCGCACCAGGAAATCTTGGATCATACTTCAAAAGCTGAGCATATAACTCAAGAGCCCCTCGCAAATCCGCCAGCCTCCCCTCCTTCACCGTCGCCAACCTCAACATGAGTGGATAACACTCTTCGCCTATAACAACTTCCAAACGCCGCTCTAAAATTTCTGCCAACTCAGGCCAATGCTGCTGCTGTTCATAAATACGCTCTAAAAACTCGAGCGCTTGCGGATGCTCAGGAGAAATTTCTAAAAGCCGACGGAACGTCGCCATTGCACTGGAAAGATCTCTCAGACGCTCCTGTATGCTCCCCAAACGCAACATAAGCTCGCAACGCTTTTCAACGTCTTCTTCTAAAAACAGTTGACGCTTAATGAGCCCCAACAGGTTCTCAAGCTCATTGTTGGCTTCCCAATAATTCGTAATTTCTTGAAGCGCTTGAAAATCCGCAGGCGCATGCTCCAACACCTGAAGCCAACTTTGAACGCTGCCTTTGCTGTCTTTGAGCTTCATCTGCCACAAAGCACGCGTTCGATATATGTTGGCCAAAACAACTCCATTGGTCGTTTTCTCCACTATCTCTTCAAGCAAACCGACAAATGCATCCCCGTTTTCCGTCACCTCAGCCAACTCTGAACACTCTTTGAGCAACTCAGAGCTTCCCGGGAATTCCTGCAAAGCTCGATTGATTGTCCAAAAGGCCATTTCAGGATTGGCTAATTCTTTTTTGTGAATATGGGCCACCCGCAAAAACAACCTCAGACGCTCCTGCTCCTCTGTCTCGGACTCAAGACGCGATTCTAGAGTTTGCACCAATTTGAGATAATCTCCCCCACCAGAAAAAATAGGATCCAATAGCTTCGCTGCCTCCCCCTTCAAAGAGCTGTTTGATTTCACCATCTCCTCCAAGGCGCCAACTGCCTGTGGGTAGTTCATCCTCTGTTCGAGCGCTTCGGCAAATAAATTTAAGGCAGCCCTCGGATTTTCAAGACGGAAAACCATCAACCTCCCCAAACGTATTTTTAACTCCAGCTCCCTATCCTCTTCCCTGCTTGCCTTCGCTTGTTGAATTTGTTGTGCAAGAAACTCTGCAAATTCAAGATAACGTTCTGCTTCAGGAAGAAGCTTTAAAAGATTCAATGCCGCTTGAGCGTGTCGAGGCTCGTATTGAAGTATGCTCTGAAAGCATGAAATAGCCATCGAGTTGTCAAGCAACGCTATCTGCGCAATCTCAGCCAAATCTTCAAGCAACTTCACTTTGCGCTGAGGCCCTTCTTCCATCGCGACTTGCTGTTGCATAACCCAAGCAAGCTCCTTGGGCCTTTGCAATTCCCGGTAGACTTTCGACAAAGCCTCCAACACTCCTTTGTCTTGCGGCTGCTGCTCAAGAATCTGCATCCATACGCGAATGGCTGCTTCAGGGCGATTCAGTTTCTCTTGGTATAAAATGGCAATTTTTCTTGCCAACTCCAAAACCACCGCAGCAGGCAACTCCCTCTCGCGCAAATCTTCATAACAACCCACCAGCACTTCAAAAGCACCCAACTCTGTGGATAAACGTTCAAGCTCTCCCTGAACAACTTTGTTGTCTACGCCTTCCTGATAAGCGCGCACCCACGCATTTAACGCGTGCATTTTTTCGCCAAGCAACTCACGCAGCCGGGCAATTTCACAAAGCAACTCGACACGGAATTGCTTTTCGACAAATTCCAACTTCTGATCAAGCAAATCGGCAAGCTTTTTATAATTCTGAGTCTGGCGATAATAAGGCTCTAAACTTTGCATCGCCTCATTTCGTACGGAAGAACTCGCCAACAACCCCTCCATCCCAGCAATGGCTTCCGGATAGGAAGGCTGTATCTCGAGAGCTAAATTCCAAGTTTGAATCACATCCTCTAGGCGAGACTCTCGCTCCAAGAGCTGTGCTCGCTTTGTCAACAAACGCAGCTTTTCTGACTCAAGCGAACTGAATTCAACCAACTTATTCAAAACATCTGCTTGAGCTCCAAACTGTTTGTTACGAGCATAAAACCGCTCAAGCGCTTCCAAAGCCTCTCTTGTGGGCTGCAACGAAAGGGAAAGCTTAAATACATCATGCGCTGCCTGTTCCTTGCCTGCAGCCTCATAGGCCAAGCCTGCTTGATTGAGCAATGAAATCTTCTCGCCAACCTCTGTGCTCAATTCGGCTTTACGCAAATAGATTGGCGCCAGCTCCGTCGCATCCTTGTTTTGAGAATAGAGTTTTTCAAGCTGATCCAAAGCCTGATTGTCTTCGGGAACAATCTTCAATAAATGCTGCCACAGGCGTAAGGCATCTTCAATTTGGCCTTGTTGTTCCCATAATTGAGCAGAGCGACGTGTCAATTTCTGTCTATATTCATCTGAATCCGAAAGCTGCCCAGCAACATTTTCATAGACTTCTGCAAGCCCAAGTTCAGAAGATGTCACTTCCGCCAAACGCTCCAACTCTGGCTGAATTGTTTCTCTCTCCAAACCTCCAGAAAAAGCTTCAAGCGCTGTCATAAATGCAGACAACGGCTGCCCTAAATCCCGTTCCTGAATCGCGCAAATTTGGCCAACCAATTGCGCACCCAACAAAGGCGAAGCTTGCTCGAGCAATGCTTTTCTAACAAGAATACGCTTGCTATGTTCATTCTGCTTCACCCAAATGGGTTCCAATACGTCCAATGCCTGTTTGCCAAGCTCATCGCTCTTTTGTGCCCATTGTTCCAGCACAGTCTGCGCCGGCAAATTGGAAGAGTCTTGAAGCAGAATTTGGCGATAAAGTTGCAACGCACCAAAATTGTCCTGAAGACGCTCCCTCCTAAGCTCTGCGAGACGGAACGTTAATTCGTGCCCAAGAGGCGTCTCGCCTTCCTGTGCTCGCCTCAACTCCAAAGCAAAGACAAGCTCTTGAGGCCAGTCCAAAGCAGAATAGAGCCTCTCCAACGCAATGGCTGCATCTTTGGTCGACGCATCCCGCTCCGCAATTAATCTCCAGTTTTGCGCAGCACGAGCTTTGTCTTGCAGGTTCTCTTCAGAAACCAGCGCAGCTTCTCGACCAAATTTGAGTTTGTTTGGCGGCTCATCCGATATATCCACCAACCGCTCTAGAATTTGAACAAGCCCATTCCAGTTCTGCTGAACGCGATAAAACTTCAACAAACTCTCAAGAATTTCTATGTTGCTTGGTTCAAGACTAAGCACTGCTTCCAATTGCCTGGTCGCTTCTTGCGGCTTTCCAAGTTTTTCAAAAGCATCCGCAAGCTCTCGCCTTAATCCAAGCTGTCCTGGACATTGCGGTATCTCCAGCATTTCTCCGAGAATTTCCGCATACATGTCCAAAACATCTGCCTGTTCTGCCGAAAGCCTGGCTGCCAATCTCAACTGTTTATCATCTGGCGCCAAACGCATTGCATGCGTCAGTGCAACAAAGGATTGTTCTGGCTGTTTGAGAAACTGCGCTTGAATCGCAGCTATTTGCCGAAAAGCATTTATCTTCTCAAGCGAATCTACCGTTGTTTGCGCAACAATATCTAAAACAAAAACCCATTTGCGATAATCACGAGTTCTTTCATAAACCGGCAACAATGCGCGTGCTGCCTCTGAGCGAGCTTCTGGATTGGACAGCAGATTGCTGAGCGTTTCAATGGCCCCTTCATCATTGGGTTTTCGCGCTAAAACTTCTTGGCACTTTAAAACAGTCTCACGCTGCATGTTTAAGTTGCGCTCAGCAACTTCATTCTTTTTTCGCAAAACAGCTTCGACAGCAGCAGAATCACCCTCTTTTTTCGCCAAAACAAGCTGGCGATCTAAAGTCTCAAAAAGCGCATCCAACAACCCCGCCTGCTCCTGCAAGTCAGCAAGTTTTGCAATGTGCTTTCTCTCATCGGCTCCAGCAGCAACAGCTGCCTTTAAGGCAACGACTGCCTCTTTGGGACGAGATAAACTCTCATTCACTTCCACAACTTGTAACCACAACGAAGCCTTCGCCTGTTCGTCTGTAGCAACAATTTGATGCTTTAGGAGCGCCTCCAGCTCTGTCCATCGCTCAGACTGACGCAAGAGCCCTGTGAGACTTTCAAAAAGCTTTGAGTCCGAAGAGTCCTGCTGAAATGCCAATTGCAGCGCTTCTATGGCTTCAGCCCTTGCATCTCCCTGTTGGGCAACGTCTGCTGCATCCAACCATAGTATCGTTGGATTTTTGGCGTTTTTCTGTGCCTGTTTCGTCAAAAAGCGCGCATACTCCGCATGAGCATTCAACGTTACCGCTAAACGTCTTGCTTCGTTGCGAAACGCAAGGTCGTCTAAATCCAATGCAACACCTTGCAAACGAAACTTAAAAGCTGCTCGGATATCTAACAAATGTTTTTCAGCTGTTTCAGCAAGCAACGCAAGCAACTGCATCCGCTCCACTTTGTCTTCGCTTGAAGAAACTTGAATGAGCAATGAAGCAACTTGCCTTTGATGATCGCCAACCCGTGCGTAGTGAGGAGCCAGAGCCTGAGAAATTTTAACCTGTTGAATGCCCTCACTGGCCAACTGTTCAAGGCTCGAAACCACATCCGCGTTCGCATCCCCCTCCGTCAAAAGAGAAAGGTAGAGTTGCACAGCCGCATCTTTTCTCCCAAGTTTTTCACTCTGCATTTGCGCAAAAAAGATACGCCAAACATCCCTCTCTTTCGACTCTGGGAGCAAAGCAATCAACTGCTCCAAATATAAAGCAGCATCTTCCCAACGTTCTAGCTGCCCATTCACCTCAACCGCTTTGCGGAGCACTTCTGTATTTCCTGGCTCCAACTTCAAAATTTTTCGGTAAATTTCGAGCAGCGCTTGAGGCGACGCCGTGGCCGTTTCTAAGTCTTTGGCTTGCTGAACTAACATCCATCGAGCGTCTTCAGATTCATTGCTGGGCAGAGATTCAAAGGACTTCAAAGCAGCCAGAAGCTCTATGTCATCGGAAGCTATTTTCTGGACTTCAATCCAAGCTTCTTTGGACTCATTCGCTTTGTCCAGAGCAGATAGTTGTTGGGCCAGAGTCTTCCAAAAAACAACGGCTGTTTTCTTGTCCGTCTTCTGTGCTACTTTGCGCAACACTTGAAGGTATTCCTCCTGCGCATTTGCTTCAACAGCAGCTTGCCAAAATTTCTGCAAATTCTCTGTCTTTGAAGGAAGAAGCTGAACAACTAAGGTCCAAGCCAAAAATGCCTTTTCTGGAGCTGACTGCTGGGCAAACAGCGAAGCTGCGGCTTCGCAAAATGCTATCCTTTCTTGCAATAACTTGGGCGCTTTGATGGTTCTTGGCAACAAAGCAGCTAATTCAGAAACGTCTCCCGCTTTCAAAAGCAACTGGGCAAGCCGAAATACAAGCATCCCATCTTTGGGCGTCAAACTGAGGGCTTTCTCAAATGCCAACCGAGCCTTAGCGTCATCTTTCGAATAAGTCAGAGAAATATCGGCGACTTTCACCAATATTTTCGCCTTGTCCACATTTGCTGTTTGGACTTCAAAACTCTTTTCAAGCAACTGCAAAGCCTTTGAAACGTCACCTCGAGCCAAAGCCAACTCGACAGCTATTCCAACAACGTCGCCACGCACAGGATCATGAAACGCAGCATTTTCAAACGCTGCAGCAGCCACCACTTGGTTGCCCAACTTTTCTAAGGCAAGTTGCCCCAAGCGCAAATAGAGCGCTGTCTTGGCATTTCGGTCCTTTGTTTCATGTGCAAGCTTTTCAAATGCAGAAACAATAATGTCATAACGCCCAGAGGATTTGGCACCATGCTCTAATAAGCTTAGAGCACCAGGCATGGATGGCCATAACAAAAAACACTGATCCAAAGCTTCCTTCATGCCTTTTTTTCGCTCAGCAATGTCTGATTCAAAAAAGGCATATATTTTCGCTATTTTGAGGAAACATTTCGCTGCTTGCTGTCGGTTTGTCTCCTTCTGCACAACATCACGAAGCATTTGTATATGGGTCTTCCAATTCGCCGAAAATTCGGCAACCCTTTGCTGAAGCTCAGACAAACGCTCATTTGATGGGTCCATCTCAGCAAGAAAGATGAATACCTGCTTGCTAAGCTCTAAGTATTGAGGATCTTCAATCACTGCTTCTGCAAGAAGCAAATAGTCGTCCAGCAAAGCACTTGCAGGCACCTGCGTTGCTTCCTGCTGCAACAGCTCATAAGCAGCAGAAAAATTCTCCAGTGCTATCAATATTTGACGTGCTTGCCGAAACGTTTCTCTATGGGAAGGCAAAGTTTTCGCAGCAAGCCTGCAACAACGTTCTGCTCTATCAAAAAGCTGTAATTGCTCAAAGAGACGTGCTGCTCTCAATATGCAATCTGCAGATTCTTCAGGCGCACAAAGTTCAGCTAAACGTTCCAATGTCTCTGCTAAACTCAGTAAGTCTTTCCTCTGCTCGCAAAGAAGCTGAAACTCTCGCAATGCGTCCTGCGACCATGGATCATAAGCCAACGCACGTTGCAGCAATTCTTCTGCTAAAAACGGCTTGTTGAGACGCGTGTTGGCCAAGCCGGCAGCTCGCGCGAGCAGAGTTGCAGCTTCTTTCAAGTTCTCAACTTCACTCGCACGCGACTCATAAAGAAAAATGAGCTCCTCAATACGTTGAGCTTGATTCGCTTTTATTTCAATCTCTGCTGTCAGCCTTGTGTTATCCATGGGGAAAAGCTCATCCATATCCAACCCCACAACACCTGACAATTACGAGCGTAAGTGTTGGAGGGTTACATAACGTCACTTGCTTGGGGCTCCAATGAAGAATCCTGTCGGGCTTCGGCCACTACGGGGCGCGGCAAAGCGGCGATTCGAGCTGCTTGTTCCTCATTTCCAGCTCGACGAAACAACGCTTCCGCTTTATCTAAACGCCCTAAAGCCTCTGCCAACTCTGCTGCCTGTTCATGCTTATCAGTTTTTTCAAACAAATACATCGCCTTGTCGCGACGATCGGCTTTCAGCCATGCTTCAATGGCCTCTGGTAGCTTATCCAAAGCTTCCAACCAACGCGCATGGGCGGGATGGTCTCCTGTTGCAATGGCTTGGTCAATTTGAGTTGTGGCAAGCTTCTGGGCTTCTTCCTCAAGCTTTAGCTTCAAGAGGAAGCGGTAGGCCTTGGGGCCCGGCAGCTCCTTTAGTGCATCAATAGCAGCCTGAGTATTCCCAGTCGCCACCAACAAAGTTGCTGCACCCAAGCGATCTCCCCTATCCATCAACTGCTGGACTTCAATGGCTCGCATGCGACTTGCCGATTCTAAATCTCCTGCCTGCTCATAAGCTTTACGTGCCAAGGAAAGCCGCCCCACCTTCTCCCAGGCCAATGCAGCCTGATCCATCTGCCTCGCCCGCTCATAGAGACGAGCAACCGCTTCATAGTCCTTCGTCTTTGCACAATAGGCCATCAACAACCCCCATGCAGCCAATCGTTCCAAAATAGACTTGACTTCCGAGGAAGACAAACGACTCATGAGCCTTGTGCTTGCTTCTTCAATTTCACCCAACACAGCACAACGTAGCGCGGACTTTAAGTCCCCTCCCAACTCAAACAGGCGAACAGCCTCTACGAAAGAAGCATTTTTTTCATGTAGCCGCCCTGCATCCCGTGTCCTGCGCGCTTGCTCCAAATGAGCAGCCTGCTCTCTCCAATCCTTAAATGTCACGCGGGAATCTATCCGAGAAGACTTTTCGCGTTTCTTGTCCTTTTGAAACTTCTCCTTGTGCGAGGAGTCAGGTGCCCTCTTGGCAGGTTCCGGCAGAAGCTGGGGTTCTTCTGAAAGTGCTCGTAACCCACTCGCTTCCAGTACTGCTTGCGAGCGAGCTTGCTCACCCAAAGCACGCCATATGCGCCCCACCAAATCCAAAACAGAACGATAAGCCTGCGCCTGTAATTGCTCCGGAGACACCAAGGCTCCCGCCTGCTTTTCTTCTGCGGCGAAAACAGCCACCTCAACAGAAGAAGATGCTTCGACAACAACTGCTGACTCCCGCGGCAACTCTGGCTCATCCGCCACCTCCTTGGGAGCTGCCAACACTTCCTGAGACAACTCCGAACCAACCGCCGCTGCCTCTTCTGAAGGCTTGTCTCTTGCGGGTGCCTGCTCTGCCGAGGCGCTAACTGCAGCCGTCGCTTGCCTTAGAAACTCGTCCCAAACAACAGGCTTCTTTTGCCGCATCACTCTAAACAAGGACGTAATCAACCGACCTCGAGCATTGGGCTCAAGCTGCTCTAAGGAGCTCAAACGCATTGAACGCAGTGTCCTCAATATTTCTTGGAGCGGAGACTGCTCTAATGAAAAATCTCCCTTGGTAAGTGCGCGCTCTAAATTCCCAAGCTCAACAATAACCTTCCGGGCCCCAGTATCGGTTTTGCCCTCTCCAAAACGTTTGCCTCCACGAGAATTACCACGCCCTCCACCACGCTCGTCCCTCGAGGACTTCGCGCGCTGTTGCTGCTCATACATAATCAAAAACCTCGTTAAATAATATCAACTGGCTAGAACGCGTACCTTAGGCTCGGTGTAATTGCAAAGCCGAAAGCACCTGCTCGCAGCAAACCTATCCCAGAAGCTTCCAGGCCAATAGAAAAGTGCCGTAAGCGCGTATGGTATTCGACACCTATCCCTCCATTGAGCAAAAAGTCCATCTCAGGAAGCAAAACCTTGGGAAAAAAGAAACTGGCTCCAACAGCTGCACGTACATAAATCCAAGTCCTTCGTACCGAGTGAGCATCATTGAAACCAAATAACCCTACCTTGGCAGATAAACCAGGTGTCAAAGACGAAAAACCTCCAGCAGCCTCATTGTTCTTTGATTGGCCATGGTATGAAGAATTCGCAGGGTTGAAGGTGCCAAGCAACATGACACCCAAAGAAAACCTCTCCGCAAACTCATAGCCAACCTCTAGCTGCAAAGAATGCCCAAATGACTTTGGCCCCTTCACCCCTTCATGCGCCGGTGCCTCTAAGAGATACCAAACGCCACCTTGTAACCGCAAATACGCTCCCTGCTCCACCTCCCTCAAAGGCGCCCTCTCACCCTCACGAACAGAAGCCGTTTCTTGAGCTAAAACCAATGACCAAGGAATTAAAAATACCAGAAAAGCCAATCGAAAACGCATGCTATTCAACACCTCACCGCCACGAAGGCATATATAACTCAAATCTCCCCTGCCCTTCTTCCCTCCACATATCCTATCCTAGCTCATTAACCTGTAGGCTTAAAGATGAAAGGATATGTTACTTGCGCTGTCCCGCCTCCTTTCGGTCTGGGAAATTCCAACAACCGAATTTTATTCGCAACACAACTCCCCATCTCCTTGTTGTTCATCGTCGAAGCATAAACATTGGAGGAATCAACCGTCCCCGTACTGTTGATAACAAAACGAATGGCAATCCTACCGGCTAATTTCGGATAACGAATGAGCTGCGCCTCATAACAAGCTCGAATTTGCGAGCTGTTGCGGCGAATCACTTGACGAATAAGCTCACCGTCAACGTTGCCATCAATGTTGAGATCCGACGTGCTCAGCTCTGGTACAACGTTGTTGGCGCGACCTGCAAGCCCCGGAGTTCCCGAAGTACCAAACGAGGAGCCCGTCTTCGTCCCCGTCCCCCCTATACCAATGGAATTTAATGAGTGGCCTCCTCCTCCAGAGCCTACACCTCTCACACCAAGCCCTCCTAAACCCCCAGCATCTCCTACCCTGGCACCCCTTAGGTTCCCTAAGGCCGCAATGGCCGCACCCCCACTCCCATTGCTCAAAACACTCCCTCCAGGACCTCCACTCCCTGAACCCGCTCCAAGAAGATTGGTCAAAACTTGACGCTGCAAAGTGTTGTCGTTGGGGTCACCCTTCGGTGTCGCTCTACCCTCCCTCTGAACAGCATTCTTCCTCCCCATCTCCCCATCATTGCCCTTCGCCTTCGCCGCAGCTTCGCCTGCATTGGACTTTTTGATGTTCTCTATCTTCCGCTGAATGTTTTTCTGAATATCCGGAGATTGCTCAATAAGCTTGACCAACCGCGCATTGTCCGCCGACAACTCGTCTGTTAGGCCGCCCTCCCTCTCCATATTGAGGGCCGAAATAACAAACAATGAGCCAAGCAATGCAATCACAAGAAAAATATTGAGGGCCGAAAAGTCAATACGGTTCAGAAATGGAACCCAGGCCGGCTTCGGCTCCGTGTCCATGTGGGCTTCAAGTACAACATTGTCTCCTAAATTTATCCACATGAAGTCAGAGTCACGTAAGTCAATGCTGTAGGCACCATTCCCAGCCGCCGCAACCTTCGCCTGTATGGCCGTCGAAAGCTTCATCGGAGACTTGCCATCCGCATGAAACTCCCCCTCCATCCTCTCCGTAAACTGCAAAGAGGCTTGCCCCTTGTCAAAAGAAACCACCTCCAGCGAAGTCCCGGGGAACAACAAATCCCTCATCGGAAAATCAACACCCGATGCCGTCCCCACCACAAACTGAGCTTTCTGACTCGGAGAAAAATAGTGCGACTCTAATGCCTGGTCTCCCCACATGAGCCTAATCTCAAGACCCAAGGGCTTCCCACCATTGGATACGCCCCTCCTCGGAGAACGCACAACAGGCTTCGCCGACCCCAAAGCCCCCCTCGCCCCAATAGCCTCCTGAGAAATAGAAACCACTGCGGGAGAAACAGTCACCACAGGGGTACGCAAAACTTCAGCAGATGGTGTCTGGTGGGGAGAAACAGAAACAACCACAGCAGCTGCAGCCACCGCCGCCTCCGGCGCAGCTTCCAAAACAGCCACAGGCAACGGCAAGCTTGGCACTGCAACAACTTCCTCCGCAACAGAAGCATCCTCTACATGGATGATGGTGTTCCCCACCCGAATTTCATCCCCAAACCGCAAATCACCACGGTTGATACGCCTGCCGTTAACAAAAGTCCCCTCTACACTCCCCATGTCAATGATGGAAAAAGTCCCATCAACCGCCACATCAATCACCGCGTGAATACGAGAAACCTTTTCGTCATCCAGGCAAAGCTGGGCAGCTGACAGCCGCCCTATTTTGATAATGCTACAATCAAAATCCTTACACTCAACTTGTGCCCCCGCCTTAAATACTCTAAGCCTTAATGGTGTAGCCAAAGGTACCTCCTTTAAACACCGCAATGGTGTAACTTTCATAAAACAAGGTGCACATTAAAGCTCTCCTGCAGATTGCATGATCTTCTCTCTATAGTCCTCTCGAACTCGAATGAGATTCGAGTGCACAGCCCGCGTCATCGCATCCACATACTCGCTGTCAGGACGATTGAGGTCCCCCTCAATAATGTCTGCATCAAAATCAAATACCTTGAGCTTCCCTCCAGCCTTGCCCTCATATGTCGCCTTGGGAACATCCTCCGCAACCGCAAAACCGGAAATAACCAGCATACAAAAAAACCAATTCCTCATATCGCACCTGCTCACTGTTCTAGCGCAAAACTTCTGCCATTCCTATAGGCATCACTGCCTTTGTGATCTTCAGTTTTCACCTATCAACCGAAAGTAATGATACTTCTGCGTGTGGTTAGATGTCGTTATTTGGGCGTGCCCGGCCCCGCACTCGAAGCCCCACCTTTCGCATCCGATTGCGCCTTCCTTAACTCCGCTTCCTTCTGCTTCTTCTCCTCCTGCTGCCTCTTCTCCTGCTGCCTCTTCTCCTCCTCCGCTACCCGACTGTCCTCCTCCCTCTTCAATATCACCGCCTCCTCCTGACGAATATTCGCATAAACAGGATGGTCTACCACCGTCCGCCCTCCCACCAGTTGTATGTATTTCTTGAAATATTCAATCGCCTTCTCCGGCTCCCCCTTCTTGGACATAATAACACCACGGTTGAAAGCTACCTCCGGCTGCTTCGCGTTGAGTTTGTCAACTTCGTCGTATACCTGCATCGCCTTGTCCTGCTGCCCAAGCTCACTATAACTCACCGCCAAACCCAATAATGCCGGAACATTCCTCCCATCCATCTGCAATACACGACGCACAGCTACTTCAGCATTCTCGGCACTCTCATAACGAAGCTCAATTTTCGCCAACTCCACCGCTGCATCAAAATGCCCAGGGTGAAGCTCCAACGCCCTCTGAAACAAAGCCTTGGCGTCAGCATCCTTGCCCTCACCCAAAGCTGCCAACCCTAAATAGTAGGGTGTGTCCGGCTCATCCTTGCGCACATCTTTGACCCGCGCAGCAACAAGCCGTAATAAGTCATATTGCCTGGCCGACAAATAGGCCGCCATCATCGCCTTGTAGGCCGAAAGGTTTTGAGAATCCCTGTAGAGACCCTCCCTCGCCGACTGCACCGCCCTCCTTGTATCCCCCAACCGCACATATACGTTGGCCAATTGTGCCCTGCTCTCTGCATCCTTAGGGTAAATATCCGCCGCCGCCTGTAATATGGACTGCGCCCTCCCCAAGTCCCCTGCATTCATCGCCAATACCCCTAAATTCACCGCCGCTGCCGAAACCTCAGGCCGCTGCTTCAAAACCTCTTTGTAATAGCCCTCAGCCTCCTCCACACGGTTTTGCATTTGCGCCAACACACCCAAGTTGTAGGCGGCTTCTACCAAACGACGGTCTGCCTGAAGAACCGCTTTGTATTTCCTCTCCAGGGCCGGAAAGTCATATGCATTCGCTTTGCGCGCAGCCTCCAAAGTTTTGTTGGCATCCTCAAACAACAACCGAGCCTTGGTAGATATCTCCGAATCTGCTGGCACCGGCTTTTCATCTTCGGGCAACGAAACCTGAACCGCAGACTCCGTCCTTGGGCAAGCAAACATCCAGACAACCATGCAACCAACAACCACCAGCTCGCAACGCAAACTGCAAAATTGTCGTCCTGTGAAAAACTTAGAGCGGTTCATCATTGGACTCCTTCAAGCTCTCAGAAGCAGGTGAAACATCTTTGGCAGGTATGGGTATCTGATGAGATGCATGGATTGCATTTGTTAACCGCCGGACTTGCTCCTGGGTTAACGGCGCCTCAGGTGCAGCAGCCTGAGTGGTCAACATGGTCGGTTGAACTTGCTGCTTTGTATCAAGATTCATGAGAAGCTCTCTCCTCTGCTCAAAACCTGGAATTCGATATTTGTTGCGCAGCTGCTCAAGCGCATTCTGCGAACACCTGTTTGAAAGATTGTTCTTGCGAGCAGCATGCACACTGGCTTGATAATATACCACCGCTTCCTTTGAGAAAGGCAACGCCCTTTCTTGGAGCATACCCCTAAACTCCGCCTCCAACTCCGCCGGCATCCCCCGAGGATTCGGCATCTCAAGAAAGTTTTGTGCCATATCCGCATAGGCATCCCCTAACCTGCCAGAAGCACAAATGGCATACCCCGGAGAACCCACTCCAACAATCCCCGTGTATACCCGCAATAACTCGGCAAGCGAAAGCTCCTTCGCTTTCACTGTCTCCTGAAACTGAGCTGCATTGTTCAAATCATTCAAGCGAACGCGAAGCCGTAGGTAGTGCTGGTAGCCACTTTCTGCTTCATCATAAAAAGCAAGTGCCACGCTCTCTTTTGTCTCTATCCCAAGCTCTTCAACATTCTTCTTGGGCAAACGTTTGAAATATGTCCGCAGCTCCTCGCTCGCACGCGCCGCTAAAGTTCGCATATTGGCTCCACGTGCAAGCGCAAACAATTTGGCCTGAGCTGTCACATAGGCATTCGGCGAACGACGCTTCTGCTCAGCATACTCCTCCAACATGCGTATGGCTTGACGACCCCTCCCAAGCTTCTCCATGTTCCGGACAACAGCCCAAAACACTTCGTCCGCTTCCTTGGAATTGGGCCATATGCCCAAATAGACGTCCCCATTCTTAACAGCTCTCTCAGGTTGCCCAAGCCCTGTTCGAAAGGAAAGCGCATTGAAAAGCGCCGTCTGCGCCTTGTCCTCTTTGAAACCAAATTCAGACTCTTTTGGCTTCACCACCGTTTTGTCGGAATGCTTCCCAGCAGCACGCGAGGTCGAACGTTTTGCCCCCGTCGCACCTGGTGGCAATGTGCGGCTGTATTGCAAAAAATACTGCTCGAAATAGCCAGCCGCTAACTCAAAGTCCGCAGCCATCACAAAGTCCTGCGCAAGGAGATAGAGCGTCTCTGGGTAATATTGCGAGCTTGAATGTTGCTTAATGAGAAGCTGCCGCGTCTCTATGGCCTTGTTGAATCGCTTGGCTTTCGCATAACCCAACGCAGCATTAAAAAGAGCTTGAGCTGCCAGTTTTGAAGTTGGAAAATTTCTCGCAAACGACATGTAGGCTTCCGCCGCATTGTTGTGCTCCCCCTTCTGCTCAAATAACTCAACCAACTTGAATGCCGAACTCTCAACAATCTCCCCCAACTCCCGCTTTAGCTCTCCTTTGGCAAGCTGATTGTTGCGATAAAAACGAACAGCCGTTTGATGCAGCTTCTCCCATTGCTGCAACTGCTCATAACAGTTTAGGGCTAAGTGCGCAGACAACTCTCCGGCCGTCTTGCCTGTCCCAAATTTGGCGTTGGGATATTTTTCTGCAATCTCAATAAAACGCTCACTCGCTTCTTCTAGGTGGTTGTGATCGTAGTAAACTTTCGCCGCAATATAAGCGATTTCAACTTGGCTCTTCTCTCCAGGAACATATTTCAAATAACGATCGCAAGCAGCCAACAACCGCTTGTATTCCTCTGGTATCTGCCGAGGCTTGGGAGGTGATGAACGCGAAGCCCTCTCTGCCCCAGCTTTCAAACTCCCCTTCACCTTGGCTTGAACAACCACTTCATTGTAGGCGAGAATGGCATTGTAGGCGGCGTCCTTTAGCCACTTGCCCGGAGCTTGTTTGCTCTCTATACGACGTACATCTTCGTCTGCAACCATCCCGTATTGCTCTGCCGCCTTGGCATGGTTGTGCAACAAGTCAAACAACAACTCTGCCCAGAAAAACCTGAGCTCATAAGCTTTCTTGCTGTCCGGAAAAAGCGTCATGTAATCAGCGTAAACATCGTTCGCAAACTGAAATGTCTCCTCATTCCTCGTCTTGGAACCCTCTTTGTGCCAGTTCACTGCAAGATTGGAGATGGTTCGCTCCGCCAAATCCCTGGCTTCACTCAAAGCAATTTTGTCCTTCGCCTCTGTTATGGTTCCACTGGCCTCAACTTGAGTCAGAATTTTAACAAGCTTGCGTACCTGTGCCACCGTCATCGGCTTGTTCCCCGCCCGCATGACACAGTCCACTATCTTCCCTTGAAAACCAGGCGCCTCCGGAGAAAGCGGGCGCTCTTGAATCAATAGATCAAACGCCACCGCCGCTTCGCGATCGCTGCCTTCTTGGTAATAAAAGTTCGCCAACTGCTTGAGCATGTTGAAACGCTCTTCTTCTTTCTTGCTTACACGGGCAAACTCCATCTTCGCATCCCCAGGCGTCCCCCCTCCCCGCGCATAAGCACGCACAAAGTCGTTCATGGCTTCACGAATGAGGCCTATACGCGCGTCCGGCCTGCCTTTCTCCCCCTCCACCGCCTTCCTCCCTGCAAGCTCCCCATAGAGAATGACGGATTTGAATTGCTCCTTGGCCTGGGCAAACTCCCCTAAATTGTAGTGACACCAACCTTGCATATAAAGCGCGTAGGCAAAGGCCTGGTTGTCAGGGTATGCCGCCGCTTTCTGAAAAGCATCCAATGCCTTCTTGAGTTGCTCCGTTTTTCCCTGGGAATTGTTGAAATAGTATTGGCCAAAAACAATGTAGGTGTCAGGAACAAAACGAGACTTCGGGTAGTCCTTTATGAGCTTCTCAAAAGCAACCAGCCCCTTGCTGGTCTCTCCCAAATTGAAGGAGTTGTGGCCTAGAAAAAACAACACCTCGTCGTTGCGCGCGTAGTTCTTGTAGCGCTGAACCACATCAGCATATTGCCGGTTCGCAAGCTGACCATATTCAACCTGCTTGCCCAATAACACTTTCTTCTCTGCTGCAATGCGCGCCTGCGCACCCTTGTCCTGCCTGTCTATGGCCGCCACCATCTCGTCATCCTTGCGGCTGGCTTCAATGAAATGATAGCGCGCCTCCTCCCAATATAACCCACCTAACCGAAAAAGCAGATTGGGCATCTCCTTCTCGTCAACTCCTAACTGAATAATTTGGTTCAGGTCGGCAATCTGCTCGCGCCGCTTGCTCGCCACCTGTAGCTCTACGTCCAAACGAAACTGATCATATTGAAATATCGGAGCCGTCGGCGCTTGCTCCGCTTGCTTGCGTGTCACATCCCCCGCTAAAGCAATGTCAGGAGCAGCAGAAGTTGACTTCTTTAGCCCTACGTTCTGCGTATCGGGCGTTTGCGAAAACGCCAAACTCACCAGCGTCATGTTCCACAAAAATAAAAATTTCCGCATAGCCATCTTTCTGAAAATTTTATTCACCTCTGCTCCTTGCCCATTCCCAAAACAACACCACTCCACCAAAGACAAAGTGTCTGCATACCAGAGTTCATCAGTAAAAGTCGGGCCTATTAAAAGCCCCACACCGCCAAAATACGCAACACCGAAACACACAAGCCCTAACTTTTATCCCTTTGCATACCAAGAGACTTCACGATAACGAAGCAACATTAGCTTTAAAACAACCCTGAGCACTGCAGTCACTGGTACGGATAACAAAATCCCCATAAACCCAAAAAGCTCCCCAAATGTAAAAACCGAAACAATCACCACCGTGGCCGGTAAACCAACACGGTTCCCAACAATCCTCGGAGTAATGAAAAACCCCTCCAGTATTTGCGCAACAACGAATGTAATGACAACCCCGAAAACTTGCCACCACCCCGTGCTCGAAGACAACAAAAGCGCAATGCTCGCCAACGTAATCCCTGAGGCCGTGCCCACATAGGGCAGTATGTTCCCAAACCCAGCAACCAAAGCAATCAGTATGGCCATGTCAATACGTGCCAAACTAAAACCGATGGCATAACAAACAGTTAAAATACACCCTACCAACAGCTGCCCTCGGACAAATCCTGACAATACTTCATTTAATTCACGAAAACGATGCGTCACCTGCGCCCTCGCCCACTCCGGAATCCATAACATCAACCTCTGTACCAGCGCATTCCATTTCAGTAAAAAAACAATGATTAAAATGGGCAGCAACCCTATCCCTATCAACACGTTCATAATGCCTGGCGTGCTGCTCGCAATGGAACCTACCAGCTGAGCAAGCGCCGGCCCTAACTCGTTGACGAGGGAAACCACCCCCTCCCTGAGGCTGACAACCACCCCATGCAAACCCTCAGGAATGGAGGTTTCAAGCTTCTCCAACCACGGGACAACCACAGCTCCCGCACGCGAAAAAGACTCAGGAATCTTCAAAAACTGCGCCTTGAGAACAGGAATGAGATAGAAAATGAAACCCAACAACAATCCTAAAAATCCTGCAAAAATAACAATGACTGCAACCAGCCGCGAAAAACCCTTTTGGCACATGAAACGGATGAGAGGGTTGAGCGCATACGCCAAAGCAAAAGCCAAAAGCGCCGGAATCGCAACCACTTTAATGTAGGTGATTGCACCGAAAATCATTGCCAAAATGCCCAATACTCCAAAAATCCAAATCCAATCCGCACGCCTGGCAATCCCTTCTTCCTGCTCCGAAAAACCCTCCGGAGCCGAAGTCCCAAATGAAGGCATTGAGAAAGGAGCTGCTTGCTTTTCTTCCGCTTTTTCTGGTGTCGAAGAAGACATGTTTCTTTCCGCCAAATGCTTTAGAGGACAACAACTTTTGCTTATATTTATATGGGTTTCCTTGGCTCGTGCAAACCCAATTCGCTCCGCCCTCTCCTATATTTTGACGGCAATCTTCTTCTCAATTTGCTTTGTATGAATTTTTAAATTCAACAAGCACTTCGCCGCTGAGCTCAACGCTCCGCAGCGGAGCTTGGGGGGCTGGGAAACACTGGGCGCCCCAAAATGAGGAGGGGCCCTCACTCCAATGCTCCAGCCCCCTCATCGCCCTCCTCCAAAGAAGGCGCTACCAGCCACTTCGCCCATATGCCACCACTCCGTAGAGTGCCCCCCCTACCCTAAAAAATAACCACAGGAAAACCAACCCACCTCATGGCGAATCTGCGTGGTTCTTTTCCACATAATCATCAATCATCTTTCGATGACGTTCGGCCAACAAAGTAAAGCGTATGCCCGAGCCCTCGCGCTCCCCTAACTCCAACCACTCCCGGACAACCTCCCCTTCCGCATAAATAACCTCCTCACTCCCCGGAAGCTGAAATTGTAAGCCCACACGTTTCCCTCCCAACTGCGGCTCTATGAGGGTGGAAAGCGAAACACCGTTTCGGGAAATATCGGAAACATGCGCCATGTAGGGGACGCCCTTCACATACTTGTTCATGAAAATATCAATGGGGGCTCTCTTGCCGTCTCTATTGTCACTCATAAAATCTCCAGCGCAAAGCATGCTGCATTCGCTACATGCACGTTGCAACGCAGCCTAAACCCAAGCTGAACCAGGTCAAGAAAACGGCCAAAGAAGTCTCCTGCTGAATAAAAATTTGACAAAACCAAAAACCAAAAAAAGAAAAATGGACTGCCCTCCCCCACCACCCCACCACAACAAAACAACGTGGAGCCTTAAAAAAATAGAAGGGGCAAAGCTCCAAAACAAACACCTCAACTGCACAAAAAAATCGCCGCCACTTCGTTTCCAAAGTGACAGCGACTAGAAACTCTCGCGAAAACTTCGGCGTCGAGATTCCCCCTGCCGACAAGAAAAACTGCCTCAACCAAAGTCATTTCAACAACAGAAATAACCCGCGTCCAAGCAGCTGCCGTCGACAAAAACAACACACCACGCCAAAAAGCGGCTCCCCTTTCGGTTAACCTACTGCACGTACGTTTACTGCTTGTAGCCCTTTCGCACCACGTGTCACTTCAAATTCAACCCTTTGGCCTTCCGACAGGGTGCGAAACCCCCCCATCTCAATGGCTGTATGGTGACAAAACACATCTTCTCCACCACCATCTTGTGTCAAAAAACCAAAGCCCTTCGCATCATTAAACCATTTTACGGTACCAGTTGCCATGTCTGCTTAACATCCTTTTACTTTTTGGTTAATACGCCCCGTTCTTGAGGCAACAGAGGATTTATATGACTGGCGTGGCTTTGTCTATACTTATTAGTACGGAACACTGTGCGCACACACACCCCTCCCTGCTTCAATACCCCTGTGTGTATAAAAATAGTGAAACCTCTCCCCCCCCCTTCTCCTGCTTCTCTATGAAAAACAGACATATACCAAACACCTGTTTGTATGGAAATGTCTGTAAAATAAAATGGGTTGGGGGTTAGTTGGGCGTTGGCAAAGAAGGCGGGTCAACGCTTTGGGTTTCATGGGGGGGCGGTTGTGCTTCTATGGAGCTTTTTCCAAGCCACCAACCCATCCCCAGGGCCAAACCTATCAAAACAATTCCCAAAAAAAACCAACGAATCGAAAAAGAACTTCTGCTCTCGGGAAACTCCAACAACTCGTCTGTCGCTACCGCATCACTTCGAAACTCTGTATCCGCCTCCTTCTCCCTCCTTTGTGCCACAATACCCTTCGCTTCCTTCGGCACCAGGAGATCCGCCGTCTGCACCGCAAATACCTCCTCCTTGGACAAACCACCCTCCACCTCGCCCACCTTGGACAGAAAAACCAATGGCTTCCCATGGCTGTCTATGAGGGCCGTCACATCCTCATCATCTTTCAGGGACGACAAAGCCGCACGCGGACTGCTTGGGGGCAGAGCTTTCAACGACAAAGGCGCTTCCTTTGCAACTTGAAAAGACAAAAGTTGTGGCGCTTGGTTTTTGGCAGACCTGCGCTCAATAACTGTCTGCGCTTCCTCAAAAGGAAGGTGCCCCACCGCAGGAGAAGGCTTGAGGAAAACATCTATCCTCGAAAGCATGGACTCAATGTCGTTCCTGCGCTTTGAAAAATGCTTCTGCGTAAACTGCAAACACTCCGCTTCTGTCCATACAATCGTCGCAAAATCCCTGTCCAACTCCTCTATAAAACCCCCCATCGTCTGAAAACGCTTGTCCAAAGAGCGCTCCAACATCCGAAGCACCAAGTTGTCTATGCTGCGGGGAAGCTTTCGGTTCGCTTGCGAAGGCAAAGAAATCGCCCCTTGGAAAACAGCCATCATGTCTTGCATGGGCTTGCCCCGGGAAAACAAACGCTCTCCACTCAAAAGCTCATGAAAAACAACACCCAATGAAAAAATATCTGTCCGAATGTCAAGAGGTTGATCCGTCGCTTGCTCCGGGGACATATAGGCAGAAGTGCCCCGCACCATCCCCGCTGTCGTCCTGCGCTGCGCCCCAACAATCCGCGCAATGCCAAAATCCAAAACCCGACTTCGCCCATCAAAACTTAAAATAATGTTCCTCGGCGTCACATCCCTGTGAATAATCGGCGCAGCCTGCCCCCCCTTGCCACAATAGTTGTGGGCATGGTTTAGCCCCAACGCGGCTCCGCGAACCACCGCAAGCGTTAGCCCCAAAGGCAACGGCCCTTGAAAACACTCCGTCAACTCCTCCAAATTCAAACCCGGAATAAACTCTATCACCAAGCATACACTCGTGTCCGTCACCTCTAAGTCCAACACCCGTACCGCATTCGGATGGTTGAGGCCCGCCATCAACTTCGCCTCCTCCAACACAAGCTCCAACATCTCCTTGTCATCCTCACGCTCTATCAACATACGCTTGAGGACAACCGCCCTCCCCGCCCAAAACCCCTCCCTCGCAAAACCTAAAAATATCTCAGCCATCCCCCCTACCGCCATGCGGCAAAGCAACTCATATCTCCCTAGGCGGTGTCCTGTATGCTCGTCAGGTTGAAACGACATCTTCTCTCCTTCTTGCCGCTACAACTAACAAAACCCATTCTCACTCAACAAAATGACGTATGTCCCGCTGCGCCTTCTCCCAATGGCGCCTCACCTCCCTCTCCAGCCCATCTATCACTTGCTCTAAACTTTGCTCACTCGTGTCCAATATGTGCGCACCCTCCGCTTGCCTCAACGGCGCAAACACCCGCTGGCTGTCCGCCCTGTCCCTCTTGCCTTGCTCTGAAAAAACTTCTTCCACCGTCTTCTCTATCCCTTGCCCTGCCAACTCCCTCTGACGACGCCGCGCCCGCTCTTCCGCCACCGCAGTAATGAAAAACTTCAAGTCCGCATCCGGAAAAACCACCGTCCCAATGTCTCTGCCATCCAAAATAACCCCTCGAGAGGCGGCCAACGCAAGCGTACGCTGGTACCCCAACAGCGCGGCACGTACCTCCGGCCAGGCAGACAATTCGCTCGTCAACAAGGACACCTCAGGCTTTCGAATCGCTTCGCTCACATCCTCCCCATTCAAAAATACACGACAGCCCCCCTCCCCAAAACCCATATGGAGTGCCGACAAAAGGCTTAATATCCCTTCACGCTGAGCCAAAAGCCCCACCCCGCCTCCATAGGCCCGCCACACCGCTAGGCCAAAACAACGGTAAATCGCCCCCGTGTCTACCCAAAGAAACCCCAACCGCTTCGAAAGCTCCCTCGCTAACGTTGACTTGCCTGCCCCAGAGGGCCCATCCAATGCAACAATAAAAGGCCGCCTCTTCATAACTCAGAAAAAGCCCCCATCGCTCGAAAACGCTCGTAGCGGTTCGCAATGAGTTGCTTGGGCGTCATCTTCAATAACTGCTGGTGGTGCTTCTTCAGCGCCTTGCCAAGCAACTCCGCCGCCTTCTCCTTGTCCCGGTGCGCCCCACCCACTGGCTCGGCTATCACCTCATCAATCACCTTCAACCGCATAATGTCTTGCGCCGTCAACTTCAATGCCTCGGCCGCCTTGGACGCCTTCGTCGCGTCCCTGTAGAGAATGGAGCTGCATGCCTCCGGGCTAATAACGGAATAAATGCTATGCTCCAACATGAGTACGCGGTTCGCTAGGCCTATGGCCAAAGCCCCCCCGGAGCCACCCTCCCCTATCACCGTCGCAATCACCGGTATGGGCAATGAGGCCATCCTCTCCAAATTCACCGCAATCGCCTCCGCCTGCCCACGCTCCTCCGCATCCATCCCCGGGTAGGCCCCAGGCGTGTCTATAAAGGTAAAAATGGGACGGGAAAACCGGGCGGCAAGCTCCATCAACCGCCGCGCCTTGCGGTAGCCTTCCGGCCTCGGCATGCCAAAATTCCGGGCCATGTTCTCCTTCGTGTTCCGCCCCTTCTGGTGCCCCATCACCACCACAGGCTGCCCACCAAACTTCGCAAGCCCTCCCACTATCGCCATGTCATCAGCAAAACAACGGTCACCGGACAACTCACAAAAATCTGTAAATAAATAGTGTAAGTAGTCCGAAAAATAGGGGCGCGCACTGTGCCTGGAAAGCTGCACCACCTGCCAGCGCGTCAATCCACTAAAAATCTTCTCCTGCAACTTCTTCGCCTGCTTCTCCAAACGGAGAATCTCAGAGTCGAAATTCACCGCCCCCGTCTCACTGAGGACTTTCAACTCCTCTATCTTGTTCTCAAGCTCAATCAGCGGTCGCTCAAAATCCAAAGCATAGGCTATTTTCAGGGCCATCGTTTCAAACCTCCTATGCCGCTTTGCTGCGCGACGCTATAGACAATGCATACCAAGCTGTGCGAAATGCCTTGAGTTCCCTAAGCCCCGCCGGAAAACGCCCCAAAGCAGGCGCCACCGTCAACGGTATGCCCAGCTTCTTCTCCATCTGCTTGGCTACCTCCAACTCCTGCCCCCTCCTCTCCTCTGTCAACGCACAGGTGGACTTGGGCAATACACGGTTTAATATGACGCGCTCCAATGGCAGCTTGTTCGCCTTGAGGAATAGAATGGAACGCTGCATCGCCGACACCACAGAGGCTTCTGCCCGCCCAACAAGAATGAAACGCGACTCCATAGGGTTTTGCAACGCAGCCTCAAAACGCTCCAACCGCTGCTCCCAAAAAGCCACTTCTTCCAAAAACGCCGCAAAACCCTTGGCCTTGTGCCTCGAAAAAGCCCCTCGCAAACCTTGCAGCCACGCGCGAATGGGGCCTATCGCATCCAAAAACCGAAACGCCGTTAGGTCGTCCGGCAAATCCACAACAATACGTTTGAAACGCTCCTGCACCAACGCATCCGTCAATACTTGAATGAGGGCAAAATCCTCCAACTCCGCCGGGCCCAATTCTATCAGGTTCTTTATGAGTTCCTTCGCCCACCCTACGTCCACCCCCCCTGCAACGTCTGTACCCCATGCCCAACTCAGCTTCTCCCTCAGGCGCTTCCTTAGGCCATTCAACCATACTTGCGCGTCCAACTCCCTGGCGTATAGGCCCTTGGTGCCTCGTACTTGAGACTCTGCGTCCATGAGACGGTTTTGCAAAACGTCGGAAAGCGAATGTGCTGCGTCCGTCGACAAAAGCAACACGGGACCCTCCTTCTCCGTCAACGCCACCGCCGCCGCCACCGCACAGGTGCTCTTCCCACCCCCTCCCGGCCCCCCAAAAAATAAAAACCGCGTCGGGGGCAACGGGGGAGCGGCAATGTCCGGCATGGAGGGGGTTTTTACGAGAGGGGGGGGGCCTTCATGCGCGGCAAATGCCAAAACCCTCGTCTCCTCCTCCGGCTCCCAACCCTTTATAAACTCCCCCAACCCCTCCAGCCCAACGGGCGCTTGTATGCGACGCTTCACCAGAGAAACTTGCGGACACCAACTTCCATATTTTCGAATGGAAGGCGCCTGCAAACCACGGCGAGCAAATATGACGGGGCCCTCATCCTTGGCCTCCACCTGCGCAACCAAAAGCTCCGTCGGCACAATGCCTTGTGCCTTCATCTCCGTCAGCAAAACCTTGGTTTGCGCCTCCGCCAAAGGCTCCGCCAATGCCGCAATATGCCAGGCAAAACGCTCCGGGTCCTTCATCCATGCAGAAAGCTTCTCGCAAAGCTCCGTCCACTCCCCCAAAGGCAAAGGCTGCTTCGCCACCGTCTTGGCCGTCTTGGAAGCCTTCTCGTTTCTCAACAACGCCAAATAGGTACGTAAACGCGGAAGCGCTCCCAACAAACGCAAGCTTGCGCCCACAGAAGGGCCATCCACCACAATCCCATCAAACCGTTGGCTGTTTGAAAGCTCCCATAACCAGAATAACCCCGCAACATCCTTGAGGGACTCTGTCGCCGGGGCAATCAACTTCAAAACCTCCTCCTTGCTCAACATCCCCGCCTTCTGCGCATATTTCTCCAAGGAAGCCCTCCATACGCCACCCCATTTTTCTGCAAGCTTTAGGCGATCGCACTCCGCCGCATAGAGAATGCCCCCCTCCCCTCTTCCCTCTAGTTTCTTCGGCTGCTGCGAAAGCTTCACCTGAAGAAGCTCCGACAAACTTCCCCTGCTCTCCCAGGAAACAAGGAGCCATTTTTGCTTCGTTGCAGCACGCAAGGCAAAAGCCGAAGACAACAGCGTCTTGCTTGAGCCCCCCTTGCCACAAAAGAAATGTAGAAGTTGTCCATCTTTCATGTTTGCATCGCCTTCTCAAAACAACCTAGGCTTAAGTCTTCGGGCAAATATAGTGAGAAATAACCCCTTAAAGACACGTAAGCGAAAAACTAAACTGTTGATTATGCTTAGTTTAAAGAAAAAAACAAGCTGAAACAACCTTGAGTGCTCTAAGCGCACACATTTCCTTATGTTTGTTAAAAAGCATGGACTTCTGCTTCGTTTGTGGGAAACTTCTGTTCTTTTTATGGGAATAAGTGCTTTAAGACAGGACACTTGGATTTAACGCGTGGACTCAACTCCCGTCATTGGCATTGACATAGGTTCAACGAAGATTGTGGCATTTTCTGCGCAACTTCTTGAGAAGCGGTGGAACTTTCGAAAACAAGGGGAAGTCTGCGCCAATGCTTATGGGTTGGACGACAGGGGAGAGGCGTTGCTGGGGGATGCGGCGGAGCAGAGACTCTTCTTGCGGCCCGCCCTTACGGTGTCCCACTACCACCACTTGCTTGGCCGTAAGTTGCTCCCTGTTGAGTTCTTGCGAAATTATAGCCCCATCCGTTTTGGAATCCACCAAACCCCAAACGGGCTTTTGTTACGCCTGGGAAACCAGGAGCTCACCCCCACCCAAATCCTCTCCAAAGTCCTGCTGCATTTTAAGCAGGGCTTCTCCAATGGCCTCTCTTCGTCCCAACCCCTGCCCGCTGTTGCCGTCGTCCCATCCAACTTCTCTCACCTCCAACGCCAAGCACTCATGGAAGCCATGGAGCTCTCCGGAATTCACTGCAAACAACTGCTCAACACCCCCCTCGCCATCGCCTTGGCTTCAAAGGCATCCGGGGTACACCAGGAGCTTTTGCTGACTTGTGACTTTGGCGGTACTACGTTTGAGACGGCTCTCGTCGAAATCCACGGGGACAAAATGGAAATTGTCGCAAGCAAGGTGGACCCCTATTTGGGAGGGGATGACTTTAACAAAGCCATTGCGAATTATGCCATGAATCTCTTCTATTCCCAGACAGGCATCAACCTCTCGCAACAACCGTTGGCCATGCAACGGATTTATAATCTCTCTGAAATCTCCAAAAAAAACCTAGACTCCCAACAAGAAATCAACTTCAACATCCCCTTCATCGCCATTGACAACAACGCCCTCCCCGTGGACCTCAACTTCCGCCTCAGCCAAGAAATGCTGGAAGAGCTTGGGACTCCTCTGGTCGAACGCGCCATTCAACTGGTTGAACGCCTGCTCAAAGAGACGCATACCGACAAACAAAAAATCAGCCGCGTTGTCCTCGTTGGAGCTCAGGCCCGCATGCCCGCTTTCCAAGCACTTTTGAGCAAACACCTCCAACAATCCCCCCAGTTCGCCAAAACCGCAACCAATTGCCCCGCCATGGGAGCCGCTATTTTGGGCTATACGCTCCTGGAAAACTCTGAAGTCCGCTTTCAACTCGGCCATTCAACCTCGCAGGACATCAGCTTTGAAAAAGCCGACGGCTCACTCCATGTCGTCATTCCTCGCTCTGCTCCCCTGCCCAAAACAAAAGAAGTCGTCGCAACCACCAGCTTCGACAACCAAACCGAATTGACTTTGCGACTCTTCCAAGGGGACAGCCTGGCCAATGAAAGCGAAAAAATAGGAGAATATTCCTTCACCGGAATGCCTCCTGGAAAAGCCGGTACCGTCAAAATTAAAATTCGGTTTGAGTTGGACTTCAACGGCATATTGAAGTTGAGCGCCCAAAACGCCGCCAATGGCCAAGAAATTCATGTGTCCCACTGAGGGGTTATGCAGTCCTTCCTCTCCCTCTTTGTGTGCCCCGCCTATATGGCCAAACATGGGGAATGTTCGCCCAAATATTTGGGCCATACAAAACACTTGTGGCCTCATGTGAATCTTGGGCATACACGGCCACACCACATGCGTGCTGCTGGTGCAACAAAGCACAGAAAATGTCCGTTGGAAGAGTTATGAGACACAAAGCATTCGCCGCCCACCGCATCGCTGAAGTCTTTTTTCTACATGTGCCCTCTCACCCACCTAGCTACCTAACAACATGTCAAAGAAAACCACAAAATACGTCATTGTCGGAGGCGTCGCCAGTGGGGCCACTGCCGCTGCGAGAATTCGCAGGGTGGATGAGTTTGCCCAAATCCTCCTCCTGGAAAGAGGCAAATACATCTCCTATGCCAACTGCGGACTTCCCTATTATGTCGGCGGCGTCATCGCCGAAAGAGAGCAGCTGCTTTTGCAAACCCCGGAGTTGTTCAGCACCCGCTTCAATGTGGATGCGCGCGTTGAAACCGAAGTCGTCAACATCCACCCCACCGACAAAACCCTTGTCCTCCGTACTGCCCAGGGGAAAGAATATCAGGAAAACTATGACAAGCTGCTGCTGTCCCCCGGCGCCTATCCCTTCAAACCCCCCCTCGAGGGCGTTGGGTTGGAAGGCATTTTTATGCTCAGGGATGTGGAGGACTCGGACAAAATAAAAACCTATTTCAAAGCAAACAACGTCAAAAAAGTGGTCGTCGTGGGCGCAGGCTTCGTCGGCTTGGAAACAACAGAAAACCTGCACCTCGCAGGGGCCGAAGTCTCCATTGTGGAAATTGAAGACCAAATCCTCGCCCCCGTTGACTTCTCCATCGCCGCCCATGTCGCCCAACACCTGCTCCAAAAAGGCGTTCACCTCCATCTCAATCAAACCATCACGCACTTCTCCCGCTCCCAAAACCAACTCGAAGTCCACCTCAAAAACGGACAAACCCTCAAAGCCGACATGGTCATCCTCTCTGTGGGTGTGCGCCCTGAAATTTCCCTCGCCCAAAAAGCAGGACTCAAAATAGGGGAGGCGGGCGGTATTTGGGTCAACAAATTCCTGCAAACCTCTGACGAAAATATTTATGCCGCAGGGGACGCCATCGAGTTCCCCCACCCCCTCACTGGGAAACCTTGGCTCAATTATCTCGCAGGCCCCGCCAGTCGACAGGCACATATCGCCGCTGACAATATGGTGCGGGGAAATATGTGCACCTATCCCGGCTCCATCGGCACCTCCATCGCCAAAGTGTTTGACATGACGGTGGCCACCACAGGGCTTGCTGCCAAACACCTGCAACAGCTGGGCATCCCCTATGAGAGCGCCACCATTCATGTCACCGCCCACGCAAGCTATTATCCAAAAGCGCCCCCCATCTGCGTTAAGATGACTTTTCACCCCCAAAACGGCACCCTCTATGGCGCTCAATGCGTGGGCTTTTCTGGCGTCGACAAGTGCATTGACAAACTGGCCTGGGTTGTCCAAAAAAAAGAAAGCGTGGAAACACTCATCCACCTGGAGCACGCTTATTCACCGCCCTTCTCTTCGGCCAGAGACGTCACCACCATCGCCGGTTATGTCGCAAGCAATGTCCTTCACAAAACCATGCCCGTCTTCACTTGGGAGGAAGTCGCCAACCTCAACCTCGAAAAGGACATCCTCGTGGACGTGCGCACCCCCGCTGAATTCGAGCGCGGCGCCATTCAGGGCGCTGTTAATATCCCTGTGGACACCTTGCGAAACCGCCTCGCGGAGCTCCCAAAAGACAAACCCATTTATATCTATTGCGGCGTCGGCAAACGGGGCTATTTGGCTGTCCGCATCCTCATGGCCAACGGCTATTCTCAGGTGAAAAACCTCTCGGGCGGTTATACCACTTATGCCGTTGCGACGGCCCCTGTTGTTGCTCCCAAAACTTAAGGGGCCCCCCTCTTCCTCTCTTATGCCTTCTCCTCTGCTGCCCCCTTCTCCTCTGGCGCCCCCCTTGGTTGAAATTCGTGTCTCCCCCAGGCCCAAAATTCAACTGTTTGAAGTCTGCATCTCCTTTCCGGCCACCTCAACCCCCTCATGCCTCCTGCGCTTTCCCGTGTGGACGCCCGGCAGCTATTTGGTGAGGGAGCATGCCAGGCACCTCCAGGACATTCACGTTGAAACCCCAGCCCAACAACCCCTCCCCTTTGAGCGCCTCCATAAAAACCACTTGTGCGTCCATAACCAATACCAGCCCTTTCGCATTTGCTATTCGGTTTGGGCCGCAGAGTTGAGTGTGCGCACCAACCACCTGGACGACAGCCACGGCTTCTTCAACGGCGCCGCCATGTTCTTCTTCTCCGAGGAAACCCGCCACCTCCCCCACCACCTCTATTTGCAATACCCAACGGGGTGGCTTGGCGCCTGCGCCCTCCCCCTGTCAGGTGGACATTATGTCGCACAAAACTTTGACGAGTTGGTGGATGCCCCCGTGGAAATGGGCCCCCACGCCCAACCCTTCCACTTCTCCGTGCTGGGCGTTCCACATGAAGTCGTCTGGTGGGGCAAACAACCTGCCAACATGCACATGCTCCTGCGCGACATGGAGGCCCTCTGCACAACCCAAGCACAGTTTTTTGGCAAACTGCCTTTTGAGCGCTACCTCTTCATTGTCCATATGCCTGAAAAAGGACACGGCGGCTTGGAGCACCGCGCCTCGTGTGCACTGCTGTTCGGCCAGGAGAATTTCTCCCGCGAAAACGGCATGGAAACCTTCTTGTGCCTGGCCTCACACGAATATTTCCACGCGTGGAATGTGAAGCAAATAACCGCCCAAGTCCTCCAAAAGCCAGACTATGAGAATGAGTGCTATACGCGCATGCTTTGGGCATTGGAGGGCGGTACGTGTTATTATGAGAAGCTGCTGAATTTTCGCACAGGCCTCCTCTCAGAGGCACGGCTGCTCCAACTGTGGACGGAAACCCTCGCTGAGTTGGCCACCACCCCCGGACGCCTCAAAATGCCCCTGGAGGAAGCCTCCCTCCTCGCTTGGACTCACCATTATCGCCCCAATGCCCATAGCCGTAATACGGGCGTCTCCTATTATGTCAAAGGTGAGGTGGTGTGCCTCCTTTTGGACTTGTATATACGCCAACTCACCAACAACCAACGCGGCTTGGACGACGTGTTTCTCCTCCTCTGGCAACGCGTGCAACAGGGCGAAACCCTCGCGGAGCACGCCTTTGAAATGGCCGCTGTGCAGGTGGCCTGCGCACCCATGGAGGCCTTCTTCAACCAGGCCCTGCGCAGCACCGAGGAGTTGGACTTCTCCCCCCTCCAATATGTGGGCCTCGAGGTTTTTAGGAAAGCCCAAAGGAGCACCCCCCCCCCTTCACCCTCCTCTCCAATGGCACCACCATGCCACCTCTATTTGGGGGTGGGGTTGCAGGGGAGCCATGTCGCTTATGTGGAGGCGCTGGGGCCCGCTTATGAGGCCGGTATTCAACCGGGGGATGAGTTTGTCGCCCTGGACGGACAAAGGCTTAACCCCCTCACCCTCTCCGAGTTGCTGGCACACCCCCCGCCCAACCTCCCCCTCCACTTCTTCCGCCAGGGGCGGTTGTGCCAAACCCAAATTATTCCACGCCCCGCCCCTGTGGAGGTTTGCCTCCTGCGCCGTGTGCAAAACCCAAGCCCCTCCCAACAACACGCCTTCCAAGAGTGGTTAACCGGTAGCCCTGCAACAAAATACCTGAGTTTGCCGTTGCCTTTCTCCTCCTAGGGGTGCTTGAAAGTGAATACCCCCATGCAAACAGAAGAAGAGCGCCTGGAGTCCATGCTGGTTTTTGAGAAGGCCTTGTGGGCCCACGCCTCCTCATGTGTGGCCGGCGTGGACGAGGCCGGTGTGGCGCCGCTGGCCGGCCCCGTCGTCGCCGCCGCCGTCGTCTTGCCCCACCACTTCCGCCTGCGTGGCGTGAAGGACTCTAAAAAAATTTCCTCAGAGGCCAAAAGGGAGCAACTGGCCTCGCAAATAAGAGAGTTGTGCCCAGTCCATGCCGTCGCGCAGGCCAGTGTGGAGGAAATTGACTCGCTCAATATATACCGGGCGGGCCTCCTGGCCATGCGGCGCGCCGTGGACGCCCTCCCCTCACCCCCCCACCACTGCCTGGTGGACGCCAGGCACCTGGAGGGGCTTCCTTGCCCTCAAACCGCCCTTGTCCACGGTGACAACCGCTCCCTCTCTATTGCCGCCGCTTCCATTCTCGCCAAAACCTCCCGCGACAGCTTTATGCGTACGCTCGCTCAAACATATTCCCAATATGGGTTTGAAAAGCATAAGGGCTACCCTACGGCCCAACACCTCGCCCTCCTCAAAAAATATGGCCCCTGCCCCTTCCACCGTAAGTCCTTCGCCCCTGTGGCCCAACTCCTCTGCCCCCCCTCTCCTGCCCCATAACACCCTAGCCAACCCAATGTAGAGAAACCCTCACCATGCCTAAAGTAAAGCAGCTTCTGGACAACACAAAAACAGCTTACAAAGTCAATGTGGACGAGGAGAATACCCTTCCCAACACCCTTTCCTTCAACTCCATGCACCTTCTGCAAACATTGGAAGGTATTGCAACCGGCGTCGAATGAGGCGTATGCAGCCACACACAGCGGACAATGTGGACAACAAACCAACACCAGAGTTTGCGGCGGTAGACGACAAAGCGAAGAAACCTGAGACAAAGCCTCCGCTCATTGTATATTTCTCCCATCCCCCACCCAAGGCACCTAAAATAGGTGAGGGTACAAAGGCTGTCCATGAAGCATAAGCCACAAGCGCAGACACCCGCACAAACACCGGCACAAACACCGGCACAAACACCGGTGCCGACGCGAGCGAATGCGCAAGAGCAACAAACCAGGCCAAGCAACACCGGCCCCCCCCTGTGGCTGCCTTGGCTTGTAGGTGTGCTGCTCAGTATTGTTGTGGCCTTTGTGGTGTGGTGGCTGGCACATTGAGGGTGGGGGTGTTTCTTGGGCCTGCGGCCCGGGCTTTTTTTTGAAATGTTTCTCTTTGCCCTCCGGGCGGGGTTCTGTTGCCAACTGACAATGTTTTTTTTGGGCCTGCGGCCCGGGCCTCTTAACTGAAAAATGTCTTTGTGGGCCATGCGGCCCGGCTTCTTTCGCCCTCCGGGCGTTGTTTTCCCTGGGCCTGCGGCCCACGCTTTTTTCCCCTCCGGGCGTTTTGCCTCCGGCGGGGAACTTTTTGCTCGCCCAAAAAGTTCCTCAAAAACGGCT
>WQTM01000229.1 GCA_009786315.1 Pseudomonadota bacterium | reverse complement strand
ACCACCTCCGGCAACTTGGAGCCCCCCCCCCTTCCCGGAATATACCCAACCCACCGCCATTTTACGCGAGCGCCGACTTGGGAGCTTGGCTTTGCCCAGCACTTATCTCCCTCAAAGTTTGCAACTCAACACAAGTTTGGACCTGGATTTTCCAAAAGAAACGGACACCACCTTGCGTCTGGCCGCGCGCGTGGACGGCCCTTTTCGGCAAGGCGCTTATTTCGCGAATTTAACCCTTGTGAATTCTATTGGAAAAAGCAACTCGTTCGTTTATCCAGAGTTGACCGTTGGCACACAAATGCAGTTTCCCCTAACCAATCTCCTCTCGGAACGGTGGACAGCAGGGTTCGCCGCAGACCTTTCTGGCAACCTCAACACCCACCGCCAAAGCCAAGAAACACTCTTGCGCCTACGCGCCATGGGGACTTTTGGCTTTCATCCAGGGACTTTTTCTGTGTCCACAACTCAAGGTATTGCAACAGAATACGCCAATTCCTTGCGTGCAGCCTGGATTGGTTCTATTTCCGCTTCATGGCGTATATGGCCAAAATTTCTCTTGGCCGCCCAATTGGACGGCCAGAAGACAAGCAGCAGGGGCTTTGCCTCGGCTGCGGCAGTGGGCTTCCGTCTGTTAATTGGACCTGTGGAGCTTGGGTTGGCGGGCCACGCAGGACTTACCGCAGAAGGGAAAAGCCAATGGGGGGATTATGGTGCTAGTCTAAGTCTCGGCATTCGATAAGTTGAAAGTTGAAACAGTTCAGTATTGATTCCTTTTTTTACCTATGTTTCACTAAAGCACTTCCGGCCATCCGTAAGGAACCGGCGACAAGGAGAACGCATGAAGCACAAACGTTTATTATTATTGTTGGCTGGCTGTATAGGGCTTACGGCCTTTGGCCAGGCGCCCGTGAAGCCGTTTGAGCTCGAGCTGCTAACGCTCAACCCTGGAGCTCGAAGCAACTTATTGCTCAGCACGGGCGATTTGTTGCCGGAGCGCTCGTTTCGGGTGAGTTTGGTTGGTCATTATGAAAGTCAGCCCTTGGCTGTTTATGACGAGAGGGATGACACCAAACTCGGCTACATCGTCGACGCACGCACTTCAGGGCACGTCACCATGGCCATTTCCGTGGCGAGGTGGCTCGAAATTGGCGCGCAGGTACCCTATGTCTTCAGTCAAACAGGAGACGATCCGGTAAAAACGCACTTTCAGGCCGTTGGAAAAAGAGGCCTGGGCACTCCCTATTTCCAATTTCGCTTTGGAATTATGTCGGAATATTATGGCGACGCCGTTGACTTAGGCTTGCACCTGGGTGCTGCATTGCCCTTGGGCTCCGAGAAAGCGTTGACGCGCGACCTCGACTATGGTTTTAATCCCCGCATTGGTGTTGGCCGCAGCTTGGGAGCGTATTTTCGTTTGGGCGCAGAAGTGGGCGCTCTCTTTCGCACCAAACAAAAGTTGGCCGACACAAGCAGCGAAGTGGGCAACTATATGACGGCAGGCCTTGCTTTGTCTTCCACCAACGAAGGTTTGCGCTTTGAGTTGGGTGGCCGCGCCTTTATTCCTCTCGTAGACGCACCACTTTCCGGTGAGGCTTTTGCTGGCCTGCGTTGGGGACTTCCAAACAACGTTTTTGAAGTCTTCGCTATGGGCGCCAAAGGCTTCGGCAAAGCTCCAGGTACACCCAACTGGCGTGTCCTCGGCGGCATTGCCGTGTCCACCCCAGGACTGCCTGCCTGCATTGAAGGCAAACCCTATGAAATAGACAGATGCCCCAGCCTGGACTATGACGGCGACGGTGTCAAAAATGGCGAAGACGCTTGCCCCACTGAGCCAGGCATTCCTGAGGAGAAGGGCTGTCCTGCCAAAGACACCGACGGTGACGGCGTTTTTGATCATCTCGACAAATGCCCAGAGGTGCCGGGCTTGCCCGAGTATGACGGTTGCCCGCCACCCGATGCAGACGGTGACGGCATTCCCGACAACGAGGATGCGTGCCCCTATGAGCCAGGGCCTGTTTCCAACAGAGGTTGCCCCATTCGAGACTCCGATGGTGACGGTATTCCTGATGATGAGGATGCTTGCCCCAACGAGCCAGGCATTCCTGAGTTGAAGGGCTGCCCCGACAAAGACTCTGACGGTGACGGCATTCCTGACCGTTTCGACAGTTGTCCGTTCGAGCCAGGGCCTCCCGAAAACAACGGCTGCAAAAAGAAGAGCTCTGTCACCATTACACGTGAGAGACTCGTCATCAGCGACAAAGTCTATTTCAACACCGGCAAGGCCACCATCCAGAAGCGCTCCAATGTCCTTCTGAATGACATTGCCCGCATCATTAAGGAGCACCCGGAAATTCCGAAGTTGGTTATTGAAGGACACACTGACTCAGTCGGCAAATATGAAAACAACGTCAAACTCTCTGAGCGCCGCGCAGAGGCCGTCCGCAGCTACCTCCTCAAGAAAGGTGTCGAAGCCAGCCGCCTTGAGGCCAAAGGCTTCGGACCTGACAGGCCCATCGAAAGCAACGACACCGCTGCTGGACGTGAGTCCAACCGCCGCGTTGAGTTCGTCATTGTCCAACCCGCCGACAAAGTCGAAACCATCGAATAACAACGCCTGAGGCTTTTTCAGCCTGGCTTTGCAAGGCCGCCCAAACCTGGGCGGCCTTTTTTTCTATTGCCGTCGGTGCCAGCAAGTTAGAGTGCGCCATGCCCTTTCCTCCTGAATTTTGGAACGCCCTCAAAACAGAATTCCCCGCAGGCTTTTTCAGTGCCGAAGAAGCGCTTTTGCAAAGCCACAGCGTGGACTGGACAACGGCTTTCTCGCCCAAAGCATCCCTCGTGGTTTTTCCTCGGAGGACAGAAGAAATCTCTCGCTATATGGCACTGTGCACACGCTTTGCTGTCCCCGTTGTCCCTTCAGGGGGGCGCACAGGACTTGCCGGCGGCGCTGTGGCAACCCAGGGTGAAACCGTTTTGTCCCTCGAAAAAATGCGCGCCCTTGGCAACGTGGACGTGCTGGGACAAACGCTTGAAGTGGAGGCCGGAGCCCCTACGGAAGCCGTGCATGAGCATTGCGCTCAACACGGCCTCTTCTGGCCTATTGACTTGGCAGCCAAAGGCTCCAGCCAAATTGGCGGCAACATCGCCACCAACGTCGGTGGTGTACGCGTCATCCGCTATGGCTTGGCGCGCCAGTGGGTGCTGGGCATGGAAGTCGTTCTCCCCAACGGCACCGTGTTGCAACTCAACAACGCCCTGGAAAAAAACAACACGGGCATTGACTTGCGGCAACTTTTCATCGGCAGCGAGGGCATTTTGGGCATCATCTCCAAAGCAACCCTCAAACTCGTGCGCATTCCTCCCAAACCCCACGTCCTCCTGCTGGCCACACATAGCCTCGAAAACATCCTCAACTTGTTCCTCCGCGCACGCCAAGCCTCCTTTACCTTGTGCGCCTTTGAATTTTTCACCAGCCAATGCCTTGCTCGCGTACAACAACACCGCAAACTGCGCATGCCCCTTGAAACCGCTACCAGCCACTATGCCTTGCTTGAAGTCGAAACAGAAAACCTCGAGTCCCTTGAAGCGTGGGTCGGCCAGTGTATGGAGGACGTGGTGGTGGACGGTATATTGGCCCAAGGCGGACAACAGGCCCGGCAACTTTGGGAGCTTCGCGAATCCATCAGCGAAAGCTTGTCCGCAACAGGCATGCCCCACAAAAATGACATCGCCCTGCCCATCGCCCAACTCTTGGAGTTCTGCAAAGGCCTGGAGGCCTTCTTCGCCGACAAATACCCCGGCTGGGAAGTCTGCCTCTTCGGACACATCGGCGACGGCAACCTCCACGTCAATGTCCTTAAGCCTGCACACATGGACAAAACCACCTTCCTCGCCAAAACCAGTGAAGTCGACAATGACGTCTTCACCCTCGTGAAACAACACCACGGCAGCATCAGCGCAGAACATGGCATAGGGCTTCTCAAACGCCCCTATTTGCACTATTCGCGTACGGCGGAAGAGTTGAAGCTTATGCACACACTCAAACAGGCGGTGGACCCTATGGGCATCCTCAACCCCGGGAAAGTATTGCCCCCATTGTCGCCTCCCTCCTCCTTGCTCCCTTAAAAACGGTAGGCTACCCCAAGCTTTGCCTCCATTACAAAAATGGTGCCCCCTCCGTCTGTGTTAAATGAGGGGCCCATCTTCAAAACAAAATTCACCAAAAACTTGGGCGTGAAAAAATATTCCACGCCCCCCCCCATGAGTAGGGGAATTTGAAAAGTACCCCACTCCCCAAATGTTAGAAACATAGGCAATTCCAAATGAATGCCTATAATGACAGGCTTCGCAACCGCCAACCCCAACTGCGCCCCCAAAGGCAATGCAAAACCAAGCATGGAGCGCCCGGAATGGAAAATGGAGCGCCCAGAATAAAAATAGGCCAAAAAACCCGGCTCAAACTTCAACGCAAACGACAAAAAACCATTGTCAAATACGTTGCCCTTCAGCAAAGCCTGGAGTTTAATGCCCGGGTATATGCTCCTCACGGAGCCCTCAACCCCCCAGTTGAAAGAAAAACGAAACCCTATGTCCACCCTCGTGTGGACACCATAGGCCAGGCCCATGTGAAGCCCTGGCCAACCAACCCCAGCATCTATCACCGCAGCCCTGCCAACGGTTTTTCCACCAACGGTTGACCACTTCTGCCCCTCCGCCAATACCTCCGCCTGCCACAAAAAAAGGCCCAATACCCACAACACCTTCTTGTTCATCGGCTCCACTCCCAAGAAGAATTTTCTAAAAAACCAACACCTCCCCTTTCAAACAGCCCAACCTCCTAAACAGGCCACCCACCAACAACCTCCCGCCTGTGGCCCCCCACATGCCTTCTCTCCTCTCTAAAAACGAAAGGCAATGCCAGTTTTCACTTCGGCTACAAAAATAACATTCCCACCGTGGACATTCTTCCAACCATCCCCAGCAACATTAATGGCCGGGCCCATTGTCAATGCCGCATGTATTAGAAAATTGGAGGTGAAAAATACGTCTACACCTGCACCCATGAGTATGGGGAGAAGAAAACTGTTCTTCACCCCCTTCTTCCCAAACTCCAAAACCATGGGCAAGTCCAAAAGAATGCCCACCCCCACCCGGTCCGAAAACGCTAAACCCAATTGAAAACCCACAGGAAGCGCAAGCCCCATCACCGTGTCCTTTGAATAAAAGTCAGCCAAAAAACCCGGCTCCACCTTCATCGCAAACGACAAAAAACCCGTGTCGAAAAAACCCACTTTGAGCAAAACCTGGGCCTTTATGCCTGTCGTCACATCGCTGCTCGTAGTGGAATAGTAGTAGCTGTTGCGATAGTATTGGTCTATCTCCCCCCACCCAAAATTGAGAGTGAAACGAAGCCCTAAATCCAACCCCGAAAGCGCACCATAGGAAAAACCCGCCCGAATCCCTACCGTGTTGTCCGAAAAACTCTCATTCCTAATGCTACCTAAATGCGTAAATGCACCCTCAAACCCACCCTCAAACGCCAAGGAGCCCGCCCCCACCGTCTTGCCCCCCTCAACACCCCACTCCTGGTGAGCCAACACTTCTGCATTCCACAAAAAAAGGCCTAATACCCAAAACGCTTTTTTGCTCATAAACAAACGCTCCTCTCTTCCCTTCTCCTGTTAAAACAAAAAACAATACCCAGCTATGCAAACACCTAGGTGCCTCCCCCAATAACACAATTTCAAAAACCTAAACATAAACCTTGTGCACCTCAACACCCCTGCGGCTCGGCCGCCCCCCCTCCTACCCCCTCAACAAACCTGGGGTTTCGTTGCTGCTTGCCCAAAGAGCAAAATCCCATTCCGGTATGGTTGAAATGTTGGGTTTTCATTGACTATTGCTGCGTCATTACCTACGAAGCTCGCAGCCATGTCGGATCCCTTGTTCACCCAAGAAGAATACCGAAAGTTCGACGAGGGTATCGCCGAACTTCTCCTCCATTATCCCAGTGACAGAAAAAGCGCGGCCATGCTGCCCGCCCTGCGCCTCCTTCAAACCCTGAAAGGCTGGCTCCCCCCAGAGGGCATGGAGCTTGTCGCCCAAAAACTCGAAACGCATAAGGAGCATGCCTATGAGGTGGCCACCTTCTATGTCATGTACCATACCCAAAAACCGGCCACCTATGTCATCGACGTCTGCACCAGCCTCTCCTGCTCCCTTCGAGGCGCTGAGGGCCTCCTGGCTTTCCTCGAACAAAAGTTGGATATACGCTCGGGCGTCAACGGAGAGCGCTATTTCCTGCGCGAGGCAGAATGCCAGGCCTCCTGCGGTACAGCACCCTGCTTCCAAATCAACGAGGACCATTTTGAAAACCTCACCGTTCAGAAAGTGGAGCAAATCCTGGAGAACCTCAAATGAGTGTACCCTTCGAAAAAGTCATCTCCCGCAACTGGGACAAACCTGCACAAAATACGCTCGTCGGCTATAAACGCGCAGACGGCTATAAAACCCTCCAGAAAGTCCTCTCCTCCCTCTCCCCTCAACAAATTGTCGACGAAGTCAAAAAATCCAACCTCCGAGGACGCGGCGGCGCAGGCTTTCCTACCGGCGTCAAATGGGGCTTTGTCCCCAAAGACAGCCCCAAACCCAAATACCTCTGCGTGAATGCCGATGAGTCGGAGCCTGGCACGGCAAAGGACCGCTATATCCTCGAGAGAGACCCGCACCTGCTGCTCGAAGGCGTCGCCATCGCTTGCTGGGCCTTGGGCGTGCATACCTGCTATATCTATGCACGCGGCGAATTTAAACACCCCTCCAGCGTGCTCGACAGGGCCATCGCCGAAGCTTATGCCGACGGAATTTTCGGCCGCAAACTCATGAACACCTCTTTCGCGCTCGACGTCTATCAGGTGCGCGGAGCCGGAGCCTATGTCTGCGGCGAAGAAACCGCATTGCTCGAGTCCCTCGAAGGCAAAAAAGGCTGGCCCCGCCTCAAACCCCCCTTCCCCGCCGTTGTGGGCCTCTTCGGCTGCCCTACGGTCGTCAACAACGTCGAAACCATCGCCGCTTTGCCACGTATCTTCGAAAAAGGCGCCGCCTGGTTCGCAAGCCTCGGCTCCGAAAAATCCGGCGGCACACGCCTCATCACCCTCTCCGGTAGCGTTAACCGCCCCGGTACCTATGAGGCCCCCATGCAGGCCACCATCGAAGAAATCATCTTCTCCCAAGAGTATGGCCAGGGTATGCCTGAAGGACGAAAACCCAAAGCCGTCATCCCCGGCGGCTCCTCCGCCCCCGTGCTGACAGCATCCGAAATCGGCGTCTCCTTGGACTTTGATGCCTATAAACCACTCAACTCCATGGCCGGCTCCGGCGGTATTATTGTTATTGACGACGCTACCTGCATCGTCCGCGCACTGTGGCGTGTGACACGCTTCTATGCAGAAGAGTCCTGCGGACAGTGCACTCCCTGCCGAGAAGGACAACCGTGGATGACGCGCCTCCTGCGCAAAATAGAAGAAGGCCATGGCCAACCCGAGGACTTGGATACACTCATGGATGTGGCTTCTGCCATTGCCCCCTGGCCCCCTGTCGGCTTGGGAAATACGGTGTGCGCCTTGGGGGACGCGGGGGCCTTGCCTGTGCAGTCCTTCGTCACAAAGTTTCGCGAAGAGTTTGTGCAACACATTTCTGAGCAACGCTGCCCCTATGGCGACAAACCCTGGGGCACTTTTGGAGACTTCAAGTGAATGTTGAAATCATCTTGTTCTTTGTCTTCTCGGTATGCACGCTCGTAGGGGCAAGCCTCGTTGTTTTTGCAAACAACCCCCTCACCAGCGCCATGTCCCTCGTCGCCACCTTCTTCTTCCTCGCCGCCATTTATGTGCTGCTGTATGCCCACGCCATCGCCGCACTTCAAGTCATGGTGTATGCGGGCGCCGTTATGGTGCTGTTCCTGCTCGTCATCATGCTGCTGCCTCTCCAAAATACCCCGCTCCCCCTACGGCCCTCCCCCGCCCGCTGGGTGGGCGCCCTCTCTACCGCCTCCGTCTTGGGTGCCCTCATTTATGCCTCCCTCCAATGGCAAAAATCCTTGGAAACCCTCACCCCAACGACGCAAACAACAACCATGAGCCAGGAAACCCTTATGCGCTTCGGTAACCTGGAGGAAATCGGCCTCTCCATTTATACAAAGTGGCTCTTCCCCTTTGAGGCACTCTCTCTGCTGCTGCTTGCAGCTATTTTGGGCGCTGTCGTCATCGCCAAAGCACGAATTTAGGAGAAAGCTCGAATGATTCCTACATCCGCCTGTCTCTTGTTGTCGGCCATGCTGTTCTGCCTGGGAATGTTGGGGGTCCTCCTTCGTAAGAATGCCCTCGTCATCTTCATGAGTGTTGAGTTAATGCTCAATGCGGCCAACCTGGCCTTCATCGGCTTCGCACGTCAACACGGCAACACCATCGGTACCTCTGGCCACGTCTCCGCATTCTTCGTCATTGCCGTCGCTGCCGCTGAGGCAGCTGTGGGGTTGGCCATCATCATCGCTTTGTTCAGAACCCGAAAAACTCTGGACGTCGACGAAGTGCGGGTCATGAAACACTGAATTTGGCTGAACTTGACTGAACTTGGATAGCAAAAAGCGAACACCATGGAAAAACTCTTCCCGGAATATCCATTCTCGATTCAGAATATAGAAAACGGCTTGTGGCTTATCATCGCCTTGCCTCTCCTGGGCGCCCTCATCAACGGCGTCTTCGGAAAAGCTCTCGGCCGCAAAAATGTCCATTGGGTGGCTTGCGCCTCCGTGGGCGGCTCCTTCTTGCTGTCGCTTCTTGTCATGTGGGCACTGGGCAACGTCAACACCTCCGTCTTCAACCCCTTCTCCCCTGACATCTCTCGCTATGCGCTCTCTGCGGACTATGGCACTTGGTTTTCTGCCGGAAGCTTTAAAGTCAGCTTCGGCCTTTGGGCCGACAGACTCTCCGCTACCATGTTGCTGGTTATTACGGGAGTGGGTTTCCTCATCCACCTCTATTCCACCTCCTATATGGAGCACGACAAAGGTTATGCGAAATATTTCTGCTTCCTCAACCTCTTTGTCGCGATGATGTTGACGCTGGTGCTGGCCGACTCCCTCGTCCTGCTCTTCGTCGGCTGGGAGGGTGTGGGCCTTTGCAGCTACCTGCTCATCGGCTTCTGGTATGACGACAACGCCAAAGCATGGGCGGGCCGCAAAGCCTTCATTACCAACCGAATCGGCGACTTCGGCTTCCTGGTCGCCAGCTTCCTCCTGGTTTTGCTCGTAACCGCCGCCGTCAGGGAAGCCCCCCAGGGTACCCCTGTCTCCTCCTACCGCTTTTCTACGGGACTTTCCGAAAAAGGCCCCCTGGCTTTCCAAAGCCTGTCGGCCTTGGCCACCACCCTGGCTGCCACCGACACCACCGCAAAACCCAACCAGGAAACCCCTGCCCTCGTTATGAATAGGGACATTGAGACGGGGCCTCTCAAGGGCTATAGCTATGCGGGGGTGCTTACGGCTGTCTTGCTGTTCTTCTTGCTGGGCGCCGCAGGCAAAAGCGCTCAGCTGCCCCTCTATGTGTGGCTGCCGGATGCCATGGCGGGCCCTACCCCCGTCTCCGCCCTCATCCACGCGGCTACCATGGTGACTGCGGGCGTCTATCTCTTCTGCCGCATCTCCTATCTGGTCGTCCTCTCCCCCTTCGCTATGGCCACCATCGCCGTGGTGGGTTGCCTTACCGCCCTCATCGCCGCCCTCATCGCCTTCGCCCAGGACGACATTAAGAAAATTCTGGCCTACTCCACGGTTTCTCAACTGGGCTTCATGTTTATGGGCATCGGCTGCGGCCTCTTCTGGGCGGCCTTCTTGCACGTTGTTACGCATGCCTTCTTCAAAGCCTGCATGTTCTTGGGCGCAGGCTCTGTCATGCATGGCAATGGCGACGAAACCAATATTAAGCGCTTGGGCGGCCTACGCAGGGAAATGCCCTGGACATCTTGGACTTTCCTCATCGGCACCCTGGCCATCACCGGCATCGTCCCCCTGTCAGGCTTCTTCTCCAAAGACGCCATCCTGTTCGGCCTCGAAACACAACAGCTGACAGGCTATGTCCCTGTGCTGCACACCCTCTATTGGCTGGGCCTTATCGCTGCGGCGTGTACTGCCTTCTATATGGTACGCCTCTATGTGCTTACCTTCGAGGGAAAACGCTCCCCCTTGGCCAAACTCCCCCACGCCCATGAGAGTGCATGGCCTATGACTCTGCCCCTGGTTGTCCTCGCCGCCCTCTCCGTTTTGGCCATCGCCCACGGCCTCCCCCTCCTTTCTTTGCCCCACTCCCCACACCATAGCCAAACCCTCATGGAAGCCTATCTGTTTCCCGTGTTTAATGTGGCCAACCAACTCGGCGCTGACACCCAAAAACTGCTGAAAACCGGATTGGACAAAACCGAGTGGACAAGCCTGCTTTGGACAGGTTGGTTCAAAGCTTGGCTCATCGCCTTGGTGAGCGGCGGAATTTCTGCCCTCCTCTATTTCAAACTGTGGAGGGGAGGACGCAAGTTTCCTGCCATCTTGGAGCCCTTGCGCCGCTTCGCACAAAACAAATTTTTCGTGGATGAGCTTTATGAGCTTTTGTTCATTGAGCGAGCGAAAGGCTTGGCCAAGGGACTCTATCGCTATGTCGACGCCTTCTTCGTTGACCGTGTCGCCGTACATGGGACTGCGCAAACCGTGGGCTTCCTGGGCAGGGTGTTGTGCTGGTTCCAAAACGGCAACGTCCAGGCTTATGCTTCCGCCATCGCCTTGGCGCTGGCAGTCGGTTTGACTTATGCATTGCTTCAGGTGCTCTCGTGAATGCTTCCTCCTCCCCACTGCTCAATTATGTCGTCTTCCTCCCTATGGCCTTCGCCTTCCTCGTCCTCCTCCTCCCGGGAAACGAAAAGGGACAAATACGCTTCGCAACCCTCTTGGGTATGTTGGTTAACCTCGTCACCGGTATTTGGGCTTTCGCTGCCTTCAACCCCGCAGGCTCCGAGTTCCAACTGGAATACCGCTTGTTCTGGCTTTCGGACTTGGGAATCAGCTATCACCTCGGCGTGGACGGTTTGGCCGTCGCGCTCGTCTTGCTGACGGCTTTGCTGGGGCCCTTGGTGGTGTTGTCCTCGTGGCGCTTTGTAGAGGAGCGCGTCAAAGAGTTTCACGTCTGCTTGCTCGTCTTGCAAACGGCGATGATGGGAGCCTTGTGTTCGCTCGACGTCATGCTGTTCTATATCTTCTTCGAGGCCATGCTCATCCCCATGTATTTCCTCATTGGAGTGTTCGGCTCCGAGGAGCGTCAAAAAGCAGCCCTCAAATTCTTCCTCTATACCCTCGTCGGCTCCCTCCTCATGCTGCTCGCCCTGTTGTGGGTCTTCTTCTTGTCAGGCCCTGAAGGTACACGCAGCTTTGACTATGCCGCCCTCTATAACAACCTCATGGAGGCCAACCGCGAAGTCAGCCTCTGCATGCAAAACAACGCACACTGCTCCAACCTCTCCGCCACCGCCGCCGCATTGCTCAAATGGGGGCCGTGGATGTTTGGGGCCTTCGCTTTGGCCTTTGCTATTAAAGTCCCCATGTTTCCTGTGCACACCTGGCTGCCAGACGCCCACGTGCAGGCACCGGTTGCAGGCTCCATGGTTTTGGCAGGCGTCCTGCTCAAAATGGGGACTTTCGGTTTCTGGCGCTATGCCATGCCCCTGTTTCCTGCTCAGGCATGGGCCTATCAAAACGTCCTCGTCGCCTTGTCGCTCATCGGCATCGTCTATGGCGCGCTCATGTGCCTGGCACAAAAAGACATCAAAAAACTCATCGCCTATAGCTCCGTCTCTCACATGGGCTTTTGCATGCTGGGTATGCTGACTTTCCAAGCAGAAGGTACCATGGGCGCAGCCTATCAAATGCTCAACCACGGCGTTTCTACGGGCGCACTCTTCTTGCTGTTCGGTATGCTCTATGAGCGTCGCCACCTGCGTAACATGACGGACTATGGCGGTATCGCCAAGGCCATGCCCATCTTCACTGTCTTCTTCCTCATCATCACCTTCTCCTCCATTGCAGTACCTGGCACCAACGGGTTTGTGGGTGAGTTTCTGGTCCTGCTGGGTACCTTCAAAAGCAACTTGCCTCTGTGGGCAGGTATTCTTGCAACTACGGGCGTTATTTTCGGCGCGGCCTATATGCTATGGGTGGTACAGCGCGTTTTCTTCGGCCCTGTCACACAACAAGCCAATGCAGGTTTGAAAGACCTCCGCTTCCGCGAGTTTGTCACCGCGCTGCCGCTGGTGCTTCTCGTCTTCGTCATGGGCCTCAAGCCTCAACCTATTTTGGAAGTGCTTTCTCCTTCTGTGAAACGCTATGTGGCACGGGTGCACCAAGCAAAGCCCAACCCTGAAAGCAATACAGCGAGAGAGCTCCTTCGAATGCATGTCCGCGAATTGCCCACCCCAAAGCTAGCACAAGCACAAGTGGATGATTCTCAACCCCTTAACCAACCAGGAGAGCGACAATGAGTGCTTCTCCCAGCCTGGCCTCCTCCATGCTTTCCACTATGCCAGCTTCCACTGCCTCTCTCCCAAGCTTTAGCCTCCTGGAATTCCAGCCTCTGTTGCCTGCTGCTATTCTCGCCGTCACGGCCATGTTGCTCATGCTCTCAGAAGCCTTTTCGGTTTCGAAGTCGCGCAGCTATCAGGCCATCCTTGCAGCAGTCGCTTCGGTTGTTGCGGGCTTTTTGGCTTTTCAAAACACACAACTTCCCGTTGGACTCATCCTGGATGGGCGCGGCGTTATGGACGGGTTTTCCAGTTGGATAACCCTCATCGCCTGCTTTGCCGCAGGCATGTCTTCGCTGCTGGCTTTTGGCTTTTTCCGCCAACGCAATGCGGAGCGTGGCGAGTTTTATGGTTTGTTGTTGTTCTCCGCTGCAGGCATGAGTCTCCTCGCCGTCTCTAATGAGTTTATTACCCTGTTCGTCAACCTGGAGCTTATGTCTCTGGCTACCTATGCTTTGGCAGCTTTCTGGCGCCGCAGCAGTCGCTCTGTGGAAGCAGGCTTCAAATATTTCATCCTGGGCGCCTTCGCTTCGGCCATCCTCATTTATGGCGTCGCCCTCCTCTATGGAGCCACCGGTACCACCCAGTTGGACATGCTGCACCATCAACTCCCCAAAGCCCTTGAAGACACTCCATGGCTCACTTGGCCTGGACTCATTTTGGTTCTGGCAGGGCTTTCTTTCAAAATTGCAGCAGTGCCTTTGCATATGTGGACACCTGATGTTTATGAAGGCGCCCCTACACCTGTTACGGCACTCATGAGTGCCGGCATTAAGGCCGCAGCTTTCGTGGCTTTGGTGCGCGTCGTTCTCCATGTGGGCGACAGCTCCGTCGTGTTCTTGCACCTCTTGAGTTTCCTGGCCGCCATTACTATGGTGGTTGGCAACCTCCTGGCCATTGCTCAACGCAACGTCAAACGCATGCTCGCCTATTCTTCTATTGCGCACGCAGGCTATATCCTCATTGGCGTCGCAGCCCTGTTCACCGCAAACCACCTGGGCAACGACGTCGGTGTGCTCAGCGCCACCAACGTTGCCAACCCAACAGCCGAAACGTTGCGCCCCATGGCTTTGCAAGGCATTCTTTTCTACCTGCTCTCCTATGCCATCACCGTTGTTGGGGCCTTCGGAGTCCTCGCCGCTATAGAGAAACGCGAAGACGATGGTGCAGCTGACGCTTGGGATTTGAACAAACTCTCTGGGCTTGCAACACGACGTCCAGGTTGGGCCTTGGCAATGGCTCTGTTCATGTTTTCTATGGGAGGCATTCCGTCAACCATCGGCTTTTTGGGGAAACTCTATCTGTTTAAGGCAGGTATCAGCGCAGGACTTATCGGCCTGTCTGTTCTGGGTGTCCTGGCCAGTGCGGCAGGCATGTATTATTATTTGCGCGTCATTGTTTATATGTACATGAAACCCTCCCCTGAAACAGAAATGGGGGCTCGCCACTGGTCCACAGAGTTTGTCCTGGCTGCCTCAGCTGTAGCCGTCGTCTTGCTGGGCCTCCTTCCAGGCCCATTGTTGGACTGGTTGCGTCAAGCAGCTTTGTTTGCCCCCAACTGAAAACCAAACCACCCTCAGAAAAATTCCCAGGCGCCCCCCCCCTCCCAAAGCGAAACCCGAGGGCCTTCTCATACGTGGAAAATAAACCCACACGCGCTCTTTGCCGGAAAAAAGAAGGCGGCCCGATGCAAAGCACCAGGCCGCGGATACGTCTGAAATGCAGCGAGACTGCTGAAATGGTGGGGGGAAACCAGTTCAGCTCGAATGCACTGCTTATCCCTACATGAAGCATATTATGCGCCAAGTCAAGGCAAAACGAAGTTGTTTTTCGAAAAAATCCTAACTTGCTGTTTTTTCTTTATATTTTTTTGCACTTTTTTTTGAAAAGGCACCTTGCGCCTGAGCTTTGTCCTTCTCATACGCTGAGTTTTGGAGCCAAAGCCTCCCGTTTGCTTTCCAATTGCGCTCGCCACTTTGTGGGCTTTGGGTTGCATGTTGTACGCGGCCTTGGGCCTTTGCAGCTATACAAACACCATGGCCACTTCTCATTCTGAGTTCAACTTGCGCAGTGTCGCCGTTGGCCTTCTCGTCGCAGCACTCATTGGCTGCGCCTATCCCTATATTGTTTTGAAAATCGGCTTTGGCCCTACCATTTCTGTTGTCAGCGCTTTTTTGGCTTTCCTCTTCTTGCAAGGCATTGCTCTCCTCACCGGCAAAACCAGCAACTGCCGAGAATATAATTTGGTGCAAACCGCTGGCACCGCCTCTGCGCAATCCGCCTTCATGTGCGTGGTATTGGCGGCCTTTGACTTGCTCAACTCAAAACCTGAGTTGGGCTTCCACCTCTCCCCAACACCTCTACAAGTCTTCATTTGGATGACTTTGGCCGGCATGCTGGGCGTGTTGCTTGCGGTGCCTTTGCGAAAACACTTTATTGACGAAGAAAACCTGCCCTTCCCGGATGGAATTGCCGCAGGAGAAACTCTCAAAATATTGGACGAGGGCAGCCTTCAAGCCAAAAACAAGTTACGCATGCTTGGGGTTGGAGGAGGCCTGGGCGTTCTGTCCACATGGTTTCGCGACGGTAAACCTGCGTGGATTCCTGAAACACTGTTCTTCGGAAGCACACTGAAATCCCTCAACGTCGGCTTCGCCTTCAGCTCCCTCTCTTTCGGCTCAGGCCTCATCATCGGCCTACGCGTCACCTCTGCTATGGGCATAGGCGCCCTGTTGGGCTGGTTTGTGCTGCCTTTTGTCTTGCTCCGGCAAGGGTGGATTCCATCCGCCACTTTTGCCGAAACTTTGAAGTGGACCATGTGGCCAGCTACGGGACTTATGGTGTCTGGCGGAATAACAGCTCTGCTGTTGCATGCCCCAAAACTTGCCAACACCTTCAGAGAGCTCTCCAGGGCGCCCCTCTCTGCATGCCATGAGGTGCCCCTCTCCTGGGTTTTTGTCGGCTCCCTGGGGTTGGCCAGCACTTTGGCCGTGGCTCAGTATTTCTTCTTCGGTGTGGCCTTCTGGGAGTCTGCTTTGGCCATAGGCATTTCTGTCCTGCTCATGTTGGTGGGGACTCGCGTCCTGGGCGAAACCAACTGGGCACCCATTTCTGTCATGGCCAACCTTGTCCAGGCACTTTTTGCACTCTTCTCTCCCCATTCCATCGCTACCAACATGGTGGCCTCTGGTATGTCAGGCAGTATCGCAGGCGGCGGCGAGCACCTCATGCAGGACTACCGCGCAGGAAAAATTGTAGGCGCCAACAACCGCACGCTGACATTCATGCAACTTTTGGCAACACCTGTGGGCGCTTTGGCCATCTCCATCGTCTATCCTTTGCTTCGGGCCCAACATGGTATTGGGCCCAATAAATTCGGCCTCTCCCAAGAGTTGCTTCATTCCTCCGGAGCGGGACTTACCTCCCCCATCAGCGTCAAATGGGCCGGCTTCGCTGAGTTGCTGTTGGGCGGTATTCAACTTCTCCCACCCTATGCCTTGCATGCCTTCTTCCTGGGCGCCCTGCTGGGCGTCTCCCTCACCCTCCTCCAAAAATATACCTCCAACAACCTCCCCTCCGCTACAAGCCTGGCTTTGGGCTTCCTCATCCCAGCTCAATATGTATTGCCCATGGTGTTGGGGGGGGCTTGTCAATATGTGTGGAAACAACTGTACCCTCAACAGGAAACAGCACTTTGCGTGCCCCTCGCATCCGGGCTTATTGTGGGAGAGGCCTTGCTTGCTCTCGGTATCCCGGTGCTATACCTTCTCAAACTGTTTTAGCTAATCTGTTCTAGGCAAAAAATACCTTTTGCGTCTAACCTGGGGCCAGAGCTCCAAAAGGCGCCCCACCCGCATTTCTTGAGGACTGGCATGAAAACTCGTTTTTTAAATTGGACAGGAATGCTGCTTGTTGCGCCAATGGTTTTGTCAGCAAGTTGTGCCTCCCAAAAAACAGCACAGGGGACACCCTCCATCTCTCGCCAAAAAGTTGAAAACCTCGTGCACTTTGACGTGGCTTCTTGTCAAAAACCTTCAGGCCTCGTCTCTGAAATCACCAACGAGGAAAGTATTTTCGGAGGAATACTTTCTGTCCAACCAGCCATCCTCGAGTGCTTTGTGCCCCCTCAAAACCGCCAAGGCAACCAAAATACCCACGTCAAACTGAGTACCTCCGTCAGTAGCCAAACCACACTTCACACCGTCCAAGGAGAAAACCTCAGCCCCTCAGGTGTCGCCTGTATAGAGGCCGCCCTCGCCCCCCTGCAATTTCAACAGCTCCCTCCAGAAGAAACGGAGCGAGTTGCCAGTATTGTCATCAACTACCCTGCCAACTCCCCACAAGTTACCTTCGGTATCAGCGAAGTTTCTGACGTCGTCGGGCATGTGCGCCTGGCCATCGGCAAAGCCTGTCACTGCTTCGCCTCTATGAAAAATGTGGGCATTGCTGAAGTGTCCATGGCATTAACTGTGTCTACCAGACAACCTGCCAAAATCTCCCTCACCAGCAACAACCCCAACAACAATGCAATAATCGCTTGCCTCATGCCGGAAATTTCAAAACTGAAACTTCAAGCCTCGCGCGGCGAGTTGGTGTTGGAGCGTGTCCCTCTGCAATTCATCAACTCTACGGTAAAAGACTTCCCCGCTGAGGCTAGGTTGGAGTTGCAGTTTCTGCACGCGGACGGCTTGCGTACGCAAAATGCCTCCATTCATGCTTTGCGCTCAGGTGAGAGAGTTCAAGCCAGCACAATATATAACCAACTGCTTTCTAAACATAAAGCACGCCTCAGCACCGCCCCTAAGGACTTAAATATAAGCTGCGAAACCCTCATGAAAGCCGACGAAGCATGGGTTGCCACTATAGAAGAAAAATTTGAGTTGGACAAACGCATCGCAGACATTGCCGCAAGGCTTCGCTCCGTGGACTCTCGCTGGGAGGCTGCCGCCAACGCAGCAAGCAACACTGTCCCAGAGTCCCGCAACAACTTGGTTGAAGCCCAAAAAACCCTCGCCTTTAACAAAAACGCCTGCGCCAAAAAAACGCCGAGCATCCTGCAACCTTCAAAACGCCGCCGCGAAAAATAATGGCTGAAAAGCTTGGCTCCTTGGCCAAGGGGGCTTGTTCCAGCATTTTGAAGCGACGCGCATCCTCCGCTTCAAAATGCCACCACTCCTTCCGGTTGGCGACAAAACCCTCTAACTCCATGGCTGCTTTCAGCTTGTCGCGGTTGTGAATGGCTGCCTTTGAAATACCCTCACGGGCACCTTGGCGCGCCCTGGGGCTAAACTCGTCAAAAGGCGTCGGCATCTCAAGCTCAATACCTTCGGCGTTTGCCAGCGTCAAATCCACGGCTGCACCTCGGTTGTGGTGGGAGCCTGTTTGGGGGTTCGCTACAAACCCAGGCCTTGGAAAAAGTTTCCACATTTCTTTTTGTACCGCCAAAGGCCGGTAGCAGTCCCAAAGCTTGAGTCTCACCCCCTCCTTGGACAAACGCTCCGCTACACGAGAAAGGCGCTTGGCCACACTCTTGCGTAACAAACATCGCGCCCCCGGAGGGTAGAGTGCACGGCCGAGAAAATTGTCCTCTCGCGCATAACGCAACTCTATCACGGCACTGGGTATGTGCTCTGCCACATCCACCAAAGGCTCCGCCACACCCCATAACGAAAAACCCATCAACACAACAAATAAAGTCCTCACCCCTCATACCTCGTTGAGTCCACCACCCCCGCCTGCAAAAAACCACGCCTCCTCAAACGACAACTCTCGCATTGCCCACACGCTAACCCACGAATGGACGGCGCATAACAACTGTGCGTCATGGAATGGTCTACCCCAAGCTCAACCCCTCTTTGAATAATTTGTGCCTTGGACAAACCCGCCAAGGGCGTGTGAATGTGAAAACGCGTACCTTCAACACCTGCTTTGGTGGCAAGCTGAGCCAGCACTTCAAAGGCCGAAACAAACTCCGGCCTGCAGTCCGGGTAACCACTGTAGTCTACCGCGTTAATCCCCAAAAAAATGTCCTGCGCCCCCTCCACCTCCGCAAACCCTAAGGCCAATGCAAGAAAAATGGTGTTGCGCGCGGGGACATAAGTGAGGGGAATACGCTCTCCCTGAGACGGCTCCTCCATGGGTACGGGAAGTTCCGAGGTGAGGGCTGAGCCCCCCATCTCTCGGAGTGAGCAATGCAAAATACGCAAAGGTACCCCCCAAAAAGCCGCAATCCTCTCCGCTGCCTTTAGCTCAACTGCATGCCTCTGCCCATAGTCAATGGTGAGACACCAAGGCGAAAACCCCTGCGCACGCGCAATGGCCAAACACGTTGTCGAGTCCAACCCCCCGGAGAAAAGAACAATCGCCTTCTTCATTCTTTGCGAATTCCTTCTATGTAATAGACAACATCCTCCTTATAGCAATCCTCCGGACAGCCCTGTTCAGCAGGGGTTGCCACCATATGCGCAACCAAAGTTCCACACGCACGCACTGCGTCAAAACCATCCTGAATGAGGCCAGGAAGGGAAATGCTTTCCCCATCAGCAACAGGAATGCCTTCTCTCAAGGCAACCCCACATGCATGCGCCGCTTCCAACTCATTTGGAGCAAACCCAACAAAAGGCTCGCTTCCTCCTCCCTCCGCAAAAATACCTTCCACCCAAGCACGGCGTGGACATTGGCCATCCAGTAGCTCGTTCTGCGTTTTGCTCAACAACACCACATTCAATGTTTCAACCACGTCTATATTGCAAACTTCACACCCGGACACAAAACTACGCTCCGCCACATAGACAGAAACCATGTTTTGCCCATCAAACTGAGCTGCACGGTGAATGCTGCCATAAATGAAATAACCGTCGGAAAGGTTGCTTTCCAAACGAAACCGCCCTTTAAACCTAAAACCGCTCTCATCGGCCATATCTGGCCGGCATTCTGCCTCAATCAAAACAGCGGAGGCGGAAAAGTCAAACAACCCCACATCCACCACCCCAGGCAATGGGGCCGTGCATGCCAACCCCAATAACAAAGCAGCAGAGCAGAGCAATTTCATACAATGCTTCTCTGCGACAAAGCCCATTGCCAAAGGACATTCAATATGTGGTCAACAATACCCTTAAATGCTGCACTGGTTTTCAGCCTCTCCCCAGGCTCACGAGAGGCAAATTTCGTATTTTCCCCCTCAAGCGCAGCAAGTACGCGGCCTGCAGCCATAACCGATGGGTAGGCCACAAACGCCTCCTGGACGGACAACAGCCAAGTTTCACTTTCTATGGACAAGTCACACCGCCCTGACAACACAAGAGCCAATGCCGTCAAATAGCCCAGCTCCGCCAAACCAAAACAAGCCAACGCCTCTTGTCCAAAAACCAACACATTGCCCGTTGCCAACCAAGCTTCAAACCCACCCTTGGCATCCATCACCAAAACCAACTCCTGGCCACCCAACTGCAAAACAACGTTGCGAAGGGCTTGGTAAATTCTGGGCAGGGAGGACTCTGTCAACAACACAGCATCGTCCGGAGGAGGCAATACCGCATTGTATTGTATGGGTAATTTAATGGCTCCTAACAGCATGGCCGAAGGCTCCACGGATGAGCTTAACACCGAGGCCAACTCATGTGCCCAACTCGAAAACTTGCCCTCCTCCCGCTCGCGAAACCTAAAGGACAGCGCCCTCCACGTCTCCGCCTCTGCCCAACTCTCCCTCAAAAGCCTTAGCTGCGCGGCAACCCATAAATCCTTCATCTCCGGCAACGAGGTTCTCTCACAAAAATCCAAAAGGCTCTTTGTCAAAACCAACGGCGGCTTCTCTCCTATTTCAAGAAACTTCCAGCCATATTCGAAAACGAGAGTTAGCTCCGCATTCGCAAGAGCGTTTGACAATTTGCCTGCAATGAATTGCGTTGACTCGCTCACTATGGGTTGTATCGGTTCATCCCTAACGGTTTGCGCCAACTCATCCGCAACAGGTTGCGCCAACTCATCTTCTATGGACTGCATGAATTCATCTGAAAAAGACTGCGTCAATTCATCCTCCATGAATTGCGCCAACTCGTTCTCCATGGGCTGTGGTGTTATTCCACCCCCTATGGGCTGCATTTTAATGAATTGCGTTTTCTCCCCATCAAACTCTGCCTCCTCAGTAGGTTGCGCAGGCTCGACTGCAGAAAAATTTTCAAAATTCAACTGCACACGCAACTTTTGTATCTCGGGATGGTCCGGAAATTGCGACACAATCTCGGACGCTTGCCGAAAACAGTTGCTTTCAAAAAAGGCTGTCGCCAAGCGCAACATTCGCTGTGTCCACAAACCGTCAGGAAGCATGTTTGGAAACTCTTTGCGCGTTTGGGAAAGCAACTGCGCAGCCCCATCTAAGTCCCCCGACTGCTCCATCGCATCCGCCGCATGAAGCCACCAGCGCGCCCTTAAATCTCCACTCACCATCTCAGCAGCACTCTTCCAGGCATTCGCTGCTTCCAAAAAACGCCTCAGCGAGCGGTTGACTTGCGCAACCAAAAGCCAACCCTTCGTCGTCGGCCGCAAAACCAAAGAGGCACTCGCTGCATTCAACGCTTCTTCAAAGGCCCCTGAGTTTTGAAACCCTTGCGCTGCTTCCAACAACAGTTTGGAAGCCGCCTCTCCTGTTGTCTTCGCAGCACGCTTTAACAATATCTGCGACAAACCTCGGAGGTTGCCTTGCTCCTTCCATATGCGCTCCAAACCATCCAAAGCTTTTAATGAAAATACTTCTTCTGCCTTTGCGCTCAAAAACTCAAACGCCTCTATGGCCCCCTCCATGTCCCCTTGGTGCTCCCTCCCCTCCGCTAACTCCATCCACGTTTGATAAATTTCCGGTAGCCATTCCTTGGGAGAATGCTGAGTCCATATGGGTAACACTTCCCCAAGCGATGCCCAGTCCTTGTTTCGCCTGCTCGCTTGTGCCTTCGCCTGCAACGCTGCCAAACTCCGGCTGTCCAGGGAAAGCGCCTTGTCAAGCAAAGACAAACTCCGCCCCCAGTCGTCTTTGAGCAACACCGCCGCGTCTACCAGAGCTTGGGCCCCCTTCCCCCCTCCAACAGCATGCGCATAACGCTCCCGTAAACGAAGCTCCTCTTCTAACACCCCCATCTCAGACAGTACCGCCACTATACGGTTGAAAACCCCCTCGTCCGTGGGCGCCAAACCAAACAACAACTGCAAAGCAGCAAGCCCTTTGTCCTTGAGGCCCTCCATCTTCGAGGCCACCTCCAAAAGCGTAAACGCTTCTTCACCTTGCGCCATTTGCGCTGCTTGTAGGCGAACACCATAGAGGTTTTCTAGGTCCCCTCGCTGGACATAAACCGCATCCAACCCAGACAACGCCGCTTTGCCAAAATGACTCTCAGGCGCAAGCTGCCATACCCGCTTCAACGCATTCTCCGCTTCAACAAAACCCTCTCCCTCCATCGCCGCTTGAGAAATACGAAACCAAAGCCCAGCCTGCTCCTGCGCACTTAGCCCCGAGTCTTCTATCCGCAACAAACGCATGTCAAAAGGCTTGGCCGCTTGGGCACCTCCAGACCGAAATGCCAACTCGGCTCGAGCACGCAAACTCTCCAAGTCCTCGGGCACCCTCTCAAGTAACCCGTCATATGCAAATGCCGCCCCCACCCAATCCTCCGCCTTCATCAAAACCAATGCCCGCTCCCTTAGGAGCGAAAGCGCTTCTCTTTCCTCAGAATGCTCCGCTCGCTCCGCTAATAGGGTGGAAAGCTTGAGAGGATTTTGCTCAAAACGCTTCTTTAGCCTCAAAAAAGCACGGTCATCTTCCGGGTGTATCTCAAAAGCAAGCTGCTCACATCGCGCCGCTTCCTGCCCCTCAGCCAGTTGCTCAAAAATGTCCGCCGCCTCCAAAAACCTCACCAGCCCCTGTTCCGAAGGCTCTACTTTGGCTCGACGTACCAATAAATTGGCTAAGCTTAGCCACTCCCCTCGCCCTCTCAAAAATTCACAGTGCCTCTCAAAAACAGAATGCAACGGACTTTGCTTGAGCAAACTCTCGTCAAACTCCGCCGCCTCGTTGTAGCACCCTAACTTGTGAAGTTTGTCCGCAATGCACAACAACAAATCCACGTCTTCAGGCGCAGCAATACGCGCAGCCAACAAAGCCGAAACAGCCTGGGCTTCATAACCGGGTTTCCCCTCCCATATCTCTGCCGCCCGCATAAGCAAGGAAGCTCGCTCACCTCCAACCAACGAAACAGCCAACGTTTCAAAATAAATGGCCGCCTCTTCTTGACGGTTTTGGCTTTCCCAAAGTACCAAAAGACGCTGCTCTGCCAACTCAAAACGGGGATGTAACTCAAGGGCCGCCTTGAGGGTTTCTTGCTGCTTGTCGAAATCCCAAAGCCCCTGGTAAATGTCTGCAAGCGCTACCAGAGACTTCGCCTTCTCCTCCTTCTCCGGCGCGCTTTCTATACAACGTAACTGCCACAATACCTTGGCCTCTGCTTGCTCCACCCTCTGGGCTGTCTTGCGCCCAAAATCAGCAACCTCCCACTGCGCTGAATGCCTCCATGCCGCCTCCAAATAGCCCAAGGCCCCTTGCCAAGCCTCCTGCTTCTCTATAACCAAACGCGCTTGCCGAATATAAATTTTCGCAGCTTCCTGGTTTCTCCCCTCGCCCCCACAAAGCTCAGCCATGGCCTGAAGCGTACGCAAAACTTCATGGGTGTTCCCCAATGCCTCCTGCGCACCTATTTCTTCTTCCCATGCCTCCAACGCACCTTGAATATCCCCCGCCCCTAAACGCAACAACGCAAGCTTGTTCAAATGCCTGGCTGCAAACTCCGGCTGGTTGAGCGGACGAAGCAACGCTACATGCTCCTCTTGCAAGCCACGTATGTCTTCGGCTGTTTTCTCTGCCAACAAAAACAAACTTTCACCCAAAGACGCATTCTGAAATTCAACAAAAGCCTGGCGCGCAAATGCCAATGTTTGGCCCAAAAAACTCTCCCCCATCGCCTGCCGCTCAAAATGCTTGCACCAAAAAACCATCCCGGCTTCCGTCTTCCCAGCAGCAAGCAATGCCACCATCTTGTTGAGCGCCGGCAAACATTGCGGCGAAGAGGCCAAAATGCCTTCCAAAACAAGCCTTGCCTCCTCTAGCTCCCCAGCCGTCTCCAAAACATCCGCCAAATAGAGTTTGGCCTTCTGGCTTTCTTCGGGAAATGCAGACGCATCCAAAGCATGGGCCCACTGCCTGACAACAGGCAAAGCTTCCCCTACTGCACCTTTGAAATAAAGCAGTTGCGCAAAACGACTCAACTCCTCCCCTTCAGCAGAATGAAGTTTTTGCGCCTCCCTCAACAAATGCAATTCTCTGCCATCGTCACCCAACTTCTGCGCCCACTTCGCCGCATACCTCAATAAATTTGCCGCTTGAGTGGGGGAAGCTGTTTTGGCCGCTGCTTCTAAAAAACCAATGGCCTCTTGGAATTCATTCTTTTGGGCCAAAAGCTCCGCCAACGTAACCCGCAAGGCTTGGCTTGAATTTCCCAACACAATGGCTCTTCGGAGCGCCGCCTCTCCCGGAGTCGGCCAACTCAGTTTGTCCAAATAAATATGGGCCAACTCTTCATAAAGCAGCGCCGCTTGCGCCTTCGGCGCACGCAGCGCTTCTGTGGAAAGTACCTCAGACAAATTCTCAAAGTCGCCAACCTCTTTCAAACAGCGTTTATAACCGTCCATCGCTGTTTTATTGGAGGGAGACAATGCCAAAACCGCATCAAACGCCTGGCCTGCCTCTACAAGCATGTTCCTTGCTTCCAAGGACTGGGCACGCGCCAGCAGGGCTTCGACCCGCAACACATTGGGGCCCTGCTGTGCCGCTTGGGCAAAAGCCTCCTCCGCAGCAACAACATCTCCTTCTTCAGCCTTTTTCCGTGCCAAACACATCCAAGCCTGAGAGCGTAGCGCTTCTGAAATGGGCAAGTTGAGCGCAAGTTCCCAAGCCTGCATGTTCCAAACAGCTTGAGGCATTTGTGCCAACACAACCACCCGGTCTGCCGCCTTCTGCAGGACAACACTGTCTGTCATTCCTGCATCTACAACTCGTTTCCAACATGCCAACTCTTCGCCAAATGCTCCAAGCTCACACTCAATCCCTGCAAGTTGTACCCAAAGTTTCTCAGGAGGCGAAACCAACAAGGCGCTGACTTGCCGCAAATCCTCTTTGGTTTTTGCGAAGTCACCCATGGCCGTATAGAGGTTTGCTCGCTCCCAAAACCAAGAGGCTTTCTGCTCCCCAAAGGAGCAGCGAATGAGCGCTTCTAGCCAAAGTATTTTCTCTGAGTCAGCCGCTTCATCGCGAGCATATCTCCAAAGCAGTTGTGGCGCCCAAGCATCTTCTGCTTCTTCAAAAAAAGCCTGACGCAACAACTCAACAATAGACGCCTTCACCCCCAGTGAAAGCGACACCTCAATGTATTTGCGCCGCACCACTTTGGACTCTTCTTGAGACACCAACGGCCATAACTTTTCCAGGCATTCAACTTCAGCAGAAACATTTCCCGTCACCTGAAAAAGCGACACGGCCATTCTCAACAACTCAACGTCTTGCGAAACGTAGGGCAAGCATATTTCAACCAGCTCAGCCGCCCTCTTGCTTTGAGAAAGCGCATGCGCACAAAAAGCAGCACGTCTGGCAACTCCAATGCGGTCTATGGCCAAAAAAGCGCGCTCTTGTTCTGTGGCGCCCAACAAAATTTCACAGTCCTCCAAAACAACAGCCGGCTCCACCTTCTGCTCCAACAGGCTTCTTCTGAGTCTGGCAGCCAACAACAAGCCATTGCAGGCAATAGCTTTCGTCAAAAGCTCTATTTCCTCAGGTTCTCCAACTTTCAGCTGAGCAGCAGCCCAGTAGCTTTCAGCAGCCCTCGTGGGCTCCGTGGTACAAGCAGCGCACTCGGCCCAAAGCCGCGCGGCTTCTTGAGTCTCGCCACTGCCTTGGGCCATCCTCGCCATCTGCTCCAAAGCATAGGCCGCCTCCGGGCTGTTCGGCGCCACCTCAACGGCCGCCTGCAAACGCTGCATTGCCAACACACTTTGAGACAAATCCAAAAGCTGCTGCGCACTTTGGAAATAAAATAAGGACGCTTCGCGAATACGGCCTGCTCCACCCAAAGCTTGTGCTCGCTGGTTCCAAAACTCAGCCAACTCAACATAGGAAGCTTGGTTGCGCAACATGGCTTCCAGCTTGCTGGCCAACTCATCATCCAAGCGCCGGTACACAAAAGCCTCTGCATAACACTGCTTGGCAGCCTCTTTGTCCCCCAACCCTTCATAGGCCTTCCCTAATTGCGCACGTATTTTGGCAATTTGCTCCGGTTTGTTCGCCGAGGAAGGGAGCGCAAGCCATGTCTCCAAAGCTTCTTTGGCTACATCCGCCCGCTCACACCTCCATGCCAATTCAACCAACTCTGAAAGACTGCCCGGCTCTTTGGTCCAAAAAGCCACCTTTTGAAGCACTTCCAAGGCTTCTTTCTTGCGGCCCAGTTTGGCTTCGAAAACAGAGGACAACTCTCGAAAAGCCTGCGTTGCCATGGACTTGTCTCCCTGACGAAACGCAATGTCCCCACGCTTTTCCAAAACGACAACCAGTGCAGACATGTCATGCTGCAAACGAAGTAAATGGCTGAGTTCTCCAAGCAATACCACATCCTCAGGCTCTTCTTGGAGCACCGCATTCAAAGAGGCAATGGCCAGAGGAAAATCTCCCGCAACCTTCGCGGAAATGGCCAAACGTCGGTGCAACAAAACCTTCTTCCGGGTATCTGCCTCTTGCAACACCAAATTCCGCAGCACCTTGCAAACCAATGCACTGTTTTGCATCGCCTCCGCCAGCGACAACAAAGCCTCCAAAATAGGGCGGTGCGTCGGCATCATATCAAACGCCGTCAAAAGCAACTTGAGGGCGCGCTCGGGGTTGCTCAAAGGTCCACGGTAAAGCTCTGCCGCCTCCAACAAAAGTTCCGTCCGCTTCTGCGGGGCGCTGACAAAGGAGACAGCACGCTCACACAAATCCGCAAGCTCTGCCAACTTGCCGGCATTGCGGAGTTTCGGCAACAACTCCTCAAGCAAAGACACATCCGACGGCTCCAAAAAGAGTGCTGCCTCCAAATGTGTTTGCGCAAGCCCCGGGTTTTCCATTCGCGCCTGGTAAAGGTGCGCCAGCGCACGGTGCGCATGCGAAGCCATCCTCCGGTTTTCCTTCAACTGCGGTGAAGGGCCTACCAACTCAATGGCCTGCTGGTATGCCGTCAGGGCCTCTGGAAAATGTCCCAAAACCTCGGCTACGCGCCCCTGGCTCAACAGGGCTTGTGCAGAATTTGGCAAAAGCGAAACCGCCTCACGGTAGCGAAGCAGTGCATTCTCCGGCTGCTTGAGGCCCTCCTCCCAAACCTTCCCTGCCCATATGTTGGCTTCGCCTACAAGCGGAATGTCGTGGCGCAACAAGGCCACCTGACGCAGCCGGTCCAATGTCTTGAGTGCCCGCAAATGCTCGTCCCCTTGGAAACACAATTGCCCAAGGCGTAGGAGAGCCTCCGGGTGGTCAGGCAAAATACGCAGCGCTGCTTCACAATGTAACCTGGCTCCAGCCAATTCTTCTGAGGACATGGCGCAAAGCCTGGCCAGGTGCGTGTGCGCATGCGCCACTTCAACACTGTCACGCGAAAGCGCTGCAAGGCGCCGGTAGGCACGTATGGCGCCGGCCCTGTCTTCTGCTATGTCGCAAGACTCTGCCAAGGCTCTCAACGAGGGTACGTGGTCTGGGCGTACCCCTAAGGCTTCATGCAAAGCAGCAACCGCTACCTGCGGCGCCTGCTCCTTGCACAAACGCACAGCTGCCGTCGCTGCAAAAAAAGCCGAAGTCTCCTCCCCGTTCTTTCGGGCCAACTGGCACAACTTCAAAAAACACTCCCCCGCCTGCACAACCTCACCACGCTTTTCGTGAATGACAGCTTCTGTCCATAGGGCCGTCGCGGACTGCGGCCTCCGGCGCAACAGGGACTGCGTTAAGTCCAAAGCAAATTCATGCGCCTGAGTCTCGGCTGCCATTAAACTCAACAAACGCTCCACCGCAAAAGGGTGTGCCTCCATCGCATCGCCAAGCTTCAAATAGGCATTGCGCGCCTCATCCAACCGGCCACCGGCCAACAAACGCTCTGCATCCGCAAAAGCACGCGCACCTTCAAGGTTCAACAACAGGGACTCGTCTGGTAATACAAGGGGCGGCATCCCCCCCGCCGAAAACTTCAGCCGAATTCCCCTCGCGTCTACACTGGCCTCCGCTACCCGCGCCATCTCCAATGAGGGAATACGGTAACCCCGAGAAACCGCCGCCCTCTCCACCAAACCAGGCAATATACGCGTCGTAAACCCATGCACCCCCTGCAAACAAACCTCCGGCAACATGCCGGAAGCCTCTATGGCCTCTACCAGTTGCACCGCTAAACGTGGTACAGGCATCGCCGCATAGGCATAAAGACGAAAGTCATAAAAATAAACAGCCAGCGTCTCCCCATCACCGTCAAAGGCAATCTTCAATGTAAAGGGGACGGCATTCAACCAACCTTGCCCCTCTATAAAACCATTGCGAAAATCCAGCGAAAAACCCTTTATGCCCGAAAGCAGCGGCAATAACTCCTGCAACCGACGCAACACCACCTGCGCGTCTATTTGCAATGTCAAATACCCAAAATGCAGCTTCTTCTTCTGGAAACGCGCTACCCCACCCGTAATGTTCAACGGGAAACTCATCTCCGGAATCTGCAACGCAAAATCCAAAATGTGAATGCCCGGCGCAAACTCCATGGAGGGAAAGCCTACAAAGGCTCGCCTGTCTATTAAACGCAACTCTGGCCCAAGGGCCAGCACCTCAGGTTGCTTCTCAGTTTCAGTTGCCATCGCTCACGCTAATGCCTGTCTCTGCAGCACAGTCAGGGAAAAATTTAAAATAATCTTCGCTTTTCTTTAGCAAAATGTCAGGAAATCGGCTGCATTGGTTTACACCTTGTGCGTCTTATTTCCCTTCTTCAATTATTTCAACGCACTAATAACCCCCTCCACCTCATACTGCTGTGGGCACTCCCCAAAACCCATTAGCACAAAACCTGCCAAATATGAATAGCCGAAACTCCCTCACCTTGTTGTGTATACCCGCCCCTCCCCCCGGGTACCTGTGGCAACCCCACCACAACACCCTCTTGCCTCACTCCCTGGGCTGCCACCTCAACTCCGTTGGGCCGTCTGTATGCAAAAAAGACTTCCACTTTATAAACCGCTTCCGGCCAACCCCCTTCACTCGCAATAAATCCTCAATACGTTTGAAGGGTTTCTTCTGGCGCCATTGTATAATGCGCTCTGCAAGCACGGGGCCTATGCCGGGCAACTCGCTCAGCTGCGCCGCCGTCGCTTCATTCAAATTCAGCCGCCCCACCAGTGCCTCGCCCCGCTTGTTCAACAAAGGCTCCTCCCCCTTGGCTTCTGCTACCCCTGCACCCAATAGAAAAAAACATATCCAAAACTTCTTCGCCCAAACCTTCTTCAACAATGCTTCCTTCACCTGCACCTGCCTCCTTTGGCGTCCACCCCCCCATGCCAAATGCAGGTTCTAAGCCAGTGGCTAACAACACCTAAGTGGCTTAAACCCCTCGCACCACCTATGCGGGCTCGCCCTGAGTCTCACTTGCAGACGGGGGGCTTGGCTCGTCTGTGGACGGGGGGGCTTCGGCCTCCCCACTGTCTTCTCCTTCTGCCACACCACCCTCCTCCGCTATTTCAGGTAGGCGCGAAATCCCCGCTACTTTCTCTTCTTCGTCCTCCAAGGCAATCAGGCGTACGCCTTGGGTGTTGCGGCCAATGACGGAAATCTCCTTCGCTACCATGCGTATGAGTGTCCCCGCGTTGGTCATCAACATCACCTCCTCCTCGTCCTTCACCTGAATGAGGCCCACCACCTGGCCGTTCCTCGCCGTGGTTTTTATGTCAATAATGCCCTTGCCGCCGCGGCCTTGCCGGCGGTATTCGGACTCCTTCGTCCGCTTGCCAAAACCTCGCTCCGTTACCGTCAACAACGTGGCCCCCTTCTCCACTACCTCGGCTCCTACCACTTCGTCCCCCTCGGCCAGAGTAATGCCCTTCACCCCGTAGGCCACCCGCCCCATGGAGCGTACGTCTGTCTCCGCAAAACGAATGCTGAGTCCTTGCGCCGTGGACAACAACACATCCTTCGTCCCGTCCGTCAACTTCACCGCTACCAGCCCGTCGCCTTCCTCAATGCCCAGGGCAATAATGCCGGAGGAGCGTACGTTTGAAAACGCCGACAAGTCCGTGCGCTTCACCGTCCCCTTCTTGGAAACAAACAAAACAAAAAGGTGGTCGGAAAATTCCTTGGCCACCAAAACCTGCGCCAACTTCTCCCCCTCCGCTAACTGCAAAAAGTTGACAATGGGCTTCCCTCGGGAAGCTCGTGAGGCCAATGGAAGCTCGTGCACCTTCAACCAGTAAAGCTTGCCATGCGTGGTTATCGGCATCAAAAACGAGTGCGTGCTGGCAATAAATACGTCGGAAATAAAGTCGTCTTCCTTCGTCGTCGCCCCCATCTTCCCCCGGCCACCACGCCTCTGTGCCCGGTATTCGGAAAGCGACGTCCGCTTAATGTAGCCCGCATGCGACAAAGTCACCACCATGGGCTCGTTGGCAATGAGGTCCTCCGTCGAAAGCTCGCCCGCCTGCGCAATAATTTCTGTGCGCCGCTCGTCGGCATAGCGCTCGCGTACCTCCAACAACTCTGTTTTTATAACCCTCAACAGCGAGGACTCGTTGCCGAGAATGTCTTCAAGGTAGGCAACCGTCTTGCAAAGTTCCACCATCTCCTTGAATAGCTCCTCCTTCTGCATCCCCGTCAAACGCTGCAACCGCATCTCCAAAATGTTGGTTGCCTGCTCCTCGGAAAAACCCGAAGCCGTATAGTCAAAAGACAAACCTGAATAGTCCGGCAAAACCTCCCTGGCTCGCGCAACCAACATCTCTATTTGCGCCCCCAAATGCTCCGTTTCGAGTCTCGGCAACTGCGCAAACAGCGGGTTTTCATAAAGCGCTTCACAAAAAGCATGCGTCAGGCCCCACTTGGCCTCCTTCACATCCGGCGAAGCGCGAATAATGGAAATGACATGGTCTATCACATCCTGCGCAACCAAAAGCCCTTCTGTAATGTGCAAACGCTCCTTGGCTTTCTTCAACTCAAAACGGCTTCGGCGCGTCACCACTTCCCGCCGGTGCAACAAAAAGCGCTCAAGCACCTCTTTCAAAGTCAATATGCGCGGCTGGCCGTCAACAATGGCCAACATCACCACCCCAAAGGAGCTTTGCAGCGGCGTCTGGGCATAGAGGTTGTTGAGGACAACGGCCGAAACAGCATCCCTCTTCAACTCAATCACCACCCGCATGCCTTTGCGGTCTGACTCGTCACGTATGTCTGAAATGCCTTCCAACTTCTTCTCGTTGACAAGTTCTGCAATGCGCTCAATCAACCGCGCCTTGTTCACCTGAAAAGGTATTTCCGTCACCACAATGCTTTCGCGCTCTGTCTTCGGGTGGACTTCTATGTCCGTCTTCGCACGCATGGCAACACTGCCGCGCCCCGTCTCATAGGCCTTGCGTATGCCCTCCCTCCCGAGAATGAAACCAGCTGTCGGAAAATCCGGCCCCTGTATAAAATGCATCAACTCCAATACGTCGGCAGAAGGGTTGTCCACCAAGTGTACCGCCGCATCCACCACCTCCCCTAAATTGTGCGGGGGAATTTTGGTGGCCATGCCTACGGCAATACCTTCGGAGCCATTCACCAAGAGGTTTGGAAAACGCGCCGGCAATACGTTCGGCTCCAAGTCCTGGCCATCATAATTGGGTGAAAAATCCACCGTGTCCTTCTCGAGGTCCGCAAGCATGTGCTCGCAAAGGCGTTCCATGCGTACTTCAGTGTAGCGCATGGCCGCCGCCTCATCCCCATCCACGGAGCCAAAATTCCCCTGCCCGTCTACCAATGGCAAACGCATGGACCAGGGTTGCGCCATACGTACCAAAGCGTCATAGACGGCTTGGTCCCCGTGCGGGTGGTATTTGCCGATGACGTCACCCACCACGCGCGCTGACTTTTTGTAGGGACGCTGGTGCGTGTTGGACAACTCGTGCATGGCAAACAACACACGCCGGTGCACAGGCTTGAGTCCGTCGCGTATGTCCGGCAGGGCGCGCCCGACAATAACGCTCATGGAATAGTCCAAATAGCTGCGGCGCATCTCCTCTTCAATGGTGACGACGCTGACTTCTCCTGCCGAGTTCGGCACACCATCCGCCACACCGGGCGCTTGCTTTTCTTCCGACATAAGTATCCCTTAGTCTGGCCTTTTTGACACATTTGCCGGGCTTTTCAACACACCTTCTCCACTTTATTTTTCCTGGCCCCCTGCCCCTCCTCCTTGTTGCCCCATCCCACATGGCGCTTGCTGCCTGGGCCTCAGCATGCTCTCTTGCACCCGTGCTTGCTCATATTGCCCAACCCTTCCCCAAACGCTTTGACGTCGGCGTCATCGGCCTGGGACATGCCGGCTGCGAGGCCGCCCTCGCCGCCGCAGGCCGCGGCTTTTCCACCGTGGCCGTTGTCCTCGACAAAAACCATATAGGTACGCTGAGTTGCAACCCTTCTATTGGAGGTACGGCCAAAGCCCAACTCGTGCGGGAGCTTGACGCCCTCGGCGGCCATATGGCCCTCTGCGCTGACACGGCCGGTATACACTTCCTCACGCTGAATGCCTCCAAGGGCCCCGCCGTGCGCGCACTGCGCGTGCTGACGGACCGCAAAGCCTATGCGAAGGCCATGCAAGCACGTATATTCGCACAAAAAAACCTGTGGGTGGCAGAGGGGGAAGCCACAGAGGTGGAGGTAGAAGGAGAAGGAGAGGCCCCCCCCCCCAAAG
>WQTM01000228.1 GCA_009786315.1 Pseudomonadota bacterium | reverse complement strand
CGGGACATCAGCGCTCTCCGGCGTTGTTGCGGTCGCTGCGGGTGGGTGGCACACGGTCGCGCTCAGGGCGGACGGGACAGTTTGGGCGTGGGGAAGCAACGACTATGGCCAGCTTGGAGATGGGACAGCAACAAATAGAAACCGGCCAGTGCAAAGCAGCTTCTCCTGGGAAACCGACACTGATGTCTGCACAACAACACCCACTTGCTCGAGCGGCGCCTGTGTTCCCGGAATATGCAACGGCCATGGAAGCTGCAACACGGCAGGAAGTTGTGCGTGCAACTCCGGGTTTGTGGGGCCAAGCTGTCAATACAGCAATGCGACGACTTGCAATGGCCACGGCACGGCTCAAAACAACGGAAGCTGTTCCTGCTACACGGGTTTTGGTGGCTCAAGTTGCAATCAGTGCGCAACCAACTATTATGGCTACCCGTCCTGCGCAACGTTCTGTCAGGCATCAACAACGTGCAACGGCCATGGAAGTTGCAATGCGGCAGGAAGTTGCTCCTGCAACACGGACTTCACCGGTGCGAATTGCAATCAGTGCGCAACCAATTATTATGGCCCATCCTGTACAACGTTCTGTCAGGCATCGACAACGTGCAACGGCCATGGAAGCTGCAACTCGGCAGGGAGTTGCTCCTGCAACACGGGCTTCACCGGTGCGAGTTGCAGCCAGTGCGCAACGGGCTTCACCGGTGCGAATTGCAACCAGTGCGCAACCAACTATTATGGCTATCCATCCTGTACGACATTCTGTCAGGCATCGACAACGTGCGGCGGCCATGGAAGCTGCAACACGGCAGGGAGTTGTGCGTGCAATTCCGGGTTTGCAGGTTCCAACTGCCAATACAGCGACGCGTTAAACTGTAGCAGCCACGGCACAGTTGGCGTCCACGGAAACTGCTCCTGCAACACAGGCTTCACCGGTACGCAGTGCAATCAGTGCACAACCGACTATTATGGCTATCCAACCTGCACATACTGCGAGGCATCGACAACGTGCAACGGCCACGGAAGCTGCAACTCAGACGGAAGTTGCACGTGTGACTCCGGGTTTGTGGGGCCAAACTGTCAATACAGCAATGCGACAACTTGCAATGGCCACGGAACGGCCCAGTCCGACGGAAGTTGCACGTGTGACTCCGGGTTTTTTGGGGCTGGGTGCTATAGCGACACGACGACTTGCAATGGTTATGGCAAGGCCCAAATTGACGGAAGCTGCGTGTGCAACCCCGGAGTTGCAGGCTCCAACTGCCAATACATCGACACGATGACTTGCAACAGTCACGGCACAGCCCAGACTGACGGAAGCTGTGTATGCAGCCCCGGGTTTGCAGGGCCAGGGTGCCAATACGGCGACACGTTAAACTGTAGCAGCCACGGCACAGCCCAAGTTGACGGAAGCTGTGCGTGCAACGAAGGCTTTGACGGCGCAAGCTGCAACCAGTGCGCACGCGGCTTCTCCGCCTATCCGAATTGCGCGCGGCAAACCAATTCTGAGACAGAAAAAACGGAGGTTGGAGCCGATTCAAAGGGAGGCTCCGGCTGCGCGTCTGGCGGAAACGCACCCTCCGCCTGGCTTGGCCTCACACTGTCACTGGCGCTGCTCGCCCGGCTTCGCCGCCAAAGGGTTGTCCGTTGACAGGCGCCATTTCTCAAGTTGAGACTCTCAAAAATAACATGAAAAAAGGAAAACACATGAAAACATGGAAACTATGGAGTCTGGGTGCATTTCTGAGCATGGTTGTGGCCTGCGGAGACGAGCTCAGTGTTCATCCGACAAGCATTGGATTTGCTTCGGAAATGGCCGCAGGAAAAGACTTTGACATTCTCTCCAACATGGAGTGGAGCATCGGTTGCACGAGCGATGGGGACTGGTGCAGCGTGACACCGGCGTCCGGTAGTGGCAACCAAACAGTGACGGTGAATGTGTCGAAAAACAACGACAACGCTGACCGCCACGCCTTTGTGGTGATAACAGCCGGCTCGCTTATACAAACGGTGGCCGTCATGCAACCCCATGCCAGGCTTGCCATTGCGAACTTCAGCCCCCCTCAAGCAGGTTCTGGTGACACGCTTGTCATTTCGGGCAACAACTTCAGCACAGTCCTTTCTGAAAATGTCGTCACATTGAATGGCGTCACTGCTGACGTTCTCTCCGCCACAGAAACAAAACTGAAAATAAAAGTGCCCTCAACCATTCTTTGCACCGGTTTTTTGCGTGTGAATGTCGCCGGCAACACGGCCACCTCCACCACTCCGTTCACCTATGTACCAAAGGCCAACGTTCATACCTTTGCCGGCAGCATACAAGGCTCCGAGGCTGAACGATTTGACCAGCCTCGCGGAATAGCCATCGACAGAGAAAGCAACCTCTATGTGGCGGATTATAACAACCACCGCATTCAAAAAGTGACACCAACAGGAGTGGTGAGTACTTTGGTCGGCAATACGCCAGGTTTTGAAGACGGCACGGGAACCACTGCACGGTTTTATAGCCCGAGCAGCATCGCTATGGATATTTGGGGCAACCTCTATCTAGCAGATTCCGGCAACCACCGTATTCGCAAGGTGGCGCCGACAACTTCCTCAACGGTATATGTCAACACCCTTGCCGGCAACAACACGCCAGGCCATGCCGACGGCGCGGGAAGCGCTGCACAGTTTTCTTCACCTGAAAGCATCGCCATGGATGTGGAAGGCAACCTCTATGTGGCAGATTCCGCCAACAACTGTATCCGCAAAGTGACGTCTGGCGGAACAATGGTCAGCACTTTTGCCGGCAGTTGCGGCACAAACACAGCAGGCTTTGCAGACGGCACCAAAGCTGCTGCACGGTTTCATTCTCCCCGTGGCATCGCTGTGGATTTGGAAGCTAACCTCTATGTGGCGGACTATGGCAACCACCGCATTCGCAAAGTGACACCAGACGGAGTTGTCACCACCATTGCCGGCAGCATAGCGGGTTATGCCGACGGCATGGAAACCACTGCATTGTTTCGTTCCCCGAGCGGAATAACCATTGACACGGCACATAACCTCTATGTGGCGGATTCCGGAAACCACCGCATCCGCAGAATAACGTCATGGGGAGCCGTCGGCACGCTTGCCGGTAGCGGCATTCAAGATTCTGACGACGGCCCCGGAAATACCGCACAGTTTAATTTGCCTCATGGCATCGCCATAGATATGAATGGCGACCTCTATGTGACGGATGCCAACCACCGCATCCGAAAAATAACCTTGGAATGAGCCGAATTCTGCGTGCGTCCACTCCCAAAGAAAGATAGGATTTCAGAAAACACATAGACAGCCTGAGGAAAAATGAACGGAACATTTCTCATCAACAAAAGACTGGTGTGGGTATTCTTTGCCATGTTGGCATTCATTCTTGCGGGAGGCTTGCTGTCGGGGACTGCCTATGCGTGCAACCATGACTCGGATTGCGGGGGCAGAGGGCTTTGCAGGAACAAAAAATGCGGGGTGTGCAACCAGAATTCCGACTGCGGGGGGGAGGGGCTTTGCAAAAACAGAAAATGTGGGGGATGCAACCAGAACTCGGACTGTCCGGGCAAGGGGCGTTGCTCCAACAAGCAGTGCTCCAACGTGCTCTATTAACTCGCCTGTTGCCCCTCCAAAACACCCGCCTCACAGGCCTTCCAAAAAGGACACAACACACACCTCCCCCTCACCTCCGTCTTCTCAAAATACGACTCCCCCAAGGCCGTGTTGCTCCCTACGTCCAACAACTTCGCTTGCATCGCCGCCGTGCTGGCTTTGAAAAAAGCCCGAAACTTCTCAATCGCCACCTCGTCTATTGTCAACGCCACCTCCTCCTGCCGGTTTAGATAGACAAGGCTGACGTGTGTCCCCAACGCGGGCAAACCGTGGCGGGCCTCTACAAACAAAGCATAGCCCACCACCTGCTCCACATTCGTCTCACCGGGGCTCCCTGTCTTCCAGTCCACAATGTGTACACCCCCACTCTTGTCGACAAAAGCCACATCCGGCATGGCGAATACGCGTATGCCGTCCAATATGAAATAGGCACTGTCAAAATCCTTGCTGTCGGCTTCAAGCACTTGCTGCGGCTCGCACCCCTGAAGCCTGCGCGGCCACGCAGAGTCCATGAAATGCCTCAGGGCCGTTTCCACTGTCTGCCAGTTGTCGCGCCACTCCTCGGCGGACACCTCCACCTGGTTTTCATGCTCCACCAACCCCCCAAATGGGGCCTTGGCTTTCGACTTCTTCAAAAGGCCACTGCGAGAGGCCACAAACTCCTGGCGCATACGGTTGCGCATACGCTCAATGAGCTCCTCCGTGTGCACAGGCTGGGACGACAACCACTTCAGCAGACTCTCTCGAATGGCCTCGTGCACAACTGTGCCCGCCCACGCATAGCGGTTGGTGAGTTTTTTGAGGGCATAGAGGCGCCCCACCCTCGGCGGGGCCTCCCTCTCCCACCCTCCCCAGGAAAGGTAGTAGTGGTAGAAATAGGCACGCTCACAACTGACAAACTTCTCATGGCGTGACTTGGACCATGAAAAAAGATTCTCCAACTTCAGTCCCAAACCAACCTCCTCATTCCGAAAATATTTTCAATACCCTTCCCATATGCCCTGTTGGGCTGCCCTCAAAATACCTCGCTGCACCACCCAAAATACCTCACCCATAGGGCCCACATTTGCCATAACACAAAACCTGTGCCCCTTCCTATGACTGCCAAACCCTCCCCTGCCCAACTGCTCCATTGCCTCGAAACATGGTATGCACAACATGGACGCCAACTCCCCTGGAGAAACCATGCTCAGCCCTATGCCATTTGGGTGAGTGAAGTCATGCTGCAACAAACTCAGGTGGGGACGGTGGTGGGCTATTTTGGGCGGTTTATGCGGCGCTTTCCCAACCTGCAAAGCCTTGCGGCCGCACCTCTGGACGAAGTCCTCTCCCTTTGGCAAGGCCTGGGCTATTATGGCCGCTGCCGCAAACTGCATGCCGCAGCACAACAACTCGTCTCCCAAGGGCAAACGCAGCTTCCCTCCAACCTCGAGGCCCTGCTGGCTTTGCCGGGGTTTGGCCCCTATACGGCGGGGGCGGTGGCTTCCATGGCTTTCGGGCTGCCTGTCCCTGCCATAGACGGCAACCTGCTGCGCGTCTTCGCTCGCCTCTATGCTTGGGCCTTGCCAAAGGCACGGCTGCTTCCACGTGTGCAACGCTTGGTTGAGGGACTGTTGCATAGCCTCCCCCCTCGCCCCTCCTTTGGGCCAGGCTCCCTCAACCAGGCCCTCATGGATTTGGGGGCCACTGTCTGCAAACCGCATAGGCCACACTGTACAGAGTGCCCGTGGAGTTTCGCCTGCCTGGCCCTCTCCCAAAATAAGGTTTCCCTCTTGCCCCTCCCCACACCCAGCAAACCCAAACCCATCCTCAGTTGGCTTTTGGCCTATATAGAGTTGGACGGCCACTTGCTGATGGCCAAACACCCTCCCAAGGGCCTCTTTGGTGGTTTGTGGGGGTTGCCGGGGGTGGCCCTTCAGCGCCGCCTCCTGGCCAAGGAGGCCGCCTATGCAAGCCCACTCTCTGCGTGCCTGGGCGAGCAACTCCCCACAACTCTGCTCAGCCAAACCCAACGTGTGTTGACGCACCGCCGGCTACAACTCTTCGTCTATGCCATAGGCACAGGGGTAGGCCAAAAAAAGGCGTTGCTTCAGCCGTCCACATGGGCGAGGACACCAGAGGCAGGTGGGGGGCAAGAGGAGCCCATAGGCTATGAGTGCCTACGTTGGGTACCCAGGGAAATGGCATTGCAATTGCCCAGCAGTGCGGCCTTGCGCAAAGCCCTGGAGGCTGCCATGGAAAAGGCCTCTCAAATAAGCGTGCAAAGGCTTTGACGCAGCCGAAAAAAAAACCTATACAAAGCACTCATGTCACCGCTTACGCCCTATATTCCCATTGCCATAACGCTGCTCCTGGCAGGCCTTATGGCAGCCGCCATCCCCCTGGTTGCGGGCTTTTTGGGCTCCACCAACCCCAACCCCACCAAACAATCCACTTTTGAGTGTGGAAACGTTCCCACCGGCTCTCCGTGGCAGAGGTTTCCCGTCAAATTTTATGTGGTGGCCATCCTCTTTATTGTTTTCGACATTGAGGCGGTTTTCCTCTATCCATGGGCTGTCAATTTCAAGGTGTTGGGTTGGTTCGGCTATGGCATTATGGCCATGTTTGCAGCAACCTTGCTTGTAGGCCTCGCCTATATTTGGAAGAAGGGTGCTTTGGACTGGGAGGAGGACTAGCATGGAAAGCAACATACCTGTTATCCCTACGCGCAAGGAGGAGGCCCAAGGGTTTTTGCAGCGGATGGTTTCCAAAAGCCTTGGGTGGGCTCGAAAATATTCTCTGTTCTGCTACCCCTATGCGACGGCTTGTTGCGCCATGGAATATATGTCCGTGGCAACAGCTCGCCATGACATTGCTCGCTTCGGCTCCGAGTTTCCGCGCTTCTCCCCAAGGCAAGCGGACTTGCTCCTGGTTATTGGCACCATCAACCTTAAGCAGGCCCCCTTCCTCAAAATGGTTTATGAGCAAATGTGCGAGCCCAAGTGGGTAATGGCTTTCGGCGTATGTGCTTCTTCGGGTGGCTTCTATAACAACTATGCCGTCCTCCAGGGGGTGGACCGCATTTTGCCGGTGGATGTTTATGTCCCGGGTTGTCCACCTCGCCCGGAGCAGGTGTTGGACGCTATTATGTTGCTGCAAGAAAAAATAGCCAACCAACCCCACGCCATAGGGCCTGGCGCCTATAAGCGAAACCTCGCCGTCCATTTCTAAGGGCCTTCTCCCCCCCCCGTCTCCCCTCAGCGCCTAAAAGCAGCCAACTGTATGGAGAGGCGACGCACGGCAAGTTCTGCAGCCCGGCGTGATTTTTCTGCCTTCACAAGCTCTTCTTCCTTCAACAACAGGCGTTGGCGCAAGTTGTTCAACTCTCTGTCTTGCCGTTCAACCAATTTTTGAAACTCTTGCAACTGGTCTGTCAGTCGGGAAATGCGCCCAAACAAGCGCGAATCTGCCGCGGTGGATTGTCCTGAGGACTTTGCAGGAATGGAAGCAAGCCGGTGTTGCTCCGCAGTTGCAACCAAACGCGTCTTTTCCTCTTCTTTGGGCACAAATTCCATAAAAGACACTTCTTCGCCCAAAACAACGGGCCCTACCTCATCCGTATCCGGTTTTTGACGCAACAAATTGGAATGCTCTTTGGTGGTTTCCGGGTTTTGGAATTCCTCTGGCATACCAAATTCTGCCAACAATTTCTTGAGTGAGTTCGCAGCATCCGGCGGCATCGGCTCAAAACGCAGGCGCACTCCAGGTAAACAACCTCTTTTCTGGGCCGCCTTTGCAGAAGCAGCCCAAACCACGCGGGCTCTCAAAGAGAAAGCTATCGGCCTGCCCACACGAAACAACTGCAACCCCATGAGTACGCCTATGGGCATAGGGTCTGTCACGTGGACAAAGGCTCCCCTCGCACTGAGGTTGATGACGGGGAAAGGAAGGGTTGTGCTCAATACATTTATATAGGTGGAAATTCCCCTCACATCCACCCGGGGGGAAGAACGCCGCTCCTCCCCTGTGTAAACTGAAACAGCTGTGGCCGTGTCTCTATTATCCCTCACTGCACATTCACTCTCCTGTCAAAACTCCGCCAAGCAATGGCCCAATCTTCTTCTTGGCCGTGAGCCCGACGCATTCGCGCAAAAACCCGTTTTATTTCCTGAGGATATTTTTCATAGGCCGAAAATTTCTTTTTCTCTTGCGCTACTCGAATCCGCCTTGGCCCCGCATTGTATGCCATAAGAGCCAAGTCAAAGTCACCAAAACGTTCGTGCAAGTCCCTCAAATAACGTACGCCTAAACGCACGCATAGGGCCGAGTCTGCCTGTATCTCTTCAAGAGGCAACTTCAAGTTGGCACGGCGAGCCAAATATTCCAAGGTTTGAGGGCGAATTTGCATCAAACCCATGGCGTCCTTCTCGGAAACAGCGTCCAGTTTGAATTGGGATTCGACTTCAATCAGCGACAATACCAGCAGCGGATCATACCCCGCAAGCTGGGCCTCCTCCGTAATCGCCGCCGCCAATTGGCGCCGTACACCCACCGGCTCCACAGAAAGCTTCTCATCTAAAATTTGGTAGACAAGCTGACTTGCTCTCTCCGGCTCACGCACAACAACAATATGCTCCGGTAGCGCAGGAGGCTTAACTACCAGAGAAATAAAATAAAAAATGCTGCTGAGCAACGCAACGACAATTGTCCAATAAAAAACTCGCACCAATAGAAAGCTTATGATCGCCCAAAAACAAGCTCAATCAAAATCTGCTTTCCTTACTTATGCATACATCAACGTGGGTAAGAAAAAATATGCCCGAGTATACCCCTCGGGTAGAGAGCCCCCCCTCTCCTTGGAGGCTTGTCCTCAACTAGCCAAGGCCTGCTTCATCTTCGTGTACCGCCGCTAAAGCACCTTCTAGGCCGCGAGCAGCCGTCGCAAGCCCTTCAACAGCAACCTCCAGGTGTCGATAGCTTGGAAGGCCTGTACCTGCTGGAATGAGACGCCCCATAATAACGTTTTCTTTGAGGCCACGCAAATAGTCGACTTTCCCGGAAATGGCCGCCTCCGTGAGGACTTTGGTTGTTTCTTGGAAAGAGGAGGCTGAAATGAATGACTCCGTGGACAGTGAGGCTTTCGTAATGCCCAACAGCAAAGGCTCACCAACAGCAGGCAGTTTGCCTTGCGAAAGGGCCTTCTCGTTCTCTTCTTCAAAAAGCCACTTCTCCACTTGCTCGTCCACCAAAAACTCGGTGTCGCCCAATTCAGAAACCCGTACACGTCGAAGCATTTGACGCACAATAACCTCAATGTGCTTGTCGTTAATTTTCACACCCTGCAAACGGTAGACTTCCTGAATCTCATCCACCAAGAAACGTGCCAGCTCCTTCTCCCCCAAAACACGCAAAATGTCGTGAGGGTTCACCGCACCATCCATCATCGGCTCACCCGCTCGCACATGGTCTCCCGAATGGACAGTAATGTGCTTGGTTTTGGGAATGAGGTATTCCTTCGTTAAGTCTGAACGAAGCTCCCCATTCACCTCCGGCGTAATCATCAACTTGCGCTTCCCCTTCGTGTCCTTGCCGAAGGAAACCACCCCGTCAATCTCCGCAATAATGGCATGCTCCTTGGGCTTGCGCGCTTCAAAAAGCTCCGCAACCCGAGGCAAACCACCCGTAATGTCCTTCGTCTTCGTCGTCTCTCGCGGAACTTTCGCAATGTCGCGCCCCGCAGGAATTTCAACGCCTTCATTCACCGTAATAACCGCGCCCTGAGGCAAGAAATAGGCAGCCGGCTGGTTGGCTCCCCAAAGCTTTGGCTCCCCTTCCTCATCGCAAATAATGACGCGAGGCCTGGCTTCAGGGTCTTTGGACTCAATGATGGTTTTGCGCGACAAGCCGGTAACTTCATCCAGCGTCTCGTTCATCGTCACGCCTTCAATAATGTCCTCAAACTTCACAAAACCATCCACCTCCGCAAGCAAAGGCATTGCAAATGGGTCCCACTCGGCAATCTTCGTGTTGGGCTCCACCCAATCCCCCTCCTTCACCACCAACCACGCCCCATAAATAACTTGGTAACGCTCACGCTCACGACCCGAATCATCCACAATCAACACTTCACCGTTGCGGTTCATCACCACAGAAGTGCCGTCTGAGCGCATGACGGTCGTCAAATGGTTGAATTTGACGCGGCCTGCAAAACGGTTGAACAACTCGCTTTGCTCCGCACGCCGCGTGGCCGTTCCACCCACGTGGAAAGTACGCATCGTCAACTGCGTGCCCGGCTCACCAATGGACTGGGCCGCAATAACTCCAACAGCCTCACCAATGGAAACCTTGCGCCCACGAGCCAAGTCGCGGCCATAACATTCTACGCAAATGCCACGCCTGGTTTGACAGGTGAGCACGGAGCGAATTTTCACCTTGTCCAAACCCGAGTTTTCAATTTTGGCAACCCGCGTCTCGTCAATTTCTTCATTCGCATGCACCAGCACATCCCCGGTGAGCGGGTCCAAAATATCGTCCAAGGCAACACGGCCCAAAATACGCTCAGAGAGCGGCTCAATCACCTCGCCGCCTTCTACGAGAGCCATCATAACAATGCCGTCCATGGTGCCACAGTCATATTCGTTGATGATGGCATCCTGCGCCACGTCCACAAGACGCCGAGTCAAATATCCGGAGTTTGCCGTCTTGAGTGCCGTGTCGGCCAACCCCTTTCGGGCACCGTGCGTCGAAATAAAATATTGGAGAACGGAAAGGCCCTCACGGAAATTCGCTATAATGGGCGTCTCAATAATTTCCCCCGAAGGCTTGGCCATCAACCCGCGCATCCCCGCCAACTGGCGAATTTGCTGCTTGGAACCACGCGCCCCAGAGTCCGCCATAATGTAGACAGGGTTGAATGAAGGCTGCGTCCGGGCCTCCTGCTTGCCATCCACAGAAATGCCGACAACTTGCTCACTCGAAATTTGGGCCATCATCGCGTCGGTGACTTGCTCTGTGGTTTGTGCCCAAATGTCGATGACTTTGTTGTAACGCTCACCTGAAGTAATCAACCCGTCCAGGTATTGGTCCTCCACCTCCGTCACCTCCTTCTGCGCCGCATCGACAAGTTCCTGCTTCTGCGGAGGAATAATCATGTCCTTGACGGCAATAGAAATGCCCGCCTTGGTTGCATGGCTATAGCCCAAACTGCGAATACGGTCCGCAAGCAGTACCGTCTCCTTCTCCCCCGTCATACGGTAGCATTGGTCAATGAGGTTCCCCAACTGCCGCTTGTCGAGAACTTTGTTGACAGCATCAAAACCCAACTTCTTGGGCACAATCTCCCAGAAAAGTACTCGGCCCGTCGTCGTCTCGTATACCTCTCCCTCCACCCGACATTTAATTTTTGCCTGCAACCCCACCGCCTCCTGGTCAAACGCAATACGTACTTCTTCTGGCGAAGAGAAAAGCTTGCCCTCACCAATGTCAAACTCGCGGGCACGCGTCAGGTAATAAATGCCCAACACCATGTCCTGCGTCGGAACAATAATGGGCTTTCCGCTGGCTGGACTTAAAATGTTGTTGGTGGACATCATCAACACGCGCGCTTCCATCTGCGCTTCAACAGACAGAGGTACGTGGACAGCCATCTGGTCGCCGTCAAAGTCCGCGTTGAAGGCTGCACATACGAGTGGGTGCAACTGAATGGCTTTGCCCTCAATCAACACAGGCTCAAATGCCTGCATCCCCAAACGGTGCAACGTGGGCGCACGGTTGAGCAACACCGGGTGCTCTCGAATCACTTCGTCGAGAATGTCCCAAACCTCCGGACGCTCCTTCTCCACCATCTTCTTTGCGGACTTAATGGTGGTGACAAAACCCCTCTCTTCCAGCTTCTGGTAAATGAAGGGTTTGAATAACTCGAGCGCCATTATTTTCGGCAAACCGCATTGGTGAAGTTTGAGCTCCGGACCCACCACAATGACGGAGCGTCCGGAATAGTCCACACGTTTGCCAAGAAGGTTTTGACGAAAACGCCCGTGCTTGCCCTTCAGCATGTCCGAGAGGGATTTCAATGGACGCTTGTTGGGCCCCGTAATGGTTTTGCCACGACGGCCGTTGTCAAAAAGCGCATCCACCGCTTCTTGCAACATTCGCTTCTCGTTGCGGATGATGATGTCAGGAGCATTCAACTCCTGCAAACGACGTAGGCGGTTGTTTCGGTTGATGACTCGGCGATATAAATCGTTCAAATCCGAAGTCGCAAAACGCCCACCATCCAACGGTACCAGAGGACGCAAATCCGGCGGAATCACCGGAATAATGTCCATCATCATCCACTCAGGCTTGTTGCCCGAAGCCCTGAAAGACTCTGTCACCTTCAAACGCTTGGCTATCTTCTTGCGCCTGGCTTCAGAAGTGGTGGAGCGCATTTCTGCGCGCAACTGCTCCGCCAACATGTTGATGTCAATTTCCAACAACAAGTCCCTCACCGCCTCGCCCCCCATTGCGGCTACGAACGAATCCTCTCCAAATTCTGCAATGAGACGTTGGTAGCGCTCCTCCGTAATGAGCTCGCCCCTCTCCAGAGGCGTCATCCTGGGGTCCAATATAATGTAGCTCTCACAATAGAGGATTCGCTCCAAATCCTTCAGGGTAATGTCCAGCAAGTTCCCTATGCGCGAAGGCAAACTTTTCAAAAACCAAATGTGCGCAACCGGCGTCGCCAAGGAAATGTGCCCCAACCGCTCCCTGCGTACCTTGGACTGAATCACCTCTACACCGCACTTCTCACACACCACCCCGCGGTGCTTCATGCGCTTGTATTTGCCACAATTGCATTCATAGTCTTTGACGGGACCAAAAATACGTGCGCAAAACAAACCATCACGCTCCGGCTTGAATGTCCGGTAGTTGATGGTCTCAGGTTTCTTGACTTCCCCATGCGACCATTGACGAATCTTCTCAGAAGAGGCCAATGCAATGCGTATCGCCCGAAACGAAAGCGGATCCTTGGGTTTTTCAAAAAAATTAAAAATATCCTTCACTGAAGGGCTCCCTTTGTTCTTTCAGGGTTTCTGAATAATTCAATCGTCTGTGCCCGTATGGCTGGGCTCAATGCTTCCAAATGTCGAACGATAACGCTCCGGCGGCGGCTGCTCCAAAAGCTCAACATCCAACGCCAATGCCTGCAATTCCTTCAGCAGAACGTTGAAGGACTCGGGAAGGCCGGATTCCAAAGAATGGTCTCCTTTGACAATGCCCTCATACATCCGCGTTCGGCCTACAACATCATCCGACTTCACCGTCAAAAATTCCTGCAACGTATAGGCGGCACCATAGGCCTCCATCGCCCATACCTCCATCTCCCCCAAACGTTGACCACCAAACTGAGCTTTGCCTCCCAAAGGCTGCTGCGTCACCAGAGAGTAAGGGCCTATGGAGCGTGCGTGAATTTTCTCGTCCACCAGGTGGTGCAACTTCAACATGTACATCACCCCCACCGTCACCTCCTGATCAAACGACTCCCCAGTACGACCGTCAAAAAGCACCATCTGCCCCGTCTTCGGCAACTCCGCCATCTCTAACAAAGCCCGAATTTCATGCTCCAGGGCCCCATCAAAAACAGGTGTGGCAACATGAACACCACTTTGCAAACGACGGCACAAAGCAACAACGTCCTCTTCTGGAAGTTCGTCTACAAAGGCGTCGAAACCTTCATTCTTGTAAATTTCTTTGAGACGCACCCGCAATTTGTCCGCGGACCAGTTCTCCTCAACGTATTTCTGGAGCTGCTCCCCCAACCCCTTCGCCGCCAACCCCAAATGGGTTTCTAAAATTTGCCCAATGTTCATTCGGGAGGGCACACCCAGCGGATTCAAAACAATATCCACCGGACGACCATCTTCGAGATAGGGCATGTCCTCCACGGGCAAAATGCAAGACACTACACCCTTGTTGCCGTGGCGGCCTGCCATCTTGTCGCCCACAGCCAATTTGCGCTTGATGGCGACATAGACTTTGACCATTTTGATGACGCCAGGCGGAAGCTCATCCCCCTTTTTAATTCTTGAAATCCGCTCACCAAAGTTTTGACGAACGGTCTCCTTCATCTCCTCCAACTTGTGCAAAATGTCCCGCACCTTGAAGTCAATGGCCTCGCCTACGGAAACTTCTTCCCAATAACGGTAGGGAATGGATGTCAAAAGCTGGGTGTTCAGGACATCGCCCTTCTTCAACAACTGGTTGCCCTTGTCGTCGACAAGTTTGCCTTGGGCTTGCTGCCCTTCCCAAAGCTTGCGAATGCGGTTGTAGGCCGAGTTTTGGATGACTTTAATTTCATCGTTTTGATCCTTCAAAAGCTTCGCCTCTTCCGCAGACTCAATTTCTTTGGCGCGCTCGTCCTTCTCCACCCCTTTTCTGGAAAATACTTTGGCGCCAATAACATTGCCTGCTACCCCTGGAGGTACACGCAAACTGCTGTCGCGCACATCCCCCGCCTTCTCTCCAAAAATGGCCCTCAACAATTTCTCCTCAGGAGAAAGCTGCACCTCACTTTTGGGAGTTACTTTGCCAACCAATACATCCCCAGGTTTGACTTCCGCACCTATATAAATAATTCCTGACTCGTCCAAATTCTTGAGGGCCTCATCCCCCACATTTGGAATGTCACGCGTAATTTCTTCTTTGCCAAGCTTTGTGTCGCGAGCAATACACTCAAACTCTTCAATGTGAATGGACGTTAGAAAATCTTCCTTCACCAAAGCTTCGGAAACGAGAATGGAGTCTTCAAAGTTGTAGCCCTGCCAAGGCATAAACGCCACAACCACGTTTGCTCCAAGCGCCAACTCGCCCGTCTCTGTCGCCGGGCCATCCGCAATAATGTCCCCAGCCTTCACTTTGTCACCCTGCTTCACAATGGGCTTTTGGTTGAGACAGGTGTTCTGGTTGGAACGCTGGTATTTGAGGAGGCTATAAATGTCGACTTCGTTGACGCCTTCTTCTGCAGAGTCAAGCTCGTCTGCGCGAACCACAATGCGGCTCGCATCCACTGTCTCAATAATACCGCTGCGACGGGCAACCACCGTCACTCCAGAGTCCCTGGCCACAATAGACTCAATGCCTGTTCCAACAATGGGCGCTGAGCTTCGCAACAAAGGCACCGCTTGGCGCTGCATGTTGGAGCCCATAAGCGCACGGTTGGCGTCGTCATTCTCCAAAAATGGAATGAGCGAGGCGGCAACAGACACCAGTTGGTTGGGAGAAACGTCCATCAGGTTCACATCCTCAGCCCGCGCCAAAACAAACTCACCCTCATGGTGGGAACCGACAATGTCTCCTATAAACTTTCCTGAATCGTCACACTCCGCATTGGCCTGGGCAATGGTATGGCGCTCTTCTTCCAGAGCAGAATAGAAACTCACCTCCTGAGTGGGCACACTGCTTTCCACTCGGCGATAGGGCGTCTCTACGAAACCAAACTCATTCACGCGCGCATAGGTTGACAGGCTTGCAATCAGTCCAATGTTCGGCCCTTCCGGCGTCTCAATGGGACAAATGCGGCCATAGTGCGTGGGGTGCACGTCACGGACTTCAAAACCTGCACGCTCGCGCGTCAAACCGCCTGGGCCCAAGGCAGACAGACGCCGCTTGTGCGTCACCTCAGAAAGCGGATTGTTTTGGTCCATAAACTGCGACAACTGAGATGAACCAAAGAATTCTTTGATGACGGCAGTGACAGGTTTCGCGTTGATTAAGTCATGAGGCATGAGCGTCTCAATTTCTTGCAAACTCATGCGCTCTTTGATGGCTCGCTCCATGCGAACCAAACCGATTCTATATTGGTTTTCCAAAAGCTCGCCAACAGCCCTGACACGCCGGTTGCCCAAATGGTCTATGTCATCAATGCCACCCTTGCCGTTCTTCAAGTCAACAAGGTAGCGAACCACTTCAAGAATATCGCGCTTGGTGAGCACCTGGTTTTCAAGCGGCTCTTCCAAACTAAATTTGAAATTCAGTTTGAGGCGACCCACTTTGGACAAGTCATAACGCTCCGGGTTGAAGAAGAGATTGTTGAACAAATTCGCCGCCGTCTCGGGGGTCGGAGGGTCCCCTGGACGCAACCGGCGATAAATCTCCATAATCGCCTGCTCAGGACTGTCAATTTTGTCCATCAACAAAGTCTCTCGCAGGAAAGGACCTACGTTGAGATTGTCAATGAAGAGGACTTTAACTTCAGAAATGCCCCGCTTCAGCAGCTCATCCACCTTCTCTTGAGAAATTTCTTCATTACACTCAAGAATCACCTCCCCCGTGCTCTCATCCACCACATCAAAAGCCGATACCTTGCTAAATAAGTCGTCCGAATCAATGGGCAAACGCGTCATGTCAGCAGCTTGCAGCTTCTTGAGCGCTGCCCGGTTGAATTTTCGGTTTTTCTTGACAATAACTTCGCCTGACTTGGACTTCACATCGCGAACAGCTCGCTGGTTGAGCAAAAGCTCTAAGTCTACCGACTTCTCAAATTCTGTCGGCGACAGCAGGTAGACGGTTTCTGTCTCGTAGTAGTAATTCAAAATCTCTTCTGTCGAACCTTTGAAGTCGAGCGGATTCTTTCGCGCCGTGTCTTGCACCGCCCCCAAAGCCCGAATCAAAATGGTCGCAGGCAACTTCCGGCGACGGTCAATGCGCACATAGAGCAAGTCTTTGTGGTCAAACTCAAAATCAACCCACGAGCCACGATAGGGAATGATGCGCGCATTGTAGAGCAGTTTCCCCGACGAATGGCTCTTGCCTTTGTCATGGTCGAAAAAAGCACCCGGGCTGCGGTGAAGCTGGCTGACAACAACCCTCTCTGTGCCGTTGATGATGAAAGTCCCATTCTGTGTCATCAACGGAATTTCACCAAAATAAACTTCCTGTTCCTTGACATCCCGGATGGATTGCGCCCCCGTCTCCTCATCCTTGTCCCATACAACAAGACGTACAACCACTTTGATGGGCGCTGCAAATGTCATGCCCCGCTGATGGCATTCATCTACGTCATATTTGGGCTTCTCCAAATGATAGGCAACAAACTCCAATGACGAAGTCTCATTGAAGTCACGTATAGGAAAGACCGACTTAAAAACCGCCTGCAAGCCGATGTCCTCTCGCTTCGCCGGCAAAATGTCCGCCTGCAAAAACTTGTCGTAACTCGACTTTTGGATGTTGATTAAGTTCGGTATTTCAATGACTTTTGGAATCTTTGCAAAGCTCTTCCGAACGCGGAAATTGGTTTGCAGGCTTGTTGTCATTCGTTTTCCCACTGGCAAAAGAACATAGCCACAACAACAGACAAAACAGTTAAGCCGGCGCCCCATAAAACAAACGCCGGCTTAGCGTTTGGGTAACCAGCTATTTCAATTCAACAGACGCACCGGCAGCAACAAGCTTCTCCTTCAACTTGTTCGCCTCATCCTTGTTGACCCCTTCCTTCACCGGCTTGGGCGCCCCCTCCACCAAATCCTTCGCCTCCTTCAAACCCAGTCCAGTAATCTCACGGACAGCCTTAATAACTTCAACCTTTTTGTCACCAGCTTTCGTCAAAACAACGGTGAATTCCGTCTGCTCCTCCACCGGAGCAGCCGCCGCAGCACCCGCAGGCGCCGCAACAGCAACAGCAGCAGCAGAAACTCCCCACTTTTCCTCCAACTTCTTTACAAGCTCCGCCGCCTCCAAAATGGTTAAAGATGACAACTGTTCAACAATGACATTCAAATCAGCCATGGCAATTCCTCTTATAAAAAAATTAAAAATTAACTGTTCTTCTCCAGACGCTGCGCCAAAACCCTCACCAAACACGAGCTGGGCTCAGCAAGCGTACGCACCAATTTGCCCGCCGGCTGCATAAGTAGCCCCAACAAGCTCGCCCGCAACTCCGGTAATCCCGGCAATTTCGACAAGGCGGTAATGTCGGCTGCATTCAGGCGCTGCCCATCGACAACACCACTCTTCACTTTTAGAAAGTCCCTGTCCTTGAGGAACTCCATTAAAATTTTGGCAGGAGCAACCACATCTCCATAGCTGATGGCCAGGGCAATCGGCCCTGCAAAATCATCGGCTACTACACCAACAGGGGTCCCCTGAGCGGCCCTCTTCGCCAAAGTGTTCTTTATTACTTTGTATTCAATCCCACCTTCACGAAGCTTGCACCTCAACTGCGTCGCGGTCGCTACGTCTATTTTGTTGAATTCAGCAACAACCACCGACTTGGCCTTCGAAAACTTCGCCGCCAACTCTTGGACCATCGCCTCTTTTTCGCTCTTTAACATCTTGTGTCACCTCCTTTTCCACAAATTATCTGGCACAAAGTGCAAGAGCGAGAGGCTTCTCTCCCACATCCTGTCTCGGCAGGGCAGTCCACCGTTTAAGCTCAGAGTATTGAAACATACATACCCTAAACCCCTGCTGTCTTCGTCCAGGCTTAGGTGACGTCACAAGACGACACCTCAACTCGAAACCAGTGGCGCCTAGCATAAATAAAATGCGCCGTCAAGCCCTCCAAAAGCTTTTTCAAAAAAATACCACTTTTAACGAAGTAAACTGGAAAAAACTTGAGGCTCAAGTTTAATCCCCGGTCCCATCGTCGAAGAAATGGCAATGCCTCTCAAATAAACCCCTTTGGCCGTCGCCGGCTTCAGCTTAATAATGGTTTCCATGAGTATCTGAAAGTTCTCAATCAGCTTTTCAACTTCAAACGAAGCCTTGCCAAGCGGGGCGTGGATGATGCCGGACTTTTCCACACGCAACTCCACCTTGCCACCCTTTGCATCCCGAATGGCCTTCGACAAATCCATCGTCACCGTCCCTATCTTTGGGTTCGGCATCAAACCCCGGGGGCCAAGGAATTTGCCCAACCGGCCCACCACACCCATCATGTCGGGTGTCGCAATCACCGTGTCAAACTCCATGAAACCTTCCTCAATCCGCTTCGCCAAGTCTGCATCACCAACAACATCGGCACCCGCCGCTTGGGCCTCCGCCACCTTGTCGCCTTTGGCAAAAACAGCGACACGTATGGACTTGCCTGTGCCATGTGTCAACACAACAGCACCGCGGACCATTTGGTCTGCATGCCGTGGGTCAACTCCCAAATTCACCGCAACATCCACGGACTCGTCAAACTTCGTGTTGAGTATGGAAGCGGTCTCTTTGAGAAGCTTGAAACCTTCTGCCACAGAATAACGCTTGTTGCGGTCCACCTTCTGCGCTGCTGCACGGTATTTTTTTCCACTCTTAGCCATGTCCAGTCCCTCTCAAAAACAATGTGTCAGACAATTTCCAAACCCATCGAGCGCGCCGTCCCCTCAACACTGCGAATGCAGGCTTCTAGGTTGGCGGCCGTCGTGTCTTGCAGTTTGGCCTTGGCTATCTCTTCCACTTGCTTCTTCGTCACCTGGCCCGCCTTCTCCTTGCCAGGTCGCTTGGAACCAGAGCCCTTCTTCTTCTCTGTATGCAAGCCGGCTGCCTTCTTGAGAAGGACTGGTGTGGGGGGCGTCTTCAAAATAAACGTGAAGGAGCGGTCTTGGTAGACGGTAATGACGACAGGAATAATCAACCCGTCCTTCATCTGCGCCTGCGTCGCTGCATTAAACTGCTTGCAAAACTCCATAATGTTGACACCCTGCTGGCCCAATGCCGGACCCACAGGAGGTGCAGGGTTCGCTTTGCCAGCAGGGACTTGCAATTTGACTTGTCCCGTTATTTTCTTCATGTGTTCTTCTCCCGTGGTTCAAACGGCCCTCAGCCTCCCACGCTTCTTCCTTTGAAACTGCTTCCAAACAACTCCTTCAAACTACCCTCACACCCCCCTCCCTCACCCGCCCGACTTCTCCACTTGCATAAAGTCCAACTCAACAGGCGTTGAGCGACCAAAAATCGAAACCAACACCTTCACCCTGCCCTTCTCCGGGTTTACTTCCTCAATCGTCCCATTGAAATTCGCAAAAGGCCCGTCAATGACGCGTACTGTGTCCCCCACTTCATATTGAATTTTGGGACGAGGCTTCAGCGTGCCTTCTGAAATCTGCGTCGTCAACCGCCTCACCTCCGCATCGCTGATGGGCGGAGGTTGCTGGTTGTGCGCAGCCCCTACAAAACCCGTTATTTTGGGGGTGTTCTTCACAAGGTGCCAGGAACGGTCGTTCATGCTCATCTGCACCAATATGTAACCGGGAAAAAACTTCCTGCGGGTCGTCTTCTTCTCCCCCTTCACCATCTCCACCACCTGCTCCATCGGAATGAGAATCTCCCCAAAATATTCTTGCAGCCCTTCAAGACGTATTTTGTCCTCCAGACTCTTCTTCGCTTTGTTCTCAAAGCCAGAATAGGTGTGGACAACATACCAGCGCATTTCTTCAGCCATTAGAGGCGTTCCCAGAGTCGAGGCAGCCACTCCACCATCAACTCATAGCTAAGAGAATCGGCAAAAAACAAAAAGAAGGCAGCAACAAAAGCGGTGACAATAACAGCCAACGTCGACACGCGGACTTCCGCAAAAGACGGCCATACCACCCGCATCAACTCAGAAGCGGCCTCCTCCGCATAGGCCCTCGGCTCCTTCGAAAAATATACCCACGCCACCACCCCTCCCGCTAAAACAAAACCCAATACGGAGGTGGGACTCCACCAAGGCAAACCCTCAAATATTTCCCTATCGGCCCACCCCGCCCATCCCCAAAGCAACCCCAACAGGTGCCCAAAAAACAACGCTAAAATGGAGCCCAACACCAAAAAGACAATGACAAGCAAACGCTTGGCGTCCATCCCTGCTCGGTTGGCTTTCTCACTGGCCTCATTGGCCGACATAAAACCTCCTCACTGCAAACAACTTCACCTCTTCAATATGCGCCTCAACATATGCAAAACAAAAAACAGGCCAGGAGGGATTCGAACCCCCAACCGTCGGTTTTGGAGACCGCTGCTCTACCGTTAGAGCTACTGGCCTAACTCTCACACTTTCCCTTCTTTGTGCGGCATGTGCTTGCGACAACGAGGACAAAATTTCGACAGCTGAAGCTTGTCCTGCTGCTTCCTGCGGTTCTTCGTCGTCGTATAGTTGCGCTCACTGCAACCGGAACACTCCATCGAAATAATGCTGCGGTTTCCTTTGGGCATAAAACACCTTCTTCAAAACCTTCTTCAAAAAAACACCACGAGAGGGGAAAAACCTCTCCCCCCTCTCGCTGAAAAAAACTTAGGCGATAATGGAGGTGACTGTTCCGGCTCCCACCGTGCGGCCACCTTCACGAATCGCAAAACGAAGGCCAATTTCCATGGCAATGGGTGTAATGAGTTCCACTTCCACCTCAACGTTGTCTCCCGGCATCACCATCTCTGAGCCCGCAGGCAATTGGACCGTTCCGGTAACGTCGGTGGTGCGGAAATAAAACTGAGGCTTGTAGCCATTCACAAACGGCGTGTGGCGCCCTCCCTCTTCCTTCGTCAAAATATAAACTTGTCCCTTGAATTTGGTGTGCGGCGTCACCGTTCCAGGCTTGGCCAATACCTGGCCACGCTCAATTTCCTCACGCTTCAAACCACGCAACAATGCCCCAATGTTGTCACCCGCTTGCCCCTCATCCAAAAGCTTGCGGAACATCTCCACCCCCGTCACCACCGTCTTGCTCGTGGGACGAATTCCAACAATCTCAATTTCTTCGCCCACCTTAATGCGGCCACGCTCAACACGACCCGTCGCTACGGTGCCCCGGCCTTCAATGGAGAATACGTCTTCAACAGGCATCAAAAAGGGCTTGTCCACTTCTCTTTGCGGCGTGGGAATGTAGGCGTCAACAGCCTCCATCAACTTCAACACAGCACCCTCGCTGATTTCTGAAGTGTCCCCTTCCAAGGCCTTGAGCGCAGAGCCCGCAACAATGGGCGTGTCGTTGCCAGGAAACTCATATTTGGACAACAAGTCGCGCACTTCCATCTCCACCAACTCGCGCAACTCAGGGTCATCCAACATGTCAATCTTGTTCAAAAAAACAACAATGTAGGGAACGCCTACTTGACGGGCCAACAAAATGTGCTCGCGCGTCTGAGGCATGGGGCCGTCCGCAGCAGAAACCACCAAAATGGCTCCGTCCATCTGCGCCGCACCTGTTATCATATTCTTCACATAGTCGGCGTGCCCAGGACAGTCCACGTGCGCATAGTGACGGTTCTTCGTCTGGTATTCCACGTGCGCTGTCGCAATGGTAATGCCGCGTTGGCGCTCCTCAGGGGCCTTGTCAATTTGGTCATAGGCCAAAGCCTGGCCGCCGCCTTGCTTGGACAAAACCTTCGTAATGGCCGCTGTCAATGTGGTTTTTCCATGGTCAACGTGGCCAATGGTGCCAATGTTGACGTGTGGCTTTGATCTCTCGAACTTCTCCTTGCTCATATTTCCCTCTCGCAAACTGCAGTCTACTCATGGTGCCCTGATCCAGGATTGAACTGGAGACCTCATCCTTACCAAGGATGCGCTCTGCCAACTGAGCTACCAGGGCTTGAAAAAAACACTCTTCGGCTTCAACTTCTCTGCAACAACCCATTCCTTCAACAACGAAGCGGGAAATGGGATTCGAACCCACGACATTCAGCTTGGAAGGCTGACGCTCTACCAACTGAGCTATTCCCGCAACACCTCCCTCCTCCCGACTCCCCTCAAATACCCTGCCTCCACAAAATACCCTCTGCAAAACAACTTCCCCTCCCTCCCCCTCTCTCAACACCTCCCCTTCACGCCAACCATGGAGGGAGTTGGATTCGAACCAACGAAGGCGCTATGCCGGCAGATTTACAGTCTGCTCCCTTTGGCCTCTCGGGCATCCCTCCATATTCAACACCTGCATATTCAACACCTGCTCTGCCCACACCTCCACCTTCTTCCTTCGCCTCCTCCCCACCCCCTCCCTCTGGCCCTCTTCTCCTTGGCCGGCGGCGGGACTCGAACCCGCGACCTACTGATTACAAATCAGTTGCTCTACCAGCTGAGCTACACCGGCAAAGTTTCAAGGACCGCTTGAAAGCCCACCGAAACGCGCTCCATACATAGACAGCGCTCTTCAGTCAAGTGTTGCCTGCATGAAAACCTCAGACAGGGCCCTCCACCTCTACCTCCACCCCTTGCTTCGACCGACGAACCAACTCGTATAGGACCATTCCACTTGAAACAGACGCATTCAGAGAAGAAATTTGCCCCACCATCGGAATTTGTACCTGAAAGTCACAGTGCTTCAATAAGTTCGCCCCTATCCCTTTGCCCTCCCCGCCTATAACCACTACCCACGGGCCACCCTTCGCGTCTATTTCCCAAAGCACCGTCGAAGCCTGCGGAGAAGCTGCCAGGGACCAATAGCCCCCTTCCTTCAGCCGCTCCAATAAACGCGTTAAATTCGTCACTTGCGCCACCGGTAGGTGGACCAGCGCGCCCGCGGATGCCTTCATCGCCGCCGCCGTTATGCCCGCAGCACGGTTCTTGCCTATAACCAGGGCCGAAACCCCCATCCCCAACGCCGTCCTCGCTATGGCTCCCAAATTCTGCGGGTCCTCCACGCCATCCAAAAGCAACAGCAAACGGCCCTCCTGTGCAGGCAAAACAAGCTCCATCAACGCCTCCTCCGTCAAAAAAGAAAAGGCCTCTACCTCCGCCAATACACCCTGGTGCGCCGCTTCCCCCGTCCATAAGTCCAACGCCTCGCGCTCTACCCACTCCAAGGCCACCTGCCCAGCCTCCGCCTTCTCTTGCAAAAATTCCAGACGACCCTCCTCTTGCCCCTTCGCTAAATAAAGCCGCACTATCTTCTGCGGCGCATGCTTAAGCAAAGCCTTCACCGGGTTCATCCCCCACACCCATTGGGCACTGCGCCGACGGCCCCTCTCCTCCCCTCCCTCTCTCCTCTCCCCCTTCCATGGGGGACCCCCTCGCCTCTCCCCCTCCGCACGGGGCCCCCATGCCTTGGGGGGGCGTTTTGTTTTGGAAAATTCACCCCGCCCCTCCCCCTCTGGGCGGGACGCCCATACCTTGGGGGGGCGTTTTGTTTTGGGGAACTCACCCCGCCCCTCTCTCTCTGGGCGAGACTCCCATGCCTTGGGGGGGCGTTTTGTTTTGGGGAATTCACCCCGCCCCTCTCTCTCTGGGCGAGACTCCCATGCCTTGGGGGGGCGTTTTGTTTTGGGAAATTCACCCCGCCCCTCCCCCTCCGCACGGGGCCCCCATGCCTTGGGGGGGCGCTTTGTTTTGGGGAATTCACCCCGCCCCTCCCCCTCTGGACGGGACGCCCATGCCTTGGGGGGGCGTTTTGTTTTGGGGAACTCACCCCGCCCCTCCCCCTCCGCGCGGGGCCCCCATGCCTTGGGGGGGCGCTTTGTTTTGGGGAACTCACCCCGCCCCTCTCCCTCTGGGCGGGACCCCCATGCCTTGGGGGGGCGCTTTGTTTTGGGGAACTCACCCCGCCCCTCTCTCTCTGGGCGAGACTCCCATGCCTTGGGGGGGCGTTTTGTTGTGGGGAATTTGCCCTCCCCTCGGGAATAGGGCAGCCCCTCCTTGGGCTCGGGCCTCTCCTTGGAAAACCTGCCCCGCTTTTCTCCCTTTGGAAGAGACGCCCCCACCCCCGGTTTGTGCTTTGTTTTGGAAAATTTGCCCTTGGCTATCGGTTGTTTCATAAAAATCTCTTCAATAGAAATAAAGGACCCTTAAACAAAACAAAAGCCCACGTCTCGCCTTTTGTTTTCCACACACCATATTCCAAAGGGCGTATACTTGAGTGAGCATGGACTTCCTCGCCCCGCAAAGAGTTGGCAAATGAGAGAAAAAAGCATAGAGTCAAAGACGATGAAAAACATCCTCCTGCCCCTTTTAGGTTTCGTTGCTTTGGCAGCATGCCAAACATATGACTTTGAGCCTGTCAAACCCCTTGCCGCTACCCAAAATACTGAAGAGATAGATGTGAAGGCCAGGCCTTTGCCGCCTAATATTATGCTCTTGCTCGACAAGTCGGGCTCTATGAATGCGTTCGTGAATATAGGCAAGACTGTTGTAGGGACCCCCCACAGGCCTGGGTGTGACGATACAAGCCTTTGCGGCACCAAGGCCAATAATCAGGCCAAAGACTGCGACTCTACTTGCTCAACGCGCATCAATGAGTTGCGCTATGCAATGAAGGACTTCTTGATATCAAGTCGTCGGGACAATGAAGAGGGCCGCTCTCCGCTCGGAAAATTCGGCCTCACTTTGTTTCCAACCACTGAGTGTGGCGCCCCCACAAGCGTTTCGTCTGGGTTTCCAGCCTCTGACGATGATGCGGCTCTTCGAGCAACAATCGAGCAGATTCAAACCTATATTTTTGACAAGCTCTATAATTCCGCAGGCAACGGAGCCCCCATTCAGGGAGGAACTCCCACGGGCAATTCACTGAAATATCTGCTCGACAACGCTTCCAGCCTTGGACTCAAAGACAGCTCTCGCAGCAGTTTTATATTGTTGCTGACCGACGGCCTTCCCAACTGCACGAAGGGAGTAACAGACGACTGCCCAGTTGGTCAATGCATTGATACCGACAAAGATACGGGCCAATGTATAGCTAAAGGGTCGGCATCACTCCTCGATAACTGCCTGGACGGAAATGCAACCGTGCGTGTCATTGAACAGCTTTATGCCGAGGGCATAAAAACCATCGTCATCGGTTTTGGAGCAGGCATGGGTGTCGGCAGCAGTTTCGCTGGGGATGTGCTCAACCGAATGGCTCATGCGGGAGGATTTGCAGAAAAACATTATCCCGCTGAGAACAGCACTCAACTTGTGGCAGCGCTCGAAAAAGTGAGCGAGCTTATCGACTCCAATCCTTGTGTTTTTCAGCTTCCAAACACATCCGCATCCAAGCCTTCGGCCCCGGACTTGCTCAATATCTATGTCGACGACGAGCGTGTTGCGCCAGGCCCCAGCACCTATTCGTATGACTTCACCCAAAACATCATCACCTTTGTTGAAGACGGCAACATTTGCGCACGCCTGAAGACTTCTTCGCCTGCCAAACCTGTCCCCGTGCGCATCTCCTTCTTGCGAGAAATGTAGTCCCCCTCCTCTTGGAGCATACCCTCCCTCCCATCGCCGCTGACGAGTAGCTCTCTTCTCGTCAGCGGCGGTTTTTTTTGCTAGGCTCCACCACCAACAAAATATTGCCGCCTCACTGTCCCACCGCCGCTTCGCCACCACTTCAGAAAGGCTCGCTATATGACCACGCTACGCCAAGAGGACTTCATCCAAAGCATCGCCGACGCCCTCCAACACATTTCCTATTTCCACCCCGTGGACTATATCCGCGCACTCAAAGTTGCCTGGGAAAAAGAGGCCTCCCCCGCGGCCAAGGACGCTATGGCCCAAATCCTCGTTAACTCCCGCATGTGCGCCACCCACCACCGCCCCATCTGCCAGGATACGGGCCTTGTCACCGTCTTCCTCAACGTCGGTATGCACCTGCGCTGGGAAACCTCCTTGAGTCTCGAAGAAATGGTCAACGAGGGCGTGCGCCGCGCCTATCTGTTCCCCGACAACAAACTGCGCGCCTCCGTCGTCACCGAGCCCATCGGCAAACGGCAAAATACACGCGACAATACCCCGGCGGTCGTCCATGTGCGCCTGGTGCCCGGTGACACTCTGGAGGCGCATGTCTCCGCCAAAGGCGGCGGCTCTGAAAATAAGGCCAAATTCGCCATGCTCAACCCCTCGGACTCCGTCGTTGACTGGGTGCTTCAAACCGTGCCCACCATGGGCGCCGGTTGGTGCCCACCCGGTATGCTGGGGCTCGGCATTGGCGGTACGCCCGAAAAAGCCATGCTCATGGCCAAAGAGTCCCTCATGGAGCCCATTGACATGTTGGAGCTTCAAAAACGCGGCCCCCAAAACCCCATTGAAGCACTGCGCATTCAGTTGTTTGAAAAAGTGAATGCGCTCGGCATCGGCGCCCAAGGCTTGGGCGGGTTGACGACTTTGCTCGACGTTAAAATACGCGAATATCCAACCCATGCCGCCTCCCTCCCTGTTGCCCTTATCCCTAACTGCGCCGCTACCCGCCACCTCCACTTCACCCTCGACGGCTCCGGCCCCGCCCTGCTCCCCCCTCCCCCTCTCGAAGAATGGCCCTCCTTTGACTATCGCCCCTCCCAAGGCCTGCACGTTAACTTGGACACATTAACCAAGGAGCAGGTGGCCTCCTGGAAACCCGGCGATACCCTGCTGCTCTCAGGTAGGCTCCTCACTGGACGCGACGCCGCTCACCAACGCCTCTCTCATATGCTCCATGCCGGACAGCCTCTGCCCGTTAACTTCAATAACCGCTTCATCTATTATGTCGGCCCCGTTGACGCCGTGCGCGACGAGGCCGTCGGCCCCGCTGGGCCTACGACTTCGACACGTATGGACAAATATACGCGCCAAATGCTCGCCCAAACCGGCCTCCTGGGTATGGTGGGCAAAGCCGAGCGCGGACAGGTCGCCATTGACGCTATACGCGAATTCAAGTCCGTCTACCTCATCGCCGTGGGCGGCGCCGCTTATCTCGTCTCCAAAGCCATTTCCGCCGCTCGCGTCGTCGCCTTCGAGGACTTGGGTATGGAGGCCATTTATGAGTTTGTGGTGAAAGACATGCCCGTCACCGTGGCCGTCGACAGCCAGGGTAACTCCGTGCACAAAAGCGGCCCCGAAAAATGGAAAGCAAAAGAGAAAAAATAACAGCGGGCGCCCAGTGGAAAATTGGAAAACTATGCAGCAACAGAAGAGGGCCTGTGCCTTCGCCCAACTGAGGTGACGGTCAAAATAGCCAACCCCAATACCACGGAAACCACCAGGTAGGCCCCCCTCCCTATCCCATTGTCAATCAACGCCCCAAATATAGGGGGGGCCAACACCACCCCTATGTCCGCCCCCGAGTAGACAAAACCATAAACCCGCCCCGCCGCCCCCTTCGGCGCTATGCTGCGTATCACCATGTCGCGCGAGGGCCCGGCTATGCTTGTCGCAAAACCCAATAGGGCAAAACACGTCAACAATAACCATGGCCAGGCCGCTATGAAATATATGGAGAAGGCCGCCAGGGCCCCCACCCCAAGCCCTCCCGCTGCTACTTGTGTGTGCCTCTTCGTATGCGCCGCAACCACGCCGCCTGTCAAAACACCTAGGGCCGCAGCCCATAAAAATAGGGTTACTACCCAAGTGGACAATGCCTGTGAGAAGGCAAAACCTTCCTGCAACAAAGAGGGCGTAAACGCAGCAACACTGTTGCTGGCAAATGCCTGCAACAACAAAAATACAAAACACATGAGGGTTGCCCACTGCAACCAATGGCCCGCCACTTGGGACTGCCCACCCGTAGAGGCCACTTGTCTCGCCGTCTCGGAGTTCAGAAAACGACGCTGCGAAACCATCCACCCCGCTAATAATAACCCCCCTGCCCCCATCCACAACAAAGCCCCCCGCCAACCCAAATGCGTCGACAACGCATAACTCGTCATCGGCGCTAGGGACCAGCCAATGCTGCCGCCAACACCGTGAATGGCATAGGCATAGCCCAGGCGGCGCTCCTCAACGTTGGCATTCAACACAGCAAAGTCACAGGGGTGGATGACTCCATTCCCTATGCCCATCCATATGGCCAATACATAAAAACCCCACACACTCGACGCCCACGCACAGGCCAACGTCCCCCCCGCCACCAAAAACAATCCCCCCAACAACACCAACCTCGCCCCTATGCGGTCTACCAATATGCCAACAAAAAATTGTGTGGTGCTGCTGGCAATGGCAAACAAAGTCATAATGAAGCCCAACGCTGTCCATGAGACGTCAAACTCCGCACGCAACAACGGAAACAACGGCGGAATGCTCAACTGGAAAAAATGAGAAGCACTGTGCGCCACACCAACAGCGCTGGTGACGCGAAAATTCTTCGAATGCAATGTGGCGGAAAACAGCATGGCTTCTCTCGGCCCTCACTGCCAAGTTATTCAACATTGCAGGGACATTGGGGTGTGTTTCGGTTGCAAACAAACGTATAGGGTGGCATAAGGGGCAGTAGCCACCATAAATATTGGGGAAACGCAATGAAAGCATGGAAGCTGTGGCACTGGGCGGTGCTTTTGGTTCTGGTTGCGGCTTGTGGTGGGGGTGTTTTGGAAGACAATTTGCATAAAAACAGAGAAACCATCAAGCTGAAGCCTGGGTGCGTGGTATGCGGCGCTGTATGTTGTGAGGCAACTTATGTCTGCGGCGAAAACAACACCTGCCAGCCCGTTGAGCTTCCTGGTGAGTTTCCCGTTGAGCTTCCTGGTGAGTTTCCTGTTGAGCTTCCTGGTGAGTTTCCTGGTAGGCCTATTGTTCGCCACGCACCTACCATTGCCGGATTTGAACCCACCTCAGCACAGCATGGCACCCTCCTCACCATTTCTGGCAGCAACTTCAGCACCGTCCCCTCAGAAAACCTTGTTAGGTTGGGCAGCGTCGAAGTCTCCGCTGACTCCAGCAGCGAAACACATATAACCCTTTGGGTGCCTCAAAACAAAAGTTGTAGCGGCCCTGTGCGTGTCACTGTCCATGGGGTCACCACCTCCTCCTCCACCAACTTCACCTATGTGCCAACAGCCACCGTCAGCACCCTTGGCTCAAGCGTTGCCGCAGGTTTGGGTGCCCCTCAAGGCCTTGCCATAGACGTGTCCCCGGGCAACAACATGCCCTTGGACAACAACGTGTCCTCGGGCAACCTCTATGTGGCGGATACCGGACGCCACTGCATCTTCCGCGTGGACTTGAGCTCTTCGAGCATCGCCACCTTCGCCGGCAGCTGCGGAGCGCCAGGCTTTGTGAATAATGAGGGAATCCATGCACAGTTTCGTTACCCTCGTGGAATGGTCGTCAACACGTCGTCGAACAACCTCTATGTGACGGACTCCGGAAACAACTGCATCCGCAACATTGACTTGAGCACTTCGAGTGTCACCACCTTCGCCGGCAGATGTAGCACAGAAACACTAGGTTCCACCGACGGTGTGCTTATGGCAGCACAGTTTCGGTCTCCTCAAGGCATCACCATAGACATGTCCTCGGGCAACCTCTATGTGGCGGATACTGGCAGCCACCGTATCCGTATGGCAACACCGACAGGTGTCGTCAGCACATTCGCCGACAGCAACTTGGGTTCTGCCAATGGCTCGGGCGCTGCGGCACGGTTTCATTCCCCCAACGGCATTGTTAGGGACACGGAAGGCAACTTCTATGTGGCGGACACCGGAAACAACTGCATCCGCAGGGTGGCGCCCAATGCAGAAGTCAGCGCCTTTGTCGGCAATTGCGGGGTAACTCAGGAGACGTCCTTTGTCGATGGTGTTGGCGCTGCGGCACAGTTTCAGTCCCCCCACGGCATTGTTATGGGCACGGAAGGTAACCTCTATGTGGCGGATACTGGCAACCACTGCATCCGCCGCATTGACTCGAGCACTTTGAGCGTCACCACCTTCGCCGGCAGCTGCGGCACCCCAGGCCTTTCCAATGGCCCGGGCACTGTGGCACGGTTTCAGTCCCCCTACGACATTGTTAGGGACGCGGAAGGCAACTTCTATGTGGCGGACTCCGGAAACAGACGCATTCGGAAAATAAACCTGGAGTGAGTGAGGCCCCGATCCGTTTCCTTCATTTGAAATATTTCTTTTTCCGCCCTCCGGGCGGGTTGTTGGGTGCCAACTGAGAATGTTTTTTTGGGCCTGCGGCCCGGGCCGTTTTTGGAAAGGTTTCTTTTCGCCCTTCGGGTGTTGCTCTCTTTGGGCCTGCGGCCCGGGCCATTTTTGGAAACATTTCTTTTCGCCCTTCGGGCGGGGTTTATTTAACTGAGAATGTTTTTTTGGGCCATGCGGCCCGAGCTTTTTTGCCCTCCGGGCAGGTTTTCGCCTCTCGGCGAGTCACTTTTTTTTTGCGCGCACGGGACGGCAAAGCCGCCCCGTGGGGCAGCTGT
>WQTM01000227.1 GCA_009786315.1 Pseudomonadota bacterium | reverse complement strand
GGGCGGGTTTGGCGACGGCGCTTTGCAGTTGGGTAACCCTATGGGCAATTCTCTGGGGGGTGGGTGGTGCTGGTGGGGGTTTGGAGTTAGGGGGCAAAAGTTGGGTATGGGCCCGGGTATTGTGGCGAGGGGCGAAGGGTTTGCTAGGGAGGGGCCCTCCCCCTTGCCGAGCCTCCTGGGCCTCTGCCAAGCGTATTTTGAAGTTAGGGATACCCATTGGCCTGCAAGCGACTTCCGAGTCCATTGTATTCACCTTTGTCGGTGTCATTGCGGCGAGCATGAGTGAAGCGGCGTCGGCGGCGCACAATGCGACGATGGCGTGGATGGGTTTTTCGTTTTGTTTTGCATTGGGGCTAGGGGGTGCGGCCTCGGTACGCATGGGGTGGGCGATAGGGCAGGAGGCGTGGGGTGCCTTGCGGCGCACGGGTGCGGTTGCGATGGTTTCAAGCCTTTCCCTCATGGCGCCGTGGGCCATATTATACTCCATGTTTCCGCGCCTGCCGGCGGGGCACACCACGCATTCCGCGGAGGCATTGGCGCTGGCCATACCTTTGTTTGTCATTGGCGGTTTTTTTCAGCTCATGGACGGCTTGAGCGCCGTGGTGTCAGGGCTTTTGCGTGGGGCAGGAGACACGCAACCGGCCTTCTATATAACCACGTTGGGCTATTATGGCATAGGGGCGCCATTGGGCCTCTATTTGGCATATATAGAGGGCCTGGGCGTAAGGGGCCTATGGTGGGGCCTAGCCGTGGGGGTGATGGTGATAGGGCCCACACTGGCCCTGCGCTTCTATTGGCGTATTTCAAAGCCACTGGCGCGTGCTTGAAAGCCGCTGCCATATTGAGAAGCAGAGCATGCTCATGGCGCACAAACCGCCCGTGGGCCCTCAACGGCCTGTGTTTATTTTTGTGACAAGGGGTTTTTCCGTGGTGTCCTGCGAAAAGACACCATCAACCCGCATAGCGCATGACAGCGATAATGGGGTTGCCCTGATAGGAGTTGTAGCTGACAGCTTGGTTTCCATCTTTGAGAATGTTGTTGGAGCCAATCATCCTCAGTGAGCCGTCGGCGTTGCGGCCTGCAACAATTTCGACATGTTGTCCGCCGCCCTTCGTATTAAAAGCGATGACATCCCCGGGCTGGGCTTCTGAGAGGGGCACTTGTTTCCAATGGGGGTCTGCTTTGAGGTTGCCGATGAGGTTTTTGACGCCTGCGTTGCCTTTGTTTTCGGGAAGTTGCCCAGCTGCAATGAGCACACCTGAAACAAAGTTGGCGCAATTCACTTTGCCGGGAACCCAGTCTTGCATGGCGCGGCCTACAGGATCGTTATTGGCGAGTTTAAGCTCATTGGCCTTTCGCCCCAGGTAGCGCTCAGCAACCTCGAGGGCGCTGCCGTTGGAGTTGGGGGCATAGGTGTTGTTGGAGACGGCATTGTTGCCGGAGGCAAACCGACTCCAAGCGTTTGACGCTGATTTCGAGTCATATTTGTCGGGGAGTTCGAGGGTGCGTCCTGCATAAATAAGGTTTGGGTTTTTAATGTTGTTGAGTGCGACCAACTCATTCACAGTGGTGCCATGTCGCTTGGCAAGGGCTGAAAGTGTATCTCCCTTATGAATGGTAATTGACGTCATAAAATTTCTCTCATTCGTTGGGTTCGTATTTGAACAACGCATGGGCGACCTGCCTCAACCAAAACCAACCGAGAACATACTGCATACCTACATTATCGGTTTTTTCTCGACAAAGTTGCTAGTCCTGCGCAAAAAAAAGGGGGTTATTGGGCAAAAGCCAATGAAAGCATTGCAATTATTTTTTTGACTGGGGCATTTTTTTAGGTTAGGGTATCCTCCAAAACTGTGGGGAGAAGGGGGAAATGTTGAAAACCAAAAACCCACCGTTAGAGAATGTGCAACAACGTTGGGAGGGAAAACCAGCATGAAGACATGGAAGCTGTGGACGCTGTGCGTATTTCTGTCTGCGGGTATGTCTTGCGGCAATGACGACGACAGTCCCGTGGCATGCGAGGCCGACCAAACCAGGTGTGGCACAATGTGCTGCGACAACGCAACCCACCTTTGCAACAAGGGCGTCTGCCAGCAACCGACTGCTGGAGCAAAGTGCGTGGTTGGCCAAATTGTGTGCAGGACGGACTGCTGTGACGAAGCAACCCAATTTTGCAGTGCGGGCCTCTGTCAGCAACGGACCCACCTTGCCCCCTAGGAAAACAACCCAAGCCTAAGTGGCGCGGTATGGCCCCCCACCCCAAGTTTGTACCTTGGGCGCCCTCCTTTTAGGGTAGAGAGCAACTCCCTTTCGAAAGCTCAAACCCTCTAATGCCTCCCCTCCGCCCCTTCTCCCTTTGTTCCTCGCTGCTTCCAGCCTTCCCTGCCCCTCTTAAGCATTTGCTTGACCTTACACCTCCCCCAAGGTAGCCTGGCCCCCGTTCCATGAGCAAAAAAGTCATTATCGTCGAAAGCGATGCTTCTTTGGCTGCTTCTATGCAGCAGGCCCTTTATCTCCAAGGCTATGAGGTTGAATCCACCCAGGACGGCAAGTCCGGTGTGGAACTGATTCGACACCTGCAGCCCCAACTCGCTGTCCTCGCCGTTAAACTCCCGGCCGGCCAAAGCGGTTATATCATCTGCAAAAATGTTAAAAAAGAGCCGGCCTTCCAAAATACAAAAGTGTTGATTGTCGGTAACCCCGAGGGGTTTAGCGATCACAAAAAACTCCGCATCCGCGCGGATGACTACCTCGCTACCCCCTTCGACGCGGATACCTTCCTCTATGTCGTCCAAAGCCTCATCGGCAAAGCTTCTGCTTCCAAAACCGCCCCTCTCGCCCTCATGAGCGACTCGGAAATGCTCAGTGACTCGGAACTCATCAGCGATATGGACTCCGTGGATGAGCCCCTCGCGGATGATGACTTCCATGAAATAGAGGCCGCCCCTTCCATTGCGCCTCCTTCTCGCTACTCCCCTTCTACCTCCTCCTCCTCGTTGACGCCTCCCCCGGCTTATTCTCCTTCTACTTCCTCCTCCTCGTTGACACCTCCCCCGGCCTCTTCTTCGAGCAAAAGCGGCGTCACTTTGTGGCCTTCGACGGATCAACCCGGGGGCGGTTTGCTTCTTGAAAGCGAAAAAGCAGAGTTGCTCTCCCTGCGTGCAACAACCGCGGAGCTTCAGGACTCTTTGAATGAAGTGCAAACTTCCAAGGCGGAGCTTCAAGAAAAAATTCGAGGGCTTGAGGAAACGCTTGAGAATACCCTGACGGACTTGGAAACAGCCCGCGCCGGCATCTCCACGGACAACAAAGACAAAGAAATTTTCTCTCTGCGCAACACCATTCACCAACGCGACAAAGAGTTGCTTCAGCTGAAAAGCACTCTTCATGAGAGGGAACGAGAAACCATTGACTTGCGCGGCAAAATAAACCTCGTTGAGCAAAACATATCCGAGCTCAATGACGACTCGACAAGAAAGGACGCTCAACTCAAAACCTTGGGGCTCCGTGCAGAACAACTCGGCACGGAGAGAAAACGTCTTGAGCAAAACCTATCCTCCAGCAAGGATGAGGCGCGTCAAAATGCCGCTCGACTCATGACTCTGCAATCTGAATACCAACAACTCAGCGGGGAATTGGCGGGGACACGTGCGGAGCTCGACACTTTGCGCGCTGTTAAGGCAGAGTTGGACGAAGAGTTGTCTGTTTTCAAAACAAACTCTTCGAGAGAAGTGAAGGGGCTTAGGGCGGATTTGAGCTCCCTTGCACGTGACTTGGACAATGAGAAAAACCGCGTCTCCACCCTCTCGAAGTCTCTCGAAGACGCACAAGCCCAAAACGAGCGTGAGCGGATGCAGGCTGCAGACGAAAAAGCAGCCATGGAGCAGAAAGTTTTGGGGCTTGAAGACACTCAACGCAGACAAAACGAGCGCTTGGGACGCCTTTATGACAGAATCCGCTCGGACGAGCAAACTCGGGAGCGGACCCGCAAGGCCCTTGCCATTGCAGCGCAACTCTTGGACGAAAAGACAACTCCCGAGCCTGAGTCTGACCTAAAAGAAAAAGCTTAGGTTTTTTTGGACACAGCCAGTTTTTTGGCCATCGTTTGAATGGCATTGGGGACGTTTCTGTCCTTGGCGAGCGTCTTAATGTCACCCTCCTTGAGGGTAGGCAAAAGCCGCATGCTGATGGCTTGAGGTACTTTTGCGTTTTTTGTGAGGGCCAATTTAATTGGGTAAAGCTTCAGCCACTCTTTGTTTCGAAAGACAATTCGCAAAATCTCTTCTGGGGTGGTTCTGTTTTGGGCAATGCCGAGAATTTCAGCCTCTGTCATTCGGGGGCTTTGCACCGCCGCAACGGCAACCAGACGGTTGGTGTCCCTCAACAACAAAGTCCGAATCTCTTTGTTGCCTCGCATGGCCAACTTTATTTTTTCAGAAACACTCATTTTTAAAACCTTTTGGGACAAACTCAGCCTCTTGCCTTCTTCCAAAGGCAATGCCTTCTCATCCTCAATGCTTTCAAATTCACCAACCAGCTGAGCTACCGTCGGGCCCTTTTCAGGTGTAACCCTTCCAAAAACACGCCCCTTGGCTTCCTGCATCGCAGCTATGTCCTCGAGGAATATGCCATTCCTCACCGCAAACTCGCAAACACTGTCCACAAGCACAGGCGTCGCATTTGGGTTTTGGCAAATTTGGCGAAGAATTTCTTCATGCCGCAACAATCGCAACTGGTTAAGGCCAATAAGCTCCAACACCTGCGCACTGCAGTGGCTCGCACAACGCGCAATGGCTTCATCCGAAGTGCTCGCATTGCTAACCAACAACTTGGCATAGCTGGTGTTTGCCCAATGCAAATCCATCAACCAATCCAATACTTCTGTTTTTAGGCGCTCGTCCCTCCCAACGCTAACCATGAATTTTTCGGAAATATGACGCGCCGACAGCTGAGCTGCTTCTCGAATCTCTGGAATTAAGTCAACACTCAGCAAAAAAAGTACGGTGACAAAGTCTGCCGGCGCCAAAGGCAACCCCCCCTTCGCGGCCGTCAACCGCAAAGGAATGGGTGAGGTTGTCTCTACATATTTTCGTATCGTCGGCGACAAAGCGTCCAACAACAACGGCTCCTCCATCATTCCCTGTTTCTCTCAAAAAGAATACGCAACCCTTCCAGGGTCAAAAATGCATCTACCTCTTCAATGCAACGGCTTTCCCTTGCCAAAACCATGGCGAGGCCTCCTGTCGCCATAACAAATAATGTCTCCCCTCTCTCCTTCGCAATACGTTCGCAAATACCGTCCACCATCGCAGCAAAACCAAATACAAGCCCAGCCTGCATGGAATGAATGGTGTTCTTCCCAAGGCAGAAAGGCGGCTGCACAAACTCTATGCGAGGTAACTTGGCTGCCCTTTGGAATAAAGCTTGCATCGAAATCTCAATCCCAGGGCAAATGGCTCCCCCCAAATATTCACCACGTGCGCTGACAACATCAAACGTGGTTGCCGTCCCAAAGTCGACAACAACCAATGCCCGCTTCTTCTTCTCAAATGCAGCAACGGCATTCACAATGCGGTCTGCCCCAACTTCTCTCGGGTTGTCGTATAGGACAGGCATGCCCGTCTTAATGCCGGGCCCTACAAAAAAAAGCTTCTGAGAAAAATAACGCTGCCCCATCCGCTCCAACCCATGCTGCACCGCAGGTACCACACTGGAAACCGCAATCCCCTTCACCGCTTTCGTTTCAAGTCCAGAAAATGCAAACAACTGCAATAACAATATGCCCCACTCGTCCCCTGTCCTCCTCTCTGAAGTCTCCAGGCGCCAATGTGCTAATAAACGCTCTTCATGAAATACGCCTAGGACGGTGTTGGTATTTCCTACGTCAACGCAAAGCAACATCCTTTGTCCTCACCAAAATAAGAAATTTTAGGCTGGCCTCAAATGCTCCACATCCCCTGCCAAAACGGAAAACAACTCACCGTCGTCACCTCTCAACACGAGGGCTCCCGAAGAATGAATATGCAATGCCTCCCCCTCCTTCACCTCATTCCCTAAGTCTACTCGGACACGCCGGCCTAATGTCGAAGAAAGCACTGTCCACTCCGCCGCAATGGGAATGAATCCTTCCCTCATATATAAGTCAAACCAATGCTCCAAATGCTGCAACAACATGGCCAATACAAATGCCTTGGAGTGGGGTTTTCCTGAAACCACGGCCAGAGAAGTCGCTCTCCCTCTCAACTCCTCGGGAAAGTCTTCCTCTCGCCCGTTGAGGTTCATACCTATCCCCACCACAACCCCCTGGGTTTTTTTCCCGTCAGCAATCAACTCCGTTAAAATTCCAACCAGCTTCTTCCCGCCTACCTGTATGTCGTTCGGCCACTTTATCCAAACCTCTATGCCCAACCCGCGAATGGCCTTTGCCAAAGCAACCGCTGTCACCAAAGTCAACTCGGGAGCACAATGCGGAGGTAACTCCGGACGCAATAAAACAGAAAAAAACAACCCCCCCCCCTCCGGCATGGAAAGCCAACTCCGCCCTCTCCTTCCACGGCCCTGCGTCTGCTGCTCGCATACCACAACATCCCCGTGGCAACCTGTCGTCTGTACCAAAAACTTGGCTTGCGTGTTGGTGGAATCCAAACACTCCCAGTGAAAAAAATTCTTCCCCACCCAACGGGTATGCAAAAACGGCTCAACCTCAGCAAACCTCACAGAGTCGCCCCTCAACCTCTCCGGCCCACGGCTCATGGCACCACCACCGGAAACCTCTTCTTCCCTGCCCCCTCCAGTTCACCTAAAAGCGCCTTCGCCTGTAAGGCCAAATGCTCATCATCCTCCCCCTGCGCAACCGTAAATAAAAATGCCTTGGCATTTTCTCCCCCAACCGCCGCAACAGCATAAAGTACCTCCTGGCGTAACAAAGGGCCTTGCCTTAAAAAAAGTTCCGCCAAAGCAGGCGCTGCACGCTCATCCCTCAACTCTACGAGAAAACCCACTGCCCTCCTCACCCGCCCAATCTCCTTGCTTTGGAGTTCCTTCAAAAGCTCTGGAAATACATCCCCATTCTTTCGGGAAGACAGCACCTGCAACGCTGCAAAACGCATCGGAGACATCGGCTGTCGGAGTTCTTGTAACAGCCGCCTGTCACTCTGTTGGCTGGCTTTCCATAACGTCTCCCCATCCCTGAGTAGCTCCCTGGCCAAAACATCGGCTTCAGTATAAACCTCTTTGGGGCTTAGGGCGTGTATGGGCGTTTGAAACCAACTCTCCTTCTGTAAACGCCAAACCGTCTCTGAGTTCCTCCCAAACTTGAAAGCCATAACAAGGACAGCATTCGCATTCTCCCAATGCTCGTCCAATAAAATCTCCCACGCCACCACAGAGGCCCGCCCGCCCCCTGCCTCTTCCTTAAAGGCAGAGGCCTGCCTCATCCGCTCCCTTAGGGTACGGCGAAGCTGCTCCTTGTCCAGGCCCAGGCCCAAAACCGTCTCGTCAAAAGAAATATCTACCCGCCAATAACGCAAGGGCGTTTCGGAAAAACACCCCCAACACAATATCCAGGCACAAAACAAAATTTTGCCCCAGCCATGCAATGCTAAGCTTCCTCCGTTGTTGGGGTTGAGGGCCGTGTGTCCTCTGGCACTCTGGCCTCCTGCCCCTCACTATCCCCTCCCCACTTGCCTTCTTCTGTGCCACCCCCCCCGGGTGTGCCCGCCTCTACCCCTGCCTCCTCCGGTAATGCCCTACGCGTCCTGCGCCGCCTCCGGTTCCTCCTCCGCCGTACAACAGTTGCCTCCTCCTCCACCTCACCGGGCTGCTCCTCCTGTGCCCATGTGGCCTCTGTAGAGTCCCCAGCGCTCCCCGTGGAAAATGCCGCTTCGTTGTATTGGCGCTCGCGTAAACGGGCTTCACGCTTCGCATACATGGCTGCAACTTCATCTTGCAGCTTCTCAAAAAAAGCCTCGTCCAATTCAAAAAACTCTATAACGTGCTTTTGGACGCCTAGGCCCATCTCTAAAAACTTCTCAGCTAAGGCGTCCCCGCACCATAGCATAATGGGGGGCTCTCCGTTTTGCAACGCTTCGCTTCTTGCCTCCCCACGCAAATCCCCAGCGGAGCAAAGCATGCCCAATGTGGCGTGGTGGTGGTGGAGATCGCCTCGCAACGCTTGAATGTGTTTGCGCTCTATGGCCGTTGCCCCGGAAAGCAGCCGAATGGAATAACGAATGTCCAAACTGCCCTCCCGCCTCCTCGCTGTCAGCAAAACAGCTTCCTTGGAGCGCTTTGCTATCTTTATTTCTCGAAAACGCTCTGCTCCCAAAAGCTTGAGCATGGCTCGCTCAAAAATACGCGTCTCAAGCTCTGCCAAATAACTCCTCAAAAACCTCCACATGGACTTGCGCTCATCCCTCGCCCACGCCCGTAAACTGTTCTGCTGCTCCTCCACCTTCTGCCTGGAAACCCTCTGGCCCATGGTGGACTTCATTGCACCCCCACGCCCACCACCCTCATAGGCACTCAATGCTCGAGCAAAACCCTCTTGTATCTCCGAGAAACCAAGTCCTTGAGCGTCCAACTGAAGCTCCCATTTGCCATTGGCCGCTTCCTGACATTGGAATTGCGGCCTCCTCCCAGCATCTATCCTACGCTGGTTGTCTTCTGCCAACGCCGCCAAAAGCGTTGACAACTCACAGTCACCACCGGCAAGCTCCCTCGCCTTCGCTTCACGCAAAAGCTCTTCCGCCATCATCGCCCGGCCCGCATCGGACAAAAGCTCAAACCCCACCTCTGAAATCGGCGGAAACCGCCTCCTGCGCCCCTCCCCCTCTTCCCTGCGCTTGCGCTCCAAACTCTTCCCAATAAAACGGACATTGTCTTCGCTCGCTTGCGGGTGGCGCTCCAAAGGACGAAGCGCTAACACCTTCTCCGCGTTGGACAACAATGGCGTGTCCAAAAAAGCAAGCGCGTCTGCATCCTCCTGCAACATCCACTCCGTTAGGGCAAACGTGTCTCTCGCCGTCACCATAATCGGCTTGTCGTGCATACGCTTGGCCACCGCCCTTAAACGGGCCAACATCGTCATCTCAGGAGCTTTGCCTATGTGCGACAAAAGCCCATCTTCCAAAGAAAGCTTGGTTATCTCCTGGTATGTCAGCGGCTTCCCAACCCTGGCTAAAATCTGAAGTGCTGCCTCGTAAAAAGTCATAGGCGTTGACAAACAATAAAAGTTATCTCCCCTGTCCTCTTGCATGCATAAATGTACAATGCAACTTATCTCTTTATCTCTGAATCTTTCCCTCCCCGCTCACCTCCACTCTCCTTTGCCCAATATGCCCCTGTGCCAAATTATTGCGCCGCGGACAGCCCCGCTACGGGTTGGGCATCGCGCCAAAGCTCCCCTGGCCTTAGGCGCCATTCGAAGGGAACATTCTGCTTCCAAACAAAATTCGGATTCATACTCCCTCCCGTAAGCGACGGAGACGAAATGTCAAAATGTACTTCCACCACCTCAACATTGGAGGGCATCAGGTCCACGTCATAGTGCCCCAATGTCACATCGGCTGGAAACATGCTTACATATCGCTCCGGCCAGTCTATACGCCCTGGCATGTTGCCGCCGGACTGCATCTTCGCTACCCGCTTCCCTTTGAGATCAAACATATGCCAGTGCGCCGTAAATGTCGCTCGGCTTTGTATGCGCAACAGCCCCTTCTCATCCACCCTCTGCTCCCTCGGTAAACCCCAAACCACAAGCTGATAGCGAATCTTCCTCTCCCCCTTCTCATCCCAAACAATCCGCGCCGACAAAACATCCAAGCGTACACCCTGGCTGGAGGCTGACCATTCCGGGCTGTAGTCCCCCTTCTGCATTAGGTCAAAAATGGAACGCACATTCTCGTATACCTTCTTCCTCTCCTCCAGCCTGTCTGCATTCCCAGGAATCGCTAACTCCTTTAGGTAATCATCAAACTGCGCGTTGAGGTTGAAGGCTCTTATGTGCGCTCCCGTCTGCTCAAAATACCACCTTAGAAAATTCTTCACCTCCACTTGGTATTTCGCCTCGTCAGGAACAGAGCGCATCCATGCAACACGCTCCATATAGTCCGTCTTTAGCCGTATCCGGCTCAGCGCCTTGTCCGCATCAAACTTGGCAGCATTCCATCCCCTCATAGCAAAAACCATGGAGCCAAGCAGTGCAACCAAACAGAGAAATATACCCATATAACGCTGTGTCATGAATCCCTCTTCTCCTGATACACCCCACCACACCTATACCAAAGAAAATGCCTACTCAAGACTACTTGTCAGTCACCCTTCACACATCCCCTCCAGTAGACAGGGTGAGTCTTTCACACTGCTCCCAAATCTCAACTAAAATTCGCCGTATTTCCAACGCATGTCCAAATATTGCAAAAACTCCCCCAACCTCGCCGGCGCAGGAATCACCAGCTTGTCTGGCCCCACTATAATGAGCCCCATACTCTCTAAACGGTAAACCCAATACCCCAATGCCGCCTCTCCCACCCCAAGCTCACTCGGTAGCTCCTTTAGGGCTATTTGTACCTCTACCCCCCCGGCTATGGGTGTCCCCCTTAGCTGGCAGGCTTGCAGTATACAGTGGACAATACGGCTGGGGGGGTCTGCCAAAAGCAGAGACTCTATCTGCGCATCCGCATCCGAAAGACGCTCCGCTAACTTCCGTATCATTCGGACTGCAATCTCCGCATTCGTGCGAACCATCGTCTCAAATGTGCGCGAATCAATCACCAATAAACGGGAAGCCTTGTCCGCTACAGCAGAAGCATTGCGTACCTTGTTCGAAATAATGGCCATCTCCCCAAAAAACTCCCCTGGCCCCAAAACAGCCAAAATCTTCTCTATGTCCCGCACTCGCTTGGAAATCGAAACTTGCCCGGCTTGGAGTACAAACATTTCCTTGCCTGTCTCACCCTCACGAAACAATACTGTCCCGGCTGGAACTTCTTTCCCAAACCGCTGAAACAGTGTGTCTTCAGCATTCATAAAACATCCAAGTTAAGGCCCCAAAACCGGGGCACCATTGTTTGAAACTGCTATACCATCCTTTAGGACAAACCTTCCCATTCTAACACCAGGATTTTCATGAATAGCACCTACCAAGCCGCCGGAGTCAACATTGCCGCCCAAGACGAGCTCGTTGAGCGTATTAAACCCTTGGCCGCAAAAACAAAAAAAACAGGCCTCCTCGGCGGAGTCGGCGGCTTCGGCGGCCTTTTTGAGCTCCCAAAAGGCCTCTATCAAAACCCTGTCCTCGTCTCCGGTACGGATGGCGTGGGCACCAAACTGAATTTGGCTTTCACCCTGCAACGCCATGAGTCCGTCGGCGTGGACTTGGTCGCTATGTCCGTTAATGACGTACTTACTTTGGGGGCCCGCCCTCTTTTTTTCCTTGACTACTTCGCCACCTCCCGCCTCGAGTTGCCTGTGGCAGAACGCGTCATCTCCGGTATCGTTGAAGGTTGCCTCCTGGCCGATTGCTGCCTCCTCGGCGGGGAAACAGCTGAACTTCCAGGGTTTTATGCGCCAGGCAACTATGAGCTCGCAGGCTTTTGTGTCGGCATCGTCGAAAAATCAGAGATTGTTGACGGCCGCAACATCCAACCCGGTGACGCCATTGTCGGCTTGGCTTCTTCAGGCTTGCATTCCAATGGCTATTCCTTGGCTCGCAAAATCATCCAAGACAAAGGCCTTGGGCTGGACTTGCATCTGCCCGAGCTCGGTAAACCCCTGGGGGAAGCCCTCCTCGAGCCTACCAAAATTTATGTCAAGGAAATTTTGGCCCTCATGGAGCACCTTAAACCCAAAGGTATGGCACATATTACGGGAAGCGGTATCCCCGGCAACCTCCCGCGTTGCCTGCCTTCAGGTACACAAGCTGTCCTCTATGAAAAACATTGGCAACCCAGCCCCCTCTTCGGCCTGCTGGCCAAATGGGGCAACGTCTTGAGAGAGGAAATGTACCATACTTTCAACATGGGCTTGGGTTATTGCCTGGTGGTGGACAAACAACAGCTCCCTTTTGTCTTGGATTTTTTCAAACAACGGGGGCTTTTGGCTTGGCACGTTGGTAATATCGAGGAGACTTCTGCTTCTTCTCCTCCTTCTGCCCAGGTGCTTCAATGAAACGCATTGCTGTATTGGCTTCTGGTAATGGCAGCAATCTTCAAGCACTCATCGACAACCTCAATGTGCCTGACTCCCCAGCTGAAATAAGCTTGGTGGTCGCCAACATCGCTTCCGCCCATGCCTTGGTGCGCGGAAGAAAAGCCGGCATCCCCACCTTCTTCGTCCCCCATGAGGGCCGAGAAGATAGACAAAATTATGAAACATTGCTCGTCCAGTTGCTCCAAGAGTATGAGACGGACTTCGTGTGCCTGGCAGGGTTTATGCGCGTGTTGACTTATCGCTTCCTCAACGCCTTCCCCTACCGCGTCCTCAATGTACACCCCGCTTTGCTCCCCTCCTTCCCAGGTACGCATGCCCCCAGCCAAGCCCTTCGCGCCGGCGTTAAACTCTCCGGCTGTACCATCCACTTGGTCGACGAAGGCGTGGACACCGGCCCCATCCTCGCCCAAGCAGCCGTCCCCGTCCTCGAAAATGACAACGCCGACACCCTTAGCGCCCGTATCCAAACCGTTGAGCACCGCCTCTACCCCCAAGCCGTACGCCTCTTTGCCGAAGGACGCCTTCGCAACAAAGACAAACTCTTCTTCCTCGATGGCTGGTCACCATGAAAACCAGTAGCGCAAACTTCAACTCAAGCTTCGTCCAGTCCCCCTCGCGACACTTCTATGACTTGGTCGTCGTCGGTAGCCACCTGGCTGGCTTGGCAAGCGCAGCCCTCATCGCACGCAAAGGCTATAAAGTCCTCGCCGTCGAAGCAACCCTCCCCTATGAGCTTCAGGGACACCCCTTCTCCTATGAGCCTATCCTCCTCCCCCACCCCCGCTACTCCAGCCTCTTGTCGGCTTTCTTGGAGGAAATGCAGCTTACCAGCGACTTCCAACGCACCGCTATCCCCCTCTCTACACAGTGGATTGCCCCCAAACAACGCGTTGACTTCCCAGCTTCCCTCGAAGACAATACCCTCGAGTGGCAAAAACTCCTCGGCAACGAAAGCCAATCCTGGCTCAATACCTTCCTGGAATTCCAAACACAAAGCCAGGCCTTCCTTAAAACCCAACCCAATTTGCCCCCACAAGGCATCCTCGAAGGTTGGTCCTTACGCCGCCAAGCACGCCTCTTTGAGGCCACCCCTCAAAACTGGCCTTCTTCCGGCGCTTGGCCCTCCCTCCAACTCATGGCAAGCTTAAGCCTCGGTACGCAACCCTCCCCCTATGCCCTTCAACACTTCGGCGGACTCGTCCTCCAGGGCTCCTATGGCTTCTATCAGGGTAGACAGGGCTTCGGAGAATGGTTGCTTCGACGTATGCAACAACTCGGCGTCGACGTTGTCTTCCCCTCCCAACTCACCCAACTGGCCTTCGATAACAAAGGCTGCTCCCTTATGCTGCGCGGAGACTCTACGGTTTATCGCGTACGCACGGCCTTGTGCGCTACGGAGCTTGAGCTCTTCTCCCGCTTCCTCGAAACACCTAACGTCCTTAAGGCCCCACCCCCTCCCCCCACTTCCCCCTCCCCCCAACGCCTCAGCTTGCACTGGCTCCTCCCTCAAGAGGCTTTGCCCTATGCCCTCAAAGAACAAGTCCTCCTCCCCTCCTTCTGGCTCCAAAATGTCCCCGCTGCACCCCCTGAGCGCGGCAGCGGCGAGCCCTTGAGAATGTTGACGGCTTCCTCTTGGCTATGCCCTAAAAAAGAAAAAGCCTTGGAGCCTCAACTCAAAGCCCACCTGCAACACATTAGCCAATGCCTGGAAGAGCTCCTCCCCTTTGCCCGCCAACACCTGTGCCTTGCCTCCTCCCCCCAGTTGGATGCTCCCGCAGAATATGCCCACGAAACAAGACTCCCTCTCATGCCCCATAACCCCGAAGTCGACGGAGGCTTGGGTTTCTGCGGAGAGCTTGTCGAGTCCAAACGCAAACCCCTCATTATCGCCAACCGACAACTCTTGCCAGGCTTGGGCGTCGAAGGAGAATTGCTCCTGGCCTTCAAAACCAGCAAAACCATAGAGCAACAACTCCTTCGCAAAGCCCCACGCCACTAGGCCGGTTCCACTTTGACATGCTGCCTTCGTTGGACTCGTTTTTGTTCAGGCCCAATAGCAGAAAAACAACCACTCAAGTGCCCCAGTCCACAACAGGGTGGCCCCCCCGCCTCGCCCACCACCTGAGGCGTATGTCCGCGTTGACGGCTACGGGGTTCCCCACAGCTTCCATAACAGGTAAGTCCGCATAGGAGTCCGTATAAAAACTGCACGCCTCCATGGCTTCATTCAACTGGGCCAGCTTGTCCTGCGCCTTCAACAATTTGCCTCGCCCATAACAAACAATACCTTCCACCCGCCCCGTCAGCCGCCCCTCAACGTCTACCTCCAACGCGTTTGCCAAACAACCATCTAACCCCAAATCCCTCGCAACCAATTCCCCCAAATATTGCGTCGTGGAACTGAGCAATATGCACAAACACCCCGCCTGCCGCTGCCGCTTCAGTTCCTCCATCCCCCCAGGACGGTAGAGACAACGTATCTCCTCCTCATAAAACCTCCGGGTTTGCTCCAATATCTCTACCTGCGAAATTCCCGCAAATCCCCCCATCGCCTCCTCCAACGCCACTACCCCTGCCCCTCCCCACCCTAGGCTATAACGCATCAGCCAATTCAATACCTTTAGGCCCCCTATGTGCGCCAACGGCCCCTCCTTCCCCTCCCTCCACTGCCGAAAAATCCATAATACAGCTGAATTCCGGGAAATAAGCGTCTTGTCCAAGTCGAAAAAAGCAACGCTCACTCGCTTTGCCCCCAACCTGACAACAAACAAACTCCCATCTCTAACTCACACAAAAAAGCGCCACTTCTACCTTCAAGTCTGAAGGGTAACGCGGGCACTGCTCTGAAAAATACACACGGTCAGGACGCATGCCCCCTCCTTCTTCCCAATAGGCAATACCACCATTATGCAATGTGCAAATTTTCGAAAGGCCGTCTGCTCGCGTCAGCGTTATTTGCACCAACTCCTTGTTGGGAATGTTCTTCAAGTCAACATATTGGGGAACGTTGGCCATGTTGGCAATACGAATGAGGGTCTCCCTGTAGGAATCCTCGCAAATAGAGTTCAAATTCTGCAAACTTGGGTCAAACTTCTCCGCCATCTCCCTGTGCCGAAACCCCGCAGCCATTGAAGTCGGACATCCCTCATTGCAAATGAGACTCTCCTCACAACTCAGCCGCGTCTCCTCCGCCACCTTCTCCCCTATTGAAACCGGGGCTATGGCCGTCCATACCACCTCCCGGTGCCTGCCGTGGCTGTCTACCAAATTGCTAAATAACTCAAAATACTCCTCCACGGAAGTCAACTGCTCACTCGCTTCCCGGCAATAGTTGACAGAGTTATCCAACCCCGTTTGCACTCTGGGCCTCCCTTCCTCCCCCGTGTTTTCACTGCAGTCGTCTTCATCCGAAAGAACAACAATGAGTAAACGTGCACCATCCCGCAAAAAACCCTTGTTCCCACCTTCACTTAAAGGTTGTTGGCTCAATTCCGACAACAAAGCCAAACGCACAGCCTCAAATGGCGTCTCTTGTGGGCTACCTTCCGTTCCTTGCGCTATCCGAAGCTTGAAAGCATCCACAAAACCCTCTTGGTCACTCCTTAAAACACGCTGGCTTTGCTTCTGCGCATCTGCAAAGTCCAACCCCGTCAAAACCGGCAAAAGCCTCCCCCCAGGAAAAACCCCATACCCCACATTCCCATAGGCCGGCCCACTGGCCCCCTTCTCAAAATAGTAGACGGAGGTGTTTATCACCCCAATGTGCATGCTCTGGTCTATACCCCCCGTCTGCCGAAGCTCATTCATAAAAGTGGTAAGTTCATCTCGGACTTTTCCCTGCTCTTCAATCATCGAGCCTGAATGGTCTATGACAAACAGAATATCCAACTTCTGCGGCTCAGGCCGGGGCATCTCTTGAAGACAACTCGCCGGAACCTTTGAGCCATCCTTCTCAGGAGAACTCTCGGCGCCCAAACAACTGTTGCAACCCCATGCGAAAAAAAGCAAAAATGGAAAAAACAACATTGGTTTTTTATAAGTTTCCATAAGGCACCCGAGTAACCCATTGGCCAGTGTACCCCCCAGCTTAACTCTTTTTTTGAAAAATTTTGAAAAAAAGGAAAGCCAGCTTGCCTAAGCCTTGGGAACGGCTAGGTTGTCAGAGTCGTATGGCGGTTTATTTTTCACATAAAAACTCGGAAGACCCTCTTATGGTGGATGATTCAAAAAAAAGCGGTAGACCCGACTTGCCCCCCCTTCCTTCCTCCCCTCAGGGCTTTTCTCAGCTGATTTCTAAGGAAGACATTCCTCAAGTCCTCCCCATCCTGCCCCTCAGAAATTCTGTCTTCTTCCCCGGAGGCGTCCTCCCCCTGGCCGTTGGACGCCAAAAAACCATCGCCCTCATTAAGGATGCTGTTCGCGATGAACAATTCATCGGCGTCGTCACACAGAAAAAAGCAGAGGAGGAAGATCCAAAATCCACAGATCTCCACACGACAGGGACCGTTGCTAAAATCGTCAAACTTCTGAAAATGGGAGAAGAAAACTACTCCCTCGTCGTTCAGGGACTGGCACGCTTCCGCCTCCTGGAATTGGTCCAAGAAGCCCCCTATCTCAAAGCACGCATCGAGCCTTTGGAGGACAAAACTCCCATCGAAAATCTCGAGATTGAAGCCCTTGGCATCAACCTCAAAAAACTCGCACGCGAAGTCATTGAGTTGATGCCGGAGCTGCCATCCGCTGCCGGAGAGCTCGTGGAAAGCATCAACCACCCAGGCCACCTGGCGGACCTCATCGCCGCCAACATTGATGTGCCTTTGGAAGAAAAACAGGCCGTCCTGGAAACCGTCGAGCTCAAAGCAAGAATGAACCTCGTTCTCGAAGTGCTGAATCGAAAACGCGAAATTCTCAAGCTTTCCAACAAAATTGACTCCGCCGTCAAAGGGGAAATGTCCAAAACACAGCGCGAATATTATTTGCGCCAACAACTGAAAGCCATCAAAGAAGAGTTGGGAGAGCTCGGAGAAGAAGAAGAGGAAATAGACGAGTTGGATGAGCGTCTCAAAAACGCCAACCTCCCCCCCGAAGTGGAAAAAGTGGCCACCAAAGAGCTTAACCGCCTGCGCTCCATCCCTACCGCCTCCAGCGAATATACCGTCTCCCGTACCTATTTGGATTGGATTGCTGACCTTCCTTGGAGCAAAAAAAGCGAAGACAACCTGGACATTGAAAACGCACGCCAAACCTTGGACGCGGACCACCACGGTATTCAAAAAGTCAAAAAACGTATTCTGGAATACCTCGCCGTGCGCAAACTCAAAAACGACATGCGCGGCCCCATCCTCTGCCTGGTGGGCCCCCCCGGCGTCGGCAAAACTTCATTGGGACAGTCCGTCGCACGCGCCATTGGGAGAAAATTTGTTCGCCTCTCATTGGGAGGCGTGCGCGACGAGGCCGAAATACGCGGCCACCGACGCACCTATGTGGGGGCTCTCCCGGGACGCTTCATTCAAAACATGAAAAAAGCGGGGACCGTCAACCCGGTGATGATGTTGGATGAGATTGACAAACTGGGGGCGGATTTTCGCGGAGACCCTTCCTCAGCTTTGCTGGAGGTTTTGGACCCGGAGCAAAACAACAGTTTTGCAGACCACTACCTCGACGTGCCCTATGACTTGTCCAAAGTCATGTTCATCGCCACCGCCAACCAGTTGGACACCGTCCCTCCTGCCCTCAAAGACCGCATGGAAATTATTGAGTTGTCCGGCTATACCTTCGACGAAAAAGAAGCCATCGCCACCCAACACCTCATCCCCAAACAACTCAAGGAGCATGGTTTGGATACGGACCATCTCCAAATAGAAGACAAAGCCCTCCAGGTGCTGCTGGCTTCATATACGCGCGAAGCGGGTGTACGCAGCTTGGAGCGGCGTATTGCAGACATTTGCCGCGCCGTCGCCGTTGACTTTGCCTCCGGCAAAACCGACAAACAACACATTGCCGCTGAGCGTGTCCCCGAAATCCTGGGGCCCGAGCGCTTCTATTCCGAAGTGGCAGAGCGTACAGAAAAAACCGGGGTGGCTACGGGCTTGGCCTGGACAGCCGCTGGGGGAGATTTGCTCTTCATCGAATGCACCAAAATGGCAGGCAAAGGAAACCTGGTGCTGACAGGACAGCTGGGGGATGTCATGAAAGAGTCCGCACAAGCAGCCCTCTCCTATTTGCGCTCCAAAGCAGAACAACTGGGCATTCCACCAGACTTCATGGAAAAAACAGACATCCACCTCCACTTCCCCGCCGGGGCCATTCCCAAAGACGGCCCCTCCGCGGGAATTACTATTTTTACGGCGCTGACTTCTCTTTTGACGCATATACGCGTACGCTCCGACACGGCTATGACGGGTGAGGCTACTTTGCGCGGACTCGTATTGCCTGTGGGTGGTATTAAGGAAAAAACCCTCGCGGCCCACCGGGGCGGAATTAAACGCCTCATCCTCCCTGAGCGCTGCCGCAAGGACATGGTGGATGTGCCAGAGCAGGCCAAAAACGAAATGGAATTCTTCTTCGTCAAAACCATGGAGGAAACCCTTCAACTGGCCTTCGAGTCCTGGCCCCCTCCCCCTGCTCTCGTTGCCAAAGAAAAACCCACCATGGCCTCCGCTTAAGTCTCTGGGGCCCCCCCTTGCCTGGCTAAAGACGCTCTAAATCGTCAAAACTCGACTGGCCCGGCAACTGGGCTTTGTATTTCTCCAGCACCAAGTCAATACCTTGGCGTATGTATTCGGCAACCGGGACTTTCGTCTTCTGGTTGAGCAGTTTGAGCAATTCGTCTTGCTCCGCCGTAATATAAATGGTCGTGCTCATCTTTTTGCGCGCCATGGGCTTATGGATATGTCACAACGCCTCTGTGTGCAAAGCCAAACACACTTGGGTTGTTTTTCTGCTCGCCGGCATGGGCCTCCTGTGCCTCCACTGCGCCAAAGCACGCCCCCAACTGCCTTGGCCCAAACCAACCCCCCACCACCAACCCAAAACCTATGACTTGAATAAGGACGGACACCCCGACGTCTTCTATACCTATGAAAAAACCGGCGCCTCCAGCGAAGAAACCGTGGACTGGAATGGCGACGGCATTCCAGAAGTCCACCGCTTCTTCGAAAATGGCCAACTCGTCATGGAAACCTATGACTTGAATACGGAAGGCAAACCCTCTCTGTGGCTCTATTATGACAAGGGTAGCCTGGCCCTTCGAGAATGGGACGAGGATGGAGACGGGGAGCCCGATGGACAAGACTTCGTCCTCAAACCCAACTTGCTCGACTTCCTGGAGCTTTTCCTTTCCCCCCTCACCCGGGCAAAGCCAACCAACGCTTCAACTCCAAAGCCCCCTCCTTGCTGTCCGTCTCCATAACCAACCCCGCCTCCACTTCCAGGGGCATGGCCCAAAAACCTCGCCGCCTAAACCCCTCCAATACCTCCTCGCGCTTCCCCTCGTCCGGCGCAAACAAAATACAGCCGTCCCCCCCTCCCGCCCCGGACTGCTTCGCACAACACCCATAGGCCTTGGCCAAACTCAAAATCTGCTGCTGCGCAGGAGGCTTGGCTACCTCCCCCAACAACGTGTCCAACAACGACTGCAAAGCCCCCACAGCTTCTGCCAGTACCTCAAACTCCCCCTGTATCCAAGCGCGCTCCAACTGCTCCCCAAAAATCTCACAGGACAACACAAATGCCTGCCTGGCCTTGGCATTGTTCCGCGCCTCTATGGCCCTTAGCATGGAAACCGTGGAGACACTCTGGCCCGTAAATATATAGGCCAAAGAGAAGGGCTTGGGGTGGAGGGCATAGGCCTTGAGGGGGGCCTCCAGGGAGGACGAACGCTGGTAACGCACAAGCCCCCCCAACTGACACGCAGCAACGTCCGCCCCACTCCCCCTGCCTCCTTGCGCATCCGCATGCGCACGCAAAGCCAACTCCAACGGCTCCTCCGTGGAGCCCAAAGCCATAAGGCTCGCATTCGTCGCTAATACCGCCGCACGCGCACTGCTGCCTAGGCCCAGCTTGTGCCCCTGTACCAATGGCGTGGGCGCCATGGCCAAACCAAAACCCAAACTGGGTTTCCCATGCCCGGCAACCACCTTGTCCACCGCACGCGCAGCAAATAAAAAGGGGGCCGTTATGGGGCAACTCCATAAAACCCCCGCCGGCGTTAGCTCCCCCTCCACTCCCCCAGCTTCCAACTGCAATACCACTCGACAGTCCTCCCTCGGCTGCATCGCCGCCAAACCCCTCGGCCCTGTCGCCAATACCCTCGCCGTCCCCCCCCATACCACAGCATACTCCCCGGCAACAAAAAGCTTGCCCGGCGCTGACAAAAATTTCATGACGCCGGGGTTGTCCGGCTCTGTCAAATCTTCCACCCCACCTTTAAAGCACTTTTTTTGCACTCCGGGCAGGGGTTTCAAAAAACATTTTCTTCCCCAGCAGCTTGCGTGGGCTCACTTCAACAAAAACCTTTCAACCAACATGCGCTTAAGCCAACATGAAATGCCATGCGCTTTTTCATTTTGCTCGCTCCTTGTTTGTACCTTTCTTCTGCATCCGCTGCCGGCAACACCACGAATGATTCATTCAACAAAGCCAAACGCATGCTCTCAACAAAAGTTTATTGGGACCACCAAGTCACCTTCTATTGTGCCGCCCCCTATGACGAAAAAGGCAACATCCACCTCCCCGCGGGGTTTGAAACCGCAACCAACCAACGCCGCGCCTCCAAAATAGAATGGGAGCATGTTGTGCCCGCTGAAAACTTCGGGCGCAACTTCAAAGAATGGCGCGAGGGTGCTCCCGCTTGCGTGGACAAGCGCGGCAAAACATTCAAAGCACGCCATTGCGCGGAAAAAGCCAACTTGGAATACCGCTATATGCAAGCGGATATGCACAACCTGGTCCCTGCCATAGGCGCGGTTAACGCAGCCCGACAAAATTATAACTTTGCTTTGCTGCCCCATGCACCCAACACTTTCGGCTCTTGCCCTGTGAAAATAGAGGGCAACCGGGTGGAGCCGCCGGAGTCCACACGGGGGATGATTGCCAGGACTTATCTCTATATGCAGGCGGAATACCCCCGCTATAAAATGGGAAAACCGCAAAACCAACTCATGCAAGCTTGGAATAAAACCTACCCCCCCACCCCCTGGGAATGTACCCGGGCCCGACGCATAGCGAAAATTCAGGGCAATATGAATAAAATAACGGAAACACGTTGCAAGGAGGTTGGTTTGTAGGTTGCCCCCAATAAAAAAGCGGAGCCTCCCAAACAGAAGCTCCACTCTTGCTTTCAAAACGCTTGTGAAAGTTTAGCGCCTGAGTTTGCTCGCCATCACATCGCCCAGACGGGCACGAGAGTTTTCTGCCTGACGACGCAGGTATTCTTGGTAGTCGTCCTCGCCTTCATGCTGCAAGGCTTTGATGGAGAGCGCAATTTTCCTGTCCTGCGTGTTGATGTCAATAATTTTGACTTCCACTTCCTGGCCCTCACTGAGGACTTCCCTCGGGTTTTCTACACGCTCGTCCTTAATCTCTGAAACGTGCACCAAACCCTCAATGCCGGACTCAATCTCAACAAATGCACCAAAGTCCGTTACCTTGGTGACTTTGCCCATCACACGGCTGCCCACAGGGACACGCTCTGACAGAGTGTCCCAGGGGTCCTCAATCAGCTGCTTAATGCCCAAAGAGAAACGCTCATTCTCAACGTCAATGTTCAAAACCACAGCCTCCACCTCATCGCCCTTCTTGAAAAGCTCGCCCGGGTGTTTAATGCGCTGCGTCCACGAAATATCCGAAACGTGGACCAGTCCGTCCACCCCTTCTTCTACGCCTACGAAAGCACCAAAGTCTGTGACGTTGCGAATTTGCCCCTTAATGACAGAGCCTACGGGGTATTTCTGCTCCAACATCGTCCATGGGTTGATTTCTGTCTGCTTCATCCCCAAGGCAATACGCTTGGCCTTGGGGTCTATGTCCAAAACCACCGCCTCCACATCCCTGCCCACTTCCAACATTTTTGAAGGGTGCTTCACTCGCTTGGTCCACGACATCTCCGAAACGTGCACCAAACCTTCAACGCCTTGCTCAATCTCAATGAATGCACCATAGTCCGTGAGGCTGACAACCTTGCCCTGCACGCGCGCACCCATGGGGTATTTCTCGTCGGCACGGTGCCATGGGTCCTCCTGTATTTGCTTCAACCCAAGGCTGACCCGCTCCTGCGAAGGGTCAAACTTCAACACCACCACCTTCACCTCGTCCCCTACATTAAACTTCTCGGAAGGGTGGCCTACGCGCCCCCAGGACATGTCGGTAATGTGCAACAACCCGTCAATCCCTCCCAAGTCAATGAATGCACCATAGTCGGTGAGGTTCTTCACCTGGCCTATCATGACGGCCCCCTCCTTCAAATTCTTCAGCGTCTCCTTCTTGTGCTCCTCTCGCTGACGCTCAAGCAATACACGGCGAGAAACCACAATGTTGCCGCGTTTTTTGTTGAATTTGATGACTTTGAATTCAAACTCTTTGCTCAAATATTGGTCCAAATTGCGAACGGGCCGAATGTCTACTTGAGAGCCCGGCAAAAAAGCTTTGACGCCTATGTCCACTTGCAAACCGCCCTTGACTCGGCCGGTAATAATGCCCTTCACAATCTCATCGCGTTCACAGGCTGCGCTGATTTCATCCCAAATGCGCATCTTGTCGGCTTTCTCCTTGGAAAGCACCACCATGCCCGTGTCATTCTCCCGGCTCTCAAGCAATACTTCAACCTTGTCGCCCTCTTTGAGAGCCACCGCCCCCTTCGCATCGGTAAACTCCGAAATGGGAATCTGCCCCTCGGACTTGTAACCAATGTCAATGACAGCAAAATCCTTTGTCAACTGGACAATGGTGCCTGTGACAACTTCGCCCTCTTTGAGGAGGCCGTCACCTCCCCGCTCTTTCAATGACTCTTCGAAAAGTGCGGCAAAATCTTCATCGGGCTCTATGGAAATGTTGGATGTGTCCTGCATGAAAAGGCTACCTTTGACAACGCTGTCAACAACACCTCTGGGAAAATAACTTGACTCGCCGCGAGGTCTACGAAAAGCAAGCAGCCGCACTGCCACAGCACAGCCGCTTGGCGGTATATGCTTCTTTGTCAGTGAAAGTCAAACAGGCTTCTTCCCAAGAAAAGACAAACGCACTCCCACACCAAACCCCCAACCACCTCCCCCTGTGGGACAGCTTCACATGACTTTGTAAAAAAGCACTCAATAGACTCAAAATATCCAGGCTTTATTGGTCGCTTTATAGGTTTGTATGTCTTGCTGGGCGGATTCATAACCCGGACGCCCCAACAAACAACAGGTGTATCGTTTGCCGGCCTCCACCCCTGGCTGATCAAACGGCTCTATCTCATAGAGAAACCCAGCATAAGCCGTCGCAATCTGCCAAAGCATCAACAATTCCCCCATGGCAAAAGGCCGAAGGCTGGGCATTCGAATGCACAAAGAAGGTCTCCCCTGCGCAGCCAAAGCCGTCGCTGTCGCCTGCCTCTCCGCCGACAACAATTCATGAAAACCATGGCCGCCCAGGTAGCTTACGTCCGACAAGTCAAAAACACCCTCTGGAATCTTCAAATCCTCTCTGGGCTCATCCACAGCAATGAAAAGGGTCAGCTTGTCTTCGGGGCCCTCCATGAGTAACTGCAACAAAGAGTGTTGGTCTGTCGCACCCACTGCACGCAAAGGCGTGGGGCCCACAAACCCATCCCCCTTTTTCTTGCCCAAGCTTTCTGCCCACAGTTGGACAAACCAGTCCCCAGTTTCGCGCAACGCATCTGCATAGGGCATGAGGACATGCGTGGAGCGCTTTTTGTACGTGTCAAAAAGGTAGAGTGTTGTCGCAAGCATGTAGGCGGGGTTTTCAAAAATATTGCCCTTCTCACAACGCTCCACCATGCTTTGCGCACCATTCAACAACTCTGCTATGTCAATACCAGCGGCGGCGGCTGGCAATAAGCCCACAGGAGAAAAAACCGAAAACCGCCCCCCAACAGCGGGAGGAATTTCCAAAGCTTGCCAACCTTCTGCGCGAGCTGTGGCGCGAAGTGAGCCTTTTTCTGGGTCTGTCAATGCTACCAATTGGCGTCGAGCAGCGTCTTTGCCCAACCGGTCAACCACCCAAAGCAACTGGGCCCAAGTCTCTGCCGTGCCACCACTCTTCGTAATCGCAGCAAAAGCCGTACGCTCCAGCCCAAGCGTGCCCATCAACCCTGCAAACGTGGAAGGGTCTGAATTGTCAGGAAAAAACAACCGCATCCCCTTTTGCTGCGGAGGGCGGAGAAAATTGTGGAAGGGGTGGCACAAGGCCGTAAACAGCGCCTTGGGGCCCAAACTGCTTCCGCCAATTCCCAAAATAACAAGGTTTTCAAAGGTGCCTGACAGCTTCTTCGCAACGCTGATGGTTTCTTGAAGGACAGTCTGCTGCTTCGGCAAATCCATAAAAGCCATCTTCCCGGCTTTTCTCTTGGAGGTGAGCACCTCGTGCGCTTGCTGGAGTTGCGGTGACAATCGCTCATAATCCGCTTTTGACAGGCCAGCAGATTTCAAATGTTGGTCTACAGCAAGGTTAAAGTCTATGGACAAATGGTTCATATCCCCCAATCTATCACGTGCATGAGAGCTCGCACGCAAAATAGACTTGGCTCATCACCACATGCCTGTTTTAGACTCCAAATACCCATGAAACGCCCACACGACTTTGAAGCTTTGAACGCACTGCTCCCCCAATGGTTGGGGCAACGAAAGCAAAACTCAAAACAAAACACTCGTTTTCTGCCCCAAAACCTCAGCACCGCCTGGACACACATTGTCGGCCCCATCATCGCCCGCTATGCCCAACCCGTTGGACTCGAAAACCATACCCTGAGTGTCGAAGTCTGCTCCAAAGCCTGGGAACAAGCACTGCTGGAGCAACAATCCTTCTTGCTTCACCAACTCAAAACCCAACTCCCCCAACTTTCTATTCGTAACATCCGCTTCTCTGCTGGCGACTTGTCATGAATAGCGCCCCTTCCACCCCGAATGTCCTTCTTCTGCGTGCTTCTTTGAAACTTTCACTTCCTGACAACGAAGGCTATACCGTATGCTATGTGTGTCTCGGGAGAATTTTAACCCATTGGGCTTTTGGCGTTCATGAGTGTTCGATACAAAATCCTCGGAGTTGACTCGCTACGTGCACAGCAGAATGCTATTGCTCGAGCCTTCAGCCAAGCCGATTGTCTCTATCGCTTCATTGTTGAGCCAGCCAAACTCCTCTCGGCTGTTAACTTGTTCCACCCGGATGCACTCCTGTTGCACGGCGAGCTCTCCTCTGAGCTCCTCGGCGATACCCTCGACACCCTCTATAGCAACCCCTCTTTCTCCCACCTCCCCATCGCCCTCCTCTGCTCGGATACTGAGGACGAAACCTTCCTCCAAGGGTTTAGGACGGGTGTCGTCGCCCTGCTTCGAGAACCCTTTTCTGAAAACCATGTCTCTCACCTCACCCAACTGCTGGAGACGCTTCCCTCCAGACCGGGAATAAGCTCGGGAATCAGCGACTCGCGCTCCTTGGCTCGGCTGGCCGAACATTTACGCAAAACACGCCGCAGCGGCTCCCTCACCGTCAGCGACGACAAAGGTACGGTCGCCAATGCCGAGTTTGAAGTCGGCAAACTCAGCCTCGCCCAATACCATGAGCTGCATGGCCTAGAAGCGCTCATTAACCTCGTGACAATGCCCAAAGCAACCTGGGTTGTCAAAGAACGCCCCCATACACAGACAACAACACCCCCTGAACCCAAAGTTGCTTCAGAAAATGCAGAGCCCCCCGTCGATGCCCAGGCACTTTTGGACTTGCGCTCTCAAATGAATGAGACTTCGAGCGAAGAGCCTGTCCCCTTTGAGCTGCCCCTCCATGTCTTGTTGGCAGACGGTGACTCGCTCTTCACCCAAAAATTTGCTCTGGCCTTCCAAAAACATTCTATCCACATTACCCCAGCTAAAAATGGCGTTGAAGCCTATCACCTCGCTTTGACAGGGAAATTTGACATTGCATTGTGTAGCCTCAACCTCGGCGGGGTGGATGGTTGGGGGGCCCTGGGGCTTATACGCGAAGACTTTCGCACCAAAGAGCTTCCCGTTGTCCTCATGGCTGACGACGAAGAGACGTGCGAGTGGTTGCAAACTTCCGAAATAGGAGCCGATGCCTATGCTTCTCGCCTGATGGAGGAGGAGCCTTTGCGCCATTTGCTCTATAGGACATTGCTGCCTCGACACCAACTGAGCAAACACCTCGAGCAAAGGGAAAACCTCCTCCTCTCCCTGGGAGAAATGGGGCCCCAATGGCTTATTCGCACGTTGAAAACCTTGCAATTCTCCGGCTGCATTGAGGCCAACACGGACAATATGCAACTGCAGCTCTTCTTTTCCAACGGCGAAGCTGTCTATGCCGCCGCTCAATCCGGCAACTACTCCGCAGAGGCCGAAATCGCCTTCAACGCCTTCATTAGTTTGAAACAACCCACCGAAGCCAAATTGCTTTTTGAGGCTGCCTCCCCCGCCACCAACCTGTCCCTAAGCACAGAGGTGATGCTGGTCCGCGCCGCTTTGACACTCAACGAAAACGAAAACCGAAAACGCGAAAAAGCCTTCGCAAAAGCCAAGCGCGTTGAGGTTAGGCCCAACCTCTATGTCCTCTTCCAAAAATTCGGCCCCAAAGCCCACCTCCCGTGGATTTCCCTCATCTGCGAAAGCAAACTGACTCCCAAAGAAGTCCTCGCCCGCGCCAACATCTCCCCCCTCCAATTGGATGAGATTGTGGGGGACTTGGTACGCCGAAGAGTCATCCGCCTGACACCCTAAAACGGAAACTCTTCCAACGGCTTTTCTTTTAGCGCCTCCTCCTCGGGCTTTTGGGCCCTCTGGTGCCTTGGGAGGCCGTCCACCACAATGGCCTTATAGGGGGTGACAGGGCAGGCATATTCGCAGGCGCCACAGCCAATACAAATGTCAGGCTCCGTTTCAGGAAGGGTCAGCTCGCCCCGGTAGGCAACCATCCTCACAGCTTTGGTGGGGCAATGCTCCGAGCACGCGCCACACGAAGTCCCCTCGCTGACAACAACGCAATTCTCCCTTTCAAAACGCACAACACCCACTTGAGTGGTTTGCTTCTCCTCAACACTCAACGGCACAAGGGCACCGCTGGGGCATATTTCCGTGCACCTCTTGCACTCGTAGTTGCAGAAGTTTCCGCTATAGTCCATGAAAGGCTGCATCATCCCCGAAAAGCCATATTCCAAAAACGACGGCCTCAACACACCCGTTGGGCAAGCGCTGACACACAAATGGCAGGCAGTACACGCCCCCGCAAAATGCTCCCTGGCAAGGGAGCCCGGGGGGCTGGGGAGGTGGGTAGGGAGAAGTTTCACCCTGCTGCGCCCCCTGGGGAGGGTTTCGTCCTTTTTGTGGGGGCGGTTTTGGGCCCACACTTTTTTGAGGGAAAGCCCCCCCACCACCGCAAGCAAGCGTGTACCCCCGAGTATAAAACGCCGTTTCAGGGTGTCGAGAGGGGGTGGTGGGGTGTTGTGGCCGCGTTGTTCCGGAGTGTCGAGAGGGGGTGGTGGGGTAGATGCTTTCTGGAAACATATAGAGGAACCCCCTCCCTTTTGTCCCCCTTGTAGCGCCCCCCCTGCTGTCCCCTTGGGTTTGTATGCGAAGGCCAGGGAATAGCGGATGCCGTTTTGGCTGCATGCTCGAATACAATTGCCGCAGCCGACGCACCGTCCAAAGTCCACCCTATGGTTGCGTATGTCAATGCACTGGGCTTTGCATGCAAACACGCAGTTTCCGCAGCGGTTGCAGTCCGCCGCATGGAAGCGAATTTGAAAGAGGGAGCGTTTCGCCAGCAACCCCAGCAGCGCCCCCACGGGACAAACGGTATTGCAATAGAGGCGGCCTTTTTTCACCGCCAGCCAAACAACCAGCAGCAGCATGGCCCCAGGGAGGAGCAAGGCCAGTACAGGAGTATGGGGGAGGGTGCTGGGGAAGAGGGCATAGGAGCCGAGGGCCTCAAGGGTTGTGGCGAGGAGGTTGTTGCCCAACATATAGGCCGGGCGAAACAAGCCTGAGAGGAAGCGCCCAAAGTTGCTATAGGGGTCCAAAAGGCTAACGAGGAAAAAACTGTTGGCAAGCAAGGAGAGGCCAACGGCCAGCAATATGGAATAGCGCAGCCATGTTTTGGGCGGGGCAAAACGAAACCGACGTTTCTTCTTTCGCAGTTTTGCCGAAAACCAACCCAGCACGTCCTTCAACACCCCCAGCGGGCAGAGGAAGGAGCAATAGACGCGCCCAAAAAGCAAACTCAGCAGCAGCACAACGAGAAAGCCATAGGCCGTCACCACCCACCCATGCTTCAGCGCTTGGAAAAAGTGGCTGAGGGAAGGCACAAACTGCAACCACGTGAGGCCGCGAAACCACTCTGAGGGAAGGGTGGCGCGAAAATCCAAAAACAAAAAACCCACCGCCACCAAAACAAACACTGAAACCAGCAGCCGAAACGCTTTGAGGTGCCTTTGCAAGCTTTAGACTTTCATTCTGTGGATATTCAACTTTGAAAGCTCCATGACGCCCAGGCCCATTTCGCTGGCTATTTTAATGTGGCCAATGGTTTGGGGCTCCGCGCCAAAAATTTTTGCAGCAGCAGCGTCGGCGGCGACAATGTCAGCGGAGAGAATTTGCGCTTTTTCGAGGGAGACGTCGGCAAGAGACACCCCCTTGGGGCCGTTTTTCTTCATAACGCGGTAGGCGTCAACAATGTTGAGGTCCGGCTTGCGGAAGGAAACCATGTCGGCAATACATTGTTGCAAGTCATTCCTGTGCCAATAGCGGCGATCCCAAACAATCCCCATGAGGTTTTTCATTGCAAATGTCACCTGGGCCCCGTTGTGGTGCTTCAATATGGGCACATTGACGAAGACGTCGCACTCCATTATTTTTTCGTGTACTTTGGCTGTCTTCAGCGACTTGCCTTTGGGAAGGCTCACCTCTTTATAGTTGCCTTCGCTGTTGCCTGTCAGCACTTTGGCCCCGGCCTCCTTGGCTGCTTTTTCAATGCCGCTTGTGGCATAGGCTTTTTGCCAATTGTCGCAGGTGTTGTCGAAAACAAACACCTCCTTGGCCCCCGCCTCCAGGCATGCCCTCACCACCCTCCCCACCAGTTTGGGGTTGGTGTTGGCAGCCAACTCGGGGGCTTTGTCCCAACCTATATTGGGTTTGACGACCACCTTTTGCCCGGCCTTCACAAACCGCCCCATGCCCCCCAAGGCAGCAATGCCCTTCTCAAACATCACCTCCGGCTCCCCCCCCATAACAGCCACCAAGTCAAAAGGCGCCTGCGGGTTGGCAAGGGGGTTGCCCAAAGCTTCCAACGAGAAACCCGCGCCTATGGCAAGGCCCGCGCCCATGCTTTTCAAAAAGTCTCGTCTCTTCATAGGAGTTGATTTAACTCAAACCTATGAAGAGTGCAAACAAGTGGAGAGCGGCAAGTGTGTGGGAGCAAGCTTGTTATGTGGGAATGAAGCAAAACGCTTCTTCATTCTTCCGGAATTTCAGGGGAAATGTGGTGGGAAGAGGGTTTTCCTATAAGTAAGAGCATTCTTTTGCCTGACGGCAATTGTGGAAATGGCGAAAAATATGAACGCAAACCATAATTATGACAACAAAGTTTTCACAAACATTCAAAATACGGACAATGGCGAAGTGAACAGTGAAACGCTGTTTTATTATCACCAAAACGAAGACATTGTCTGGGCTGAATACAATGGTGGCAGCATTAAGAAAGGGTTTTTATTAGGTTTTGTCAGAGGGAATGGTGAGTTGGTGTTTCACTATCAACACATCAACCTCCATGGAGAGATACGGACAGGGAAATGTCATTCAACACCCAGGATTTTGGATGATGGACGGATGGAGTTGGTGGAGAAGTGGGCGTGGACAAACGGAGACAAAAGCTCGGGAGAGTCCACGCTCATTGAGGTTTGCTGATTTCAAGTTGCCTTGAGCTTTTTTGGGCCTGCGGCCTGGGCTTTTTAAAATGTTTTTTTGGGCCTGCGGCCCGGGCTTTTTAAAATGTTTTTTTGGGCCTGCGGCCCGGGCTTTTCTGCCCTTCGGGCATTTTGCCTCCGGCGGGGGACTTTTTGCTCGCCCAAAAAGTCCCTCAAAAACGGCTCCCTCCGGTGGCCCTGCGGGGCCTTG
>WQTM01000226.1 GCA_009786315.1 Pseudomonadota bacterium | reverse complement strand
TATGGGGGGGGGGTGGGCCTGTCCAGACAACTCAAAACCTCCTGAAAAAGCGGAGCCCTCCTCCTCTCTGGTGGCTCAACCTGCTGTTCCCACGCCCCGCCAAAAACCGGAATTGCTGTTTTCTTTGCGCATCCATGAGTCCTCGGGGGCCATTTCGGAATTGCGCCTTCAACCGGAGGCCGAGTTTGAAATTGAGCCCAGCCAACGTATTGAAGTGCTTGCCAACCAACCGCTTGTGGACTTTCGTGTCCGCCTCATGGACGCTCAGGAGCGTGTCTTGCCTTCGGATGAAGAAATTGTCAGCGATGCCCATGGCACTTCGGTGAATATTCAGCTCCTATCCCCGCTTAAGCCCGCAAATTCGCTGATTTTGTTGGTGGATAGCCAGTTGGCTCATCTTTCCAACAACCAGGGAGATACTTATGACGACTTTCGTATAAGCCTGAAAGTCCGTGGGGAGCCTGAAAAACCCGCCCCTCCACCACCTCCAAAAACCAAAACTTCAAAGAAAAAAGCCCAAAAAAGAGCCAAACGTTGATTTAAGGAAAGGATGCTTTGTGGGAAAGTCCATAGTAAAGTCCACAGGCCAGAAGAGAAACAATGCCCAAGGGCGTTTTGTGGGGTGTCTCTTGGGGGGTGCTGTCGGAGATGCACTGGGTGCGCCGGTGGAGTTCATGAGCAAACTCGAAATTCTTCGTCGCTTCGGCTCGAATGGCATCACTCAGTACGCGCCAGCTTATGGTGGACTGGGGACCATCACCGACGACACGCAGATGAGCCTGTTCACCGCCGAGGGGCTAATTCGAGGCTGGGTACGTGGTTGCTTCAAGGGCTCCACCAGTTATGTCAGCGTGACGGCTCACGCCTATCTGCGTTGGTTGCAGACTCAGGGCGAGCACCCAGTTTGTGACATTGGTTTTGCCGCTGATAAGCCCGGTTGGCTATTTCAGCAGCGTCAACTGCACAGTCGCCGCGGACCAGGCAATACTTGCTTGTCAGCTCTGCGGGCGATGGTCTCCCTCGGTGAAGCGGCCAGCAACGACAGCAAGGGCTGCGGTGGCGTCATGCGGGTTGCGCCGGCCGGACTGTTCGCCTGGCGTCTGCGCCAGCGCGAATCGCCCCAAGACGCCTTTCGTCTGGGCACCGAGTTGGCCGCTTTGACTCATGGGCATCCAACCGGAGCACTCGCAAGTGGCGTGCTGGCAGTGCTAATCTTCGCACTGACCGACGGCGCGTCGCTGCCTGAGGCGTTGGAGATTTCGAAAGGCATCCTTCGGGTGAAGGTCAGCCACGAGGAGACACTGCGCGCGATTGAGATGGCTGAGGAACTTGCTGGTTCCAACATGTCGCCCGAAGAAGCCATTGATCGACTGGGCCAGGGTTGGGTTGCGGAAGAAGCATTGGCTATCTCCATCTATTGTGCACTGGTCGCCCAAAATTTCAAACACGGTGTGATTTTGGCGGTAAACCACGGTGGTGACTCTGACTCGACTGGAGCAATCGCCGGCAATTTGCTGGGCACAATGTATGGCGTGAAAGCGATACCTGCCGAATGGCTGAAACCGCTGGAACTACGCGATGTTATTATTGAGCTGGCGGAAGATCTCTATGCATTCAAGGATTGGGAAAGCAAAAACGAAACTCTGAACAAACAACTCTGGCAAAAGTACCCAGGATTTTGACGGAACACACCCACTGGACTAATGTCGGCAATTTTAGGAGAAACCATGCCACACGTAATCATCAAAACCATCAGTGGTCCCAGCCAGAAGCAATTGCAGGACGCCGCCAAGCAGATAGCAGCGGTAATCAGCAAAACCATGGGTAAGCCAGAAAAATATATTTCCGTTTCCGTAGAGGCATATTCTTTCGGCGAATGGGAGGGCGTATACAACGAGTGTATAAAGGATAAGAATAACGTGCTTGTCAAGCCTGGATACACCAACCCTAAAACATTCGAATAGACCGCTTCCACTTTGGCATTTTCTCTTCGTTGGACTCGTTGCCCAAAGAAAATTTTAAAGCCCAAAAAAGAAACCTGCAGTTAAGGGCAGGTGAGTATACGTCGCATGAATATCAATTCTTTGCACAGGTTAAACATTAACAATTCCGAGCAATGGGTTCTGGTACGGGGGAAAAACAACGAGGCGCCTTTAATCGTTCAAGCGCAAGCAGGCCCAGGACTTCCAATGATTTCTGAAGCGAATTCCATGAATCGACTTTTGCATTGGGAAGATGATTTCTTGGTTGCCTATTGGGATCAGCGAGCTTGCGGCAAGTCGTTCAATAACAATATTGCGCCCGAAAGTGTCAATATTCGTCAAATGACAGACGATTTGCTCTCCGTTGTCGAACAATTGCTCGAAAAATACAATAAAGAAAATGCTGTCTTGATTGGTTATTCAATCGGAGCAACCATCTCTCTGCTGGCAGCATCGAAACAAGGCTCCTTGTTCAGCAATCTGTTTCTGGTCGGAATGGATATTGACGTATCTGCTGCCAACAAGCATATTTTAGAATTTGCCCGCAAAAAAGCAATTGAGAAAAATAAACCTGGAATGTTAAAACAAATTGAAGAGCTAGAGAAAACTCCCATTGAAACAGACAAATTGTTTCAAAAAAGAGCAAAAATCATAACCAACTTGGGTGGAATGTTGGTGAAAAGCAATTATAACCAACTTCTTTTCTCGACCATAAAAAACATGCTTTCATGCAAATATTATTCATTTTCGGATATGCTTCGAACAATCAAAGCAATGAGTTTTTGTCAAAATGCCATATTGCCTGAAATGAACAAACTGAACCTCTTTAATGCTAAAGTAGACATTAATATTCCTGTGCATTTCATGCAGGGATTGCAGGACGCAGTTGCTCCGGTGGAAATTGCTGAAAAATATTTTAATTTTCTATCCGTGCAGGACAAGACGATGACTTATTTTGACAATTCGGCGCATATGCCGCACCTGGAAGAGCCGGAAAAGTTCTATGAGTTAATAAAGAATCAAGCTCAAAAATTTTAGTTCGAGTGGGGCTTTTTTTTTCCAGTGAAATCTGTTGACACAATCTTGAACACACAGACGCCAGCGGCTTCTTTTGCGGTGAAGGAGACATCATTTCCGAATTGATGCTTATACAATACGGACAACATTCCGCATTTTTCGCTGACATCCTCAATAAACACGACTTTCCCAAGCCCTATTACACTGGAGAAATAATAGCCGGACTTGCAGGGTGTTTCAGCGTGAACCGGCTTGCCTTCAAAAGCCATCTCAAAGCAAACTTTGTTATTACGCTTCAAAACATCCAGTTTTCTTCCCTTCAATGCACTGTGGAAATACAGTTCCAGCACGCTACCGTCAAGAATCCTATACCCGTAACTCAACGGCACAACATAAGGCTCGCCATTGTCAACCATAGCAACATGACAAGTTCTGCAAAGTCTCAGAATTTCCTCAATACTATTAACATCCGTCACTTCCCGGTCTTTTCTGCGCACAGTTTCCCTCCCCTTTGGACAACAAATAACTGCCACCGGTATTCAGTGTCCCATCCAAATGCCTTATCGTTAACATAATACTTCATATGTGTGTCTCCTGGAGTCTGCCCGGCAAACCTACCCTGCTACTGGTATTCTCAATATCGTTTTTAATTTGTTCGCCTCGGTTTTCCTAAAATCAGACAAATAAATTTCATGATGCCTTCTTTTTTCGTTGGTGTCATTAACCAAATTATTGTTTTTAATAAAATCATCAATCAATATACCCAGTTGGAATTTTAGTTCTTTTTTTGCTCATTTTTATTGTATATTGTATGCCATATAATACTTCTAATGCGGTTTGATATTCTCCATTGTCTTCATTTGGATTGCCTTTTCCCTCAATGGCCACAAAAGTTATTTCTGGAATTTTAATGAGAGAGGGTTCCGTTTTCGGCAAATATAATTCCTTGTATTTTTTTTTATAATCAACAACATCCGCCATCATTAACTCCTTTTGATATGGTTTTTATGGTGCACCTCATCCCCTCTTCCTCAACTTGCTGTTTTGCCTGGAATAGGTGAAATAAATGACAAAACCGGCCAGTGTCCAGAGAATGAGGCGGAACCAGGTGGACCAGGGGAGGGACAGCATTTGCAAAAGACAGAAGAAAGCCCCCAGGGAGGGAATCCACCACACCAGGGGTACTTTGAAGGGGCGGCTCAGTCCAGGGTGGGTGCGGCGTAATACCATAACAGAAATGCACACTATTGTAAACGCCATCAATGTCCCTATGGACACCAACTCCCCCAATATACTCAAAGGAAAAATACCGGCAATAACACCTGTAGCTATGCCCGCAAAAAGCGTGGCATTTCGAGGTACGCCACTGGCGCTGACTTTGGAAAATAACAAAGGCAAAAGGCCATCCCTTGAAATGGCATAATAAATACGCGACTGCCCCATCATCATTACCAAAATGACGGAGCTGATGCCAGCAATGGCTCCCAATTTAATGAGCGGGTTCAGCCACGCCAAACTTGCCCCAATATGGTCAATCGCCAAGGCAATGGGCGCGTCTACATTCAACTTGTCATATTTCACAATGCCTGTGAGTACGGCCGTCACCGCTATATAAAGCAGTGCACAAATGCTGAGGGAAATGAGAATGCCTTTGGGCATGTCACGTTGAGGGTTTCGCGTTTCTTGCGCCGTTGTCGAAAGCGCGTCAAAACCGAGGTAGGCAAAAAACACCACCGCCGCCCCCCGGAGAATACCACTCCACCCAAAATGCCCATATTCCCCCGTGTTCTCTGGAATGTAGGGGGCCCAATTGGATATGTCAATATGGGACAAACCAAAACCTATAAACAACAAAATGACGACAAGCTTTATGGCTACAATGACGTTGTTTACCCAGGCTGATTGGCGAATGCCGCCCATCAACAATGCGGTTATGAGGGCGACAATGCATAGGGCGGGAAAGTTGATGAGACTGCCTGTCCACACCCATTCTCCGTTGGTATATTCAAGCGTGGACTGGGCCAGGGTGGGCGGTATTTCCACCCCCCACCCTCTCAATAAGCTTTGCATGTAGCCGGACCAGCCTATGGCAACCGTGGCACATGCAAACAAATATTCCAAAATGAGGTCCCACCCTATAAACCACGCGAGAAATTCGCCCATCGTCGCATAACTATAGGAGTATACGCTGCCTGAAACCGGAATCATCGCGGCAAATTCGGCATAGCAGAGGCCTGCGAAAATGCAGCCAAGCGCCGAAATAATGAAGGAGAGGGTGAGGGCGGGGCCGGCATATTGGGCGGCGGCTTGGCCCGTAATGACAAAAATTCCCGTGCCTATAATGGCCCCTATGCCCAAGGCCACCAAATTCGACGCCGTCAACGTTCGCCTGAGCCCACCACTGCCCGCCTCCACCTCGCGCAACAGGACAGCAATGTCTTTCTTGCGGAACAGCTCCTGAAAAGTTTTGAAATGCATAGCGGGTTCCACCTAAGGCTCTGTGTTGTTCCCTGTATAAGAGGTTTCGAGGAGTACGCGCAAACAGTGTGAAATTCCACAGTGCGAATATAAAAGTGCTAACCCAAGGTGCTCGGGCAAAATTCGGGTATTTTCTAAAGTACGGGACAATGGTAGAATGGTTTTTCAGTTGGGGGAGTGGGGACAAGCGGGGGCAATAAGGAGAACCAAAAAAAATGGAGGAAGGAATGAAAGCTGCCATTTGCACGCGGTATGGTCCACCCGAAGGTGTGAAAATTGAAAACAGGCCCAAACCAAAGCCCAAGGACAACGAAGTTTTGGTCCGTGTCCATGCGGCGACGGTGAGTTCAGGCGATTGTCGGGTCCGCTCGGCGAATGTGCCTGCATTCTATAAGCCGATGATGCTGCTTATGTTCGGCTTCAGGAAACCACGGCAACCGGTGTTGGGCACCGAGTTGTCCGGGCAGGTTGAAGCCGTCGGAAAAGAAGTCAAAAGTTTCAAGGAGGGTGATGCGGTTTTCGGCATGACAGGAATGAAAATGGGCGCGCATGCTGAATATATTGCCCTGCCCGAAAACGGGAAAAACGGAAAACTTGTGCCCAAACCACAAAACCTCAGCCATGAGCAAGCAGCCGCTATTTCCTTTGGTGGGACTTCCGCATTGCACTTCTTGCGCAAAGGAAATGTGCAACAAGGTAAAAAGCTTCTTGTTTATGGCGCATCCGGTGCGGTAGGCACCAGCGCTGTTCAGCTTGCCAAACACTTTGGTGCCGAGGTAACGGGCGTATGCAGCGGCGACAACGTGGAGCTTGTCCACTCATTGGGCGCTGACTGTGTCATTGACTATTCCGTTGAGGACTTTCGGTGCCAAACACAACAATATGACATTGTTTTTGACGCTGTCGGAAGACTCAGCAAGTCCTCTTGCAAAAACACACTCTCTCCAGGTGGAAAATTCATAACAGTAAGTGGCAGCCTGGCCAGTGAGCGCATAGAAGACATGCAGTTGCTCAAACAACTTGCGCAAAACGGTCAATTCATGCCCGTCATTGACAGGACATATCCCCTTGAGCAAATTGTGGACGCCTATGCCTATGCCGACATTGGCCACAAAAAAGGAAACGTTGTCATCGCCATTCCCTGACTCTAGCCAAATGTTCAAAACCACAAAAAAGCAATAAAAATTATGTGGAAACTTTATGCAATATTATCAGCCGTTTTTGCAGCGGCAACGGCAATTTTGGCGAAAGTTGGCGTGAAGGGGATTAGTGGAAATGTGGCTACTGCTGTGCGGACAGGTATTGTGCTGCTTTTGGCGTGGGGGATTGTGATTTTTAGCGGGCAACTCAAAGAAGCAAAAGAGCTGACGCACACAAATCTGATTTTTCTCGTGCTATCGGGCATAGCCACAGGACTTTCGTGGATTTTTTATTTCAAAGCGCTGGAAACGGGCAATGTATCTAAGGTTGCGCCAATAGATAAGTTGAGCGTGGTTCTGGTCATGGTTTTTGCGTTCATTTTCTTGGGCGAAACAATGGACTTAAAAACCATTTTGGGCGGAATATTGATAGCTGCAGGTGCAGCAATTTTAACATTGTAATTGGGTACGCTTTTCTAATCCAAGGGGCCCACTTGGTTGCGGCCGTTGCTTTTGGCCTCATAGAGGGATTTGTCTGCACGGTGTATCATTTCTTCAGGCTTCATGTCGGTGGGTTGAATGGCCGCCACACCAATGCTGGTTGAAAAAGAAATTTTTCCCTGCTCTACTGAAATTTGCATTTGGCCTATCTTTTTGCAAATTCGTTCAGCCAGAAGTTTTGCTGCCCCAATGGGTGTTTGCGGCAACAAAACCACAAACTCTTCTCCCCCAAAACGTGCAAAAAAGTCAACTGTTCTCAAATTCTCTGCAACCGTGTTCGCAAAAGCAACGAGAATTTTGTCCCCCATTTGGTGCCCATAGGTGTCGTTAACCTGCTTGAAATAATCCAAGTCAAACATCAACAACGACAATGGATTGCCATAACGGCGTGAACGCGAAAATTCATGCTCCATAATCTCAATAAAACGCCGCCGGTTTAAAACCCCAGTTAAAGCATCAATGGTTGCTATACGAAAAATTTCACTATTCAAGATGGTTTGCTCTGCCAACAATCGTATGTGCTGCTTTCCTGTCAATAAAATAGTTGCTGTTGCAATAACAGTCCAAGCAATAAGCACGCCCAAATCCTTCCAAAATTTCTCCATTATATCACGATGAGCAACGGAAACCATGATGCTCAAAGGAAATGCTTTCAAGGGTTTATAACTTGTTAATTGCGCTGTATTGTCAAATATGGAATTTGAAAGAAAAACTGTTGCGTCCTTTTGGTCTTGAAATAACTTCTCAATATTTTTGGAATAATTTTTTCCAAATGCTTTTGTATGCCCACCAGGTGTTTGCATCAGCAAAATACCATCGTCTCGAAACAAAGCAACGCTGCCATTGGGTTTTGGGCGTTGCTGCTCATAAAGGTCAGCCAACGCATCCACTTTGAGCGCTATCAACAACATGCGAATTTTATTGTGAGGAGAGGACAAAGGCAAAATAATAGGAATAATCCAATTGTCAGAGACACGACTTTTGACAGGGGGAAAAATACGAATGTTTGTTGTGGGAAAACGGTCGAAATATTCTCTGTCATGGACAAAGGTTAGGGCTTCTTGTTCCGCAGAGGTTATGTTATAAAGTCTGCCTTCCAAATCAACGGCATAAATATCTATAAACAAGCCGGTTTCTTTTCGGAATTTCTGAAAAAAACTGTTTGAAAATAATTCATTAAGCTCTGTGGCTTGTACCAGACCTTTGTCCGCAGCCATCAAAAACATTTCGACAAGACGAAATTGGTTGCGTGTCTGGTCTTCTATCGCAGCACTCATTTGTCTCAACAACTGCGCGGAGCTATCTCTGTGAGCATGGTATAGGACAACCCCTCGCAGGGCCATCATCCCCCAAAGACATATTAGGAAAAACGCTATCAACCATTTGACTCGACGTGCAATTTTATGCTCGGCCTGTTCGTCCGTTCCTTTTATAGAACCCACAACTTTCACCTTCATGCGAAAGGAGAATGAAAGCTTTTTTTGCCTTTGAGAATGTCTATAGCAATCGAATTTCTGAAAAACACAAAAACAAACTTCAACGACAACATTTTGAGGAAAGCTGCCCTTTCCTCGGTTAGGAGGACCAGCGCACCATTTTCAGTGCATAGAGATGGCCCAGGTTGGACAAAACATAGACGTGGTTGTTCCAAACAGCGGGAGTGGCCGATACACCTTGGCCTGGATTCCAATACCCCATAGGCTTGCCCGAAACAATATCAAAAAAACCCACGTCGCCTGAGGTGGGCACTATTAGCCAACGGCCATAAATGGTCGGAAGCCTCCCAGAGTTGGCCCCATCTTCCATGGGCTTGCGGCGCTTGGCCGTGGGCGGCCGCGGCGTCAACACCGGTGTATTCCAAACACGTGCCCCATTTTCTGTGGAATGGGCTGAAATTCCAAAACCCCCTGCCGTTAGCAATAAGTCGCCACGCAACCCCACATAGGTGGCCGCATTCAAACGCTGCGTCCATATGAAATCGCCCGTCTGAGTGGCTATTGCAAATAGGCCGTCTTTATAGCTGGCAACGTATAGGAGGGCACCATCCGCGCTGAATACAGCCCCTGAGTCCAAATCCAAAAACGCCGTCCCCCCAGAAGGACTTGTGTTCTTCTCCCAAAGTACCTCCCCATCCTCCAAATTGAGGGCCAATAGGCTGCCGTCCGAAAACCCTTGGTATATTGTGGAGCCCAAAACCGCCGGCAAAAAAGCACCCCGTATGGTGAAGCCCGCAGGTTGCTTCCTCTTGTGTTGCCAAAGCCTCTGGCCTGTCTCCGCTTCCAATGCAAATAGGCCATCCGTCTGGGAAACCATCAACAGTTTGCCCCCGGCTACCACGGGCCTTGTCACCCACTCCTCCCCCATCTCCACCACCCACTTCTCCTGGCCCGCTTGCCACCCCTCCCCTGCCCTCTTGTCCCCATCTTCTGCGTATAGCGCCCTCACCGTGCCGTCCCCTGCGGGTATGTATAGCAACTTCCCTTCCACTGTCGGGCCCGCGAAAGACTTTCCCATCGGCTTGGAAGCCCATAGCACTTTCCCGTCCTCAGCCGAAATGGCGCGTACCACCCCATCTCGGGTGTAGGTATATATGCGGCCCCGCTCCGTGTCTACCCACGGCGCAGCAAACTCCGTCGGCTCATATTCAAAAAAACCAGGCGCTACCAATGGCGTGGCCCACTCCACGGAAAACAGGTTGGCAGCACTCGTTTCTCCAGGGGAAATTTCACCCAAAGACACGCTGCGGCAGGCCACCCCCCCACATAACAACAGCCAAAACACCACTTCGAGTTTAGCTTGCTTCATTGCCCGCTTCACTGGCAGAGGGTTGAGTTGCCGTCGCTGAGTTGGCCGCTTTTTCCAAAAAGAGCGCCTGTATACGTTGCCGGGCAAGCGAAACAGCTTCACTCTGGGCTACCTCCAGCGCAGCTACCTTCTCAAACAAAACCAATGCCTCCTCCTTCTGCCCCTTCAAAAGCAACATACGCGCCTGGTGGTATTCCCCCTTGCCCTTGGAGCCCTCCTGCGTGTTGCTTGCCTCCAATTCTCCAAAAACAACATAGGCCAAGTCGTATTGCTCGCTTTGTTCCAAAGCATAACCCTTGGCCTCCAACGCGGCAAGGCTCAACGGAGTATCCGGTGGGGCTTTGGCTAAAAAACGCTCCGCCGCAGCAAGGGCTTTCTCCGCTTGCCCCTCTTGCAAATGCAGGTAGGCCAACAGCAGGTTGGCATTGCGGGCAGCGGGTGTCTTGCCTTCCGTTTGCGCTTCAAATGCCTTCAAAGTCTCCACCAACTCGGCATTGAGTTCCGCAAGGGGGGGGGAGGGTTGTCCCTCTGGGGAGGTGAGGGGCAACATGAGGGGGGCCAGGGCATTTGAAAAAGCCTCCGCCTCCCGCAACGCTGCACGCTGCTCAAAATAGGCCCACAAGCCCACCACCCCACCTCCTAGGGCCAGCAAAACTACCCCTACCAATAGCCTTAGTTGGTTTTGTACCAACCAGGGAATGGCCTCTCCCCCTGCTTTCTGGAAAGCATCGGGCGCTCGAAGTTCTTTCTGCTTCTGTTTGTAGGTAGACATCGCTCGGCAATTTGTGCGCTAAGCCGCCCTCTGTCAATGCAAAAGGCTTCCTCAACGGCGTTTCAAGGCTTTCATGCGCGCCACATGCTCCTGGCGCCGGCGTTGCCCGGAGCGCTCCCTAAACCACATTTTAAAGGGTACTTGTAGCCCCAAAGTCTCCCTCAAACTGTTGGAAAGGTAGCGGCGGTAGGCCTCGGGAAGCCTCTGCGGAAAATTGCATACAAATTGGAAGGAGAGCGGCGAAACCCCCACTTGAGAGCAATAATAAGTCCTAAATGCCCTGCCCCCTACCCGGGGAATGGAATGCCCCTCCACCGCCTCCCCAAGCCAACGGTTGAGTGCGGGCGTGGGGAAACGTTGCCGGGTTTGCGCGTGTATGTGCTTGGAAACCTCCAAAAGCTTCTCCACCTTCTTCCCCTCCTTCGCACTCAAAAAAACAATGGGTACCCAACTCAGCCAACGCATGGAAGCCTTCAACCCCTTGCGAAAGGCTTCTTCGTCGGAGGCCTTGCCGTGCAAGTCCCATTTGTTCACCACAAAAACCATGGCCTTCCCACGGCGCTCGGCAAGTTCTGCCAACCTCATGTCCTGTTGGGCGCTGAGTTCTTGCACGTCCATTATAAGGCAGCATATGTCGCAGGCTTCCATGGCCCTCAAACTTCGCAAAATGGACTGGTGCTCCAGTTGCTCCACAATGGTTGACTTTCGGCGTATGCCCGCGGTGTCGGTGAGTATGTAGCGCTGGCCCTCGTATTCCAAACTTTCGTCCAAAGCATCCCGCGTCGTCCCGGGTATGGGGCTTGTCAAAAAACGTTCTGTCTTCAACAGCGCGTTGGCCAGAGTGCTTTTGCCCACATTGGGCCTGCCCAAAAGCGCAATGCGAATGACGCCCGCTTCTTCGGCAGCGGGCACCAACAAAGGGGTGCCCGGCAAGTGCTGGAGAATGGCCAAACGCAGCAGCTCTATGCCCAGGTTGTGTTCCGCGGAAACAGGGTAGGGTTCTTTCAAACCCAGTTGAAAAAACACGCTGGCAAGCAAATCCGCCGTCTGCGGAGTGTCCGCTTTGTTCACCACCAACAACACAGGCTTGGGTTGCTTGCGCAACAACTTGGCCAGCTCCAAATCGTCAACGTTGAGGCCCTCCCTCCCGTCGACAACAAACAAAATCAGCTCGCACTCCTCCATGGCCAACTGTGCCTGCGTGCGCATCTGCTTGAGGAGTATGTCCCCAGCATTGGAGGCACTAAACCCGCCTGTGTCTATTAGTGTAATGGGGCGTCCGTCCCATTCACAGTCCGCATAGTGGCGGTCTCTTGTCAGCCCTGCAACGTCTTGCACCAAGGCTTGGCGAGCACCCAAAAGGCGGTTAAATAAGGTGGACTTGCCCACGTTGGGACGGCCCACAATGGCCACCATCGCATGCCTAGTCCCTCGAGACATAGCCCATCCTCTTCAACCCCTCTGCCTTGTCACTCCACCTCGGCTCCACCTTCACCTTCAACCCTAAGTATACGCGCGCACTCAACATGCGCTCCATCGCCAACCGCGCCGCCGTGCCAATTTTTTTCAGCATCTGCCCCTGCTTCCCTATTATAATGGCCTTCTGGCCTTCACGTTCTACATAAATGCTCGCTTCAATGCGTACCAACCCCTGCGCCCCCTCCTTTTGTGTGTTTGAAATGAAACGGTTGCTCTCATCAAAATGCTCTATGCGTACGGCTGTTGAGTAGGGTATCTCCTGGCGACATAAACGCAGCGCTTGCTCGCGTATAAACTCTTCGGCCAACTGCAACTCCGTCTGGTCTGCAAACCTGTCCGCAGGAAACATGGCCTCACCCTCCGGACACAAAGGAATGAGGGTGTCCCAAAAATCCTCCATCCCCTCCCCCGTGCGCGCAGAAACGGGAATAACCCCCGCAAATGTATGCAGCTGAGCGCACTCCTCCATCAACGGCAAAAGCGGTGGCTTGGCCACCAAATCCGTTTTGTTGATGAGCAAGAGTGCCGGTTTTTCTGCCGACCGCACGCGCGCCAATACTTGCTTCGTCTTCGCCAAAGAGGGGTTCGTCGCATCCACAATAAACACCACAACGTCACACTCTTCAAGGCTGCGCAAAGCCGTCTTCAACATGTAGCGCGTCAATTCGTCGCTGGGCTCATAAATGCCCGGCGTGTCCCAAAAAGCAACCTGAGCCTCGTTGCGTGTCACTATGCCGAGAATGCGGTTTCGCGTCGTCTGCGCACGACGCGAAACAATCGAAATTTTCTCGCCCACAAGCCTGTTGAGAAGCGTGCTTTTGCCAACGTTGGGCTGCCCAATCAATGCAGCAAATCCACTTCTCATCTTCACAAGGCACTCCAAATTCAAAATGCAGGTTCTTCAACGGATAGCACAATGGACTCAATGCGCACATCCGTTTTTGGCCTGTCGTTGGGGCCCTTGGGGAGTATGTTCGCAATTCTGTCCACAACTTCATAGCCACGAATGACTTCTCCAAAAATGGTGTGCCGGTTGTTCAGGTGCGGCGTCGGCACCACCGTAATGAAAAATTGGGAGCCGTTCGTGTTCGGCCCCGCATTCGCCATCGCCAACAGCCCAGGCTTGTCAAAACGACGGCCACTTTGGAATTCATCCTCAAAACGGTAGCCGGGGCCCCCTGTCCCACGCCCTAGGGGGTCTCCTCCTTGTATCATAAACCCCGCTATTACCCTGTGGAATAGGGTCCCCTCATATAGCGGCCTGCTCTCCTCCTTCCCCGTCGCCGGGTTCGTCCACTTCTTCTCCCCACTGGCCAACCCCACAAAATTCTCCACCGTCTTCGGCGCATCCTTGCAAAACAAACGCAGGCCTACCTCCCCTTCGGAAGTCTTCATTATGGCGTAGAGGTATTCGTTCCCATAAACAGCTTTCATCATTCCCATAGTCCCTTCTTTCTCAGTTGGTTGGTGGCGTCTGCAACAGCTTAAGCTCTATAATGCGAATCTCTTCTTGAGGCCTGTCTGCCCTGTCCCGCGGCGCATTCGCAATCTTCTGGACAAACTCAAACCCCGCCACCACTTCTCCAAAAATGGTGTGCCGGTTGTTCAGGTGCGGCGTCGGCGCCACAGTAATGAAAAATTGGGAGCCATTCGTGTTCTGCCCCGCATTCGCCATCGCCAACACCCCAGGCTTGTCAAACTGACGGCCACTTTGAAATTCGTCCTCAAAACGGTAGCCGGGGCCCCCCGTCCCTCGCCCAAGCGGGTCCCCACCTTGTATCATAAAACCCGGAATAACCCGGTGGAAAAGTGTCCCGTTGTAGAGAGGCTTGTTCTCCTCCTCCCCCGTCGCCGGGTTCGTCCACTTCTTCTCCCCACTGGCCAATCCTACAAAATTCTCCACCGCCTTCGGCGCATCCTTCGAAAAAAGCCTCAATACAATGTCGCCTAGGCTGGTCTTCATCTGCACATAAAGCTCCCCTCCTTCGGCAGCTCTCCTCATCCATCCAGACTCGACTTTCTGCTCACCCTTGACGCTCACCTTCTTCTCCGAACATGCTGCGCTGTATAACACCGTCGCTCCAATAAAAAACGCCACCCAAAAACTTCTAGGAAACCAACAAAACTTCAAATTCCATCTCCTCGCCAACATGACAACTCCTTCTCGTGCGCCCAATAACAACCTCTTTGGGCCGCCTAGCATAAACAAAAAACACCTCACAACCACTATGGGCTTTTTCAAACTATGGATAGGATTGCACATGAGCTCTTCAACAAAAACAGAAAACCTCCCTTTGAGCGTGTTTTGTAGCTGCCCGGATGCTGCTTGCGCCCTCCGCCTCGCCCTTAGGCTTGTAGAAGAAAAATTGGCCGCATGTGTGCAAACACTCGCCAATATGCACTCCGTCTATCGCTGGGAAAATAAAATTGAACAAACAGAAGAATGTATGCTGCTCATTAAAACCGACTCGCTTCACTTTGAAACTCTCCGAAAACGCATCTGCTCCTTGCACCCTTATTCGGTACCTGAAATCATCGCCCATCCCATCCTTCATGCTGAGCCAAAATATCTCCAGTGGATGCTGGCTCAGCTTGGTTGAGCTTCGCCTCTATGAGCTTCTCTAGGGCCGCTTTGGCTGCCTGTTGCTCGGCTTCCTTCTTGCTCCGCCCTTGGGCATAGGCAAGTGTTCCTCTTTCTAAAAAAACTTCGATGAAAAAACGCTTCTCGTGAGAGGGCCCGTTCTCCGAAATTAACCTGTAGTGGGGAGCTTCACGAAACAGCTTCGTTGCTGTCTCCTGTAGACGCGTCTTATAGTCAAAGTTCATCTGCCCCCCCACCACCGCCTGAAACTCCGGCTCAAAAAGCTTGTTCACAACCCCCGCTACACAATTCCAATCCACCGACAAATAGACGGCCCCCAAAACCGCTTCCAATGCATCCGCTAAAACAGAATTCTTCTCCCGCCCTCGCGATAAATCCTCCCCCTTCCCCAGTAGAAGCAAATCCCCCAACTCAATCCGCCTGGCTACATTGGCCAATACTTCTTCACTCGCAAGAATGGACCTCAATTTTGAAAGCTCCCCCTCCCTCGCCAAAGGCAACATCTCCATGAGACGATGGCGAATAACCAAATCCAACACCGCATCCCCCAAAAACTCTAGACGCTCATTGTTGGAGAGCGCTTCCCTTCTGCGTTCATTTGAATAGCTTTTGTGGGTCAACGCTTGCTTGGCAAGCTCAAAACTCGAAAATTCTACCTGCAGTTGCTGCTCAAGGCATGCAATGCGCTTTTTTAAATAATTCACACCCCCAGTCTTATTGCGCTTGTGCATCTAAATTGCATCTTATTTTCTCACTCTTTGAAGCTCAAACCATCTCGCATGCCGCCTGCACGGAGGCCAGGCGGCGAGAGGGTTTGGCGACGAAGGGGTTTTTTTCATCCCAGGCATAACCGGCAAGGATGGATGAAATCATCTGTTCAATTTCCTCACTTTTGCCGGGATGGAAAATGATGTCCTGCAACCGCCTGTCATACCAGGAAGTCACAAAGGCACGGAAGGTTTCAACACCCACCATGAGTGGTTTTGCATATTCCTCGTCCCAGTCAACCTTCTCGCCGTCCAGTTGTTTCAGCAGCGCTTTGACGGCCAAGTCGGATGATTTGAAAGCAATGGTGACTCCGGAAGAAAACACCGGATCGAGAAACTCCGTGGTATTTCCAAGCAGAGCAAAATTGCGCCCATATAAGGCTTTGACGTTGGCGGAATAACCGACAATGCTGCGTACCGGCGTGTCCCACACCGCGTTCTTCAACAGCTTTGCCAAGTTCGGCGTACGGGCAACACGCTCCAGCAGCTGCTCCTTGTTGTCGCGGGAGTCGAATTGCTCACGCCGCCCCACAACACCCAATGAGGAACGCCCATTGGAAAAAGGAATCAACCAAAACCAAACGTCGGTTTCATCAGGCGGCACGGAAATGAGAATTTTGTCGCGATCAAAAGCCCCCGCAGGGTTTTGCGCGATACGGTCTTCAATGTGGGTAAAAATAGCCTGCCGCACCGGCAGCATGGAGGGCAATTCCCAGTCGAGCAGCCTGGGCAACACCCGCCCATAGCCACTGGCATCCAACAGAAATCTCCCCTCCAACTGATAGGTTTCACCATCTGCGGAACGTACGGTGACGACAGGTTTTTCACCCTCAAACTCAACGGCAGTCACCTCGTGGCAATAGCGAAGGTCTGCTCCCATGCGGGAGGCGGCATCGGCAAGCACTTTGTCGAAAGGCCCACGTTGCACTTGGTAAGTCGTCCCCCAACCCTCAGAAAACTTCTTGCGAAAATCAAAATGAGCACGGTTGTCACCACATGCGAAAGCCGCACCGTTCTTAAATTGGAAACCCGCCTCAACCACGTCCCGCAACATTCCGGCGGCCTCAATGTATTCCATGCACTGCGGCAGAAGGCTCTCGCCGATGATGAAGCGTGGAAAGGTTTCTTTCTCAAGGATTGTCACAGCGCGTCCCGCACGCCGCAAAAGCCCCGCGGCTACCGCCCCGGCAGGTCCCGCACCAATAATGACAACATCACTTCGTTCTTGACGCATGCTATGCGCTCCTTTGAGTAATCAGGTGGGGCATTCTGCCCCTCGAAAAACCTACCGTGCCGTGTTTAAGTGGAAAAATCCATTGAAATGGTAATTAATGCGCTCTATGGGACATTGGGGAAGGTTGGGCGGCGTAAAACCCAGTTGAATTTGGCAGGCTACGGCAAATATGTCCCGCCCGTATTCGCACGGGTTAGTGTGCCTGTTTTCTCAATAAGCAGGCATTTGACCAGCGAAGTGCACACCGGACGATGGCGGGTGCCTTTGGGAACAACAATAAAGTCACCAACGCTTAAATCGACAAGCCCGTCGTCAAATTCAAGCTGCATATTGCCATCCAAAATGACGAACATTTCATCCGAGTCCTCATGGACATGAAAATCCAACGTTCGGTTTTCTACGGCCACGACGTTCATTATGTGCTCGTTGAAAGCTCCAATGCGCATATACTCATAGAGAGTTGTTGCATCGTTGGCGCAAACAAGAAAATTATTTTTCAAAACCCCCGTTGCCTTCTTCTCAACTTTGTCCTCGTCCGTCTTTTCCAAGTAGGCAAACGCAATCCCCGCAGCATCGGTCTCTTCCATGAAACGCACATAACCCGCCGTCTCATATAAATGCAAGTTCCTATCGCTCTTGCAACTTGTGAAAAGCTCATACCTCCTGTTCGCAAACGTCTGCTCAATCGCCGCAAGCAGGCGTCTGCCCAGCCCTTTGCCTTGGCAGTTGGGGTGCACCATCAGCTTGCCTATATAGGCTGTGCCGCTTTTTTCGTATGCCCTCACAGAGCCTATAATTTCACCATTCAACACCGCCTTCAAAACAAGGCTCTTGCTGCATTCTGCAATGGCTTCGTCCAAAGTTTGCCTGAGCGGTTGAATTGTAAAGTCGTTGTGCAACAACGCTTCGCTTTGGTAGGCGAGATGTTGCAGTTTCAGAATTTCTTCCATGTCTTCGGTTTGGGCGAGTGTAATGTAAGGCGTCTGCAAGTCCTTGGGCATTGTCCATTCCTCATGATTTTCGTTGACAGCTTTATAGCTCTTTTCAAGAATTCCTCCACTCACCCATTTTTCAATCCGGAGACAAAAATGAAACTGCTGCATGTCATGTTGCGCGTTGGAGAGCTTTCGCGTTCGCTCGCGTTTTATACTGAAGTCCTTGGCATGCGCCTTTTGCGGCGTGAGGAATTCCCTGAAGGGCGGTTTACGCTCGCTTTTGTCGGTTATGGCAACGGGTCTGAAATTGAGCTCACCCACAACTGGGACACCGAATGCTATGAGCAAGGAAACGCTTTCGGCCACATCGCCATTGGCGTTCCCAATGCCAAGGCGGCCTGTGAGGAAATTCGTCGCCGAGGCGGCAAAGTCGTGCGCGAGGCCGGGCCGATGAAGCACGGCACAACCATCATCGCTTTCGTTGAAGACCCGGACGGCTATAAAGTCGAATTGATAGAAACCACCTGAAGTTTATTTCAAGCGAGGGGGTGGGTGAAGTTCACTGACCCTTGAACAGGTGCCTGGAAATGACAATTCGCAAAATTTCACTCGTGCCTTCGCCAATTTCACAAAGCTTTGCATCACGCAACGCTCTCTCGACGACAAAAGCGTTGGTGTAACCGTTGCCGCCCAAAATTTGAATCGCATCCAAACAAGCCTGCGTGGCCGCTTCAGAGGCATAGAGTTTTGCAATGGCTGCTTCCTGAGAGAAGGGCTTTCCATGGTCAGCCAGTTGCGCAGCCCTCCAAACAAGCCCCCACCCCGCTTCCAAACGGACTTTCATGTCGGCAAGCTTAAAGCGCGTGGCTTGACACTCGGAAATGGGTTTCCCAAATGCAATACGTTGGCCTGAGTATGCAATGGACTCCTCCATTGCACACCGTATGAGCCCTGTGGCCAAGGCGCCTATGACGATACGGCCCCGGTCCAACACCTTCATCGTCTGAATGAATCCCTCATTCAACTCCCCTATGAGTGCCTCCTCCCCTATTCTCACGTCCTCCAAAATGAGTTCCGCTGTGTCCGAAGAGCGCATCCCCATTTTGCCGCGCAACTGCTTGGCCCAAAGCCCTTCTGTCCCTTTGTCCACCAAAAAAGCGCTGATGCCTTTCTGCTTCTTCTGCGGCTCCGTTATGGCCAAAATGACGAATACGTCTGCTTGTGTCCCCTGCGTAATAAACATTTTGTTGCCGTTGAGTACCCAACCACCGTCCTTTCTCTGCGCCGTCGTCTTCATCGCCGCAGAGTCTGAGCCGCTGCCCGCTTCTGTCAATGCCCAAGCACCTAAAAAATCCGCAACAGCAAGCTTGGGCAAATATTTCTTCTTCTGCTCCGCATTGCCAAACAGACGAATGTGGTTGCTGCACAAACCATTGTGCGCAGCTACTGTCAACGCAAGAGAGCCATCCCAACGGGCAATCTCCTCCACAGCAACCACCAAGGCACTAATCCCCAGGCCTGAGCCACTGTATTCCTCCGCTATGCATACCCCCATCAACCCCAAATGCCCCAGCTCTTCTAAAACAGCTTTGGGACAACTCTCGTTCACATCCCACTCGCGCGCGAAAGGTTTCACGTTCTTTTCACAAAACTGACGCACGCTGTTTCTTAGAGTCCTGTAGTCTTCCGGTATCTCAAAATCCATAAGTCAACGCTTTATATACCCGAGAAACAGCTGTCCGCACGTATTTTGAATGACGCGGTGCGTAATGTTTTGCGTTAGCATTTGAAAAGTTCAGCAATCCTTGAACTTTCTCAAACAGGCAATACGCCGTGTTTTCGTCGGTGCGGCGCCTTATAGGCGCTTATGTAGGCCTCAAAACGTTTCTCAAGTTCTTTCCGAAGCTTGTTGCCGGCAACCACCTCGTCCACAATCGCTTTGGAGGCCAAACGGAAAATGTCTACGTCCTGCCTGTATTCTTCTCGGAGTTGTTGGACATATTGTGCGCGTTCGGCTTCAGGCTTCTCTTGAATTTTGTTGAAAAAAACAGCGTTGACGGCGGCCTCCGGCCCCATGACGGCAATCATCGCTTGAGGCAAAGCCAAAGTGCAATTCGGCGCAAACCCCGGGCCACTCATCGCATAGAGTCCCGCACCATAGGCCTTGCGGATGACGACACATATTTTGGGGACACTTGCCTCTGAAACAGCCGAAATCATTTTTGCACCCGCGCGAATAATGCCGGCCTTCTCCACCTTCGTCCCAATCATAAACCCGGGTACGTCTGCCAAATAAAGCAGCGGAATGTTGAAAGCATCACAAAGCCAAATGAAGCGCGCGGCCTTGTCCGCTGAGTCCACAAACAATACGCCGCCTTTATATTTGGGCTGGTTCGCAACAATGCCAATACTCTTGCCGCCTATGCGCGCAAACCCAACAATCAACTCCTGCGCAAACAGTTTTTTTATTTCGAAAAAACTGCCCTCGTCTATCAACTCCGCAACCAACGCGTGCATGTCAAAAAGTTTGTTCTGGTCCGCCGGCACAATCTCCTCAATGGACTTTCCAGAAAGCTTGGGGGGGCAACTCGGTTGTTGGGGGGGCAAGTTGAAGCAGTTGTCGGGCAAAAAACTCAAATAACGCTTGGCCGCCTCAATGGCCTCCTCCTCCGTCTTCACGAGAATGTCCCCGCACCCTGAAATGGAGCAGTGCATCCTCGCCCCCCCCATCTCTTCTAGGCTTACCTTCTCGCCTATCACCATCTCCGCCATGCGGGGGGAGCCCAAATACATGGAGGCATTCTTGTCTACCATGACGACAATGTCGCAAAACGCTGGAATATAGGCGCCCCCAGCCGCGGAAGGGCCAAACAACAGACAAATTTGTGGCACCAGCCCGGACAAGTGGACTTCATTGTAGAAAATACGCCCGGCCCCACGCCGCCCCGGAAACATCTCCACTTGGTCCGTAATGCGGGCCCCCGCAGAGTCCACCAAATAAATGAGAGGGCACTTCTGAGAGGCGGCAACCTCCTGTATGCGGAGAATCTTCTCCACCGTCAACGCCCCCCAACTCCCCGCCTTCACCGTTGAGTCATTGGCCATCAACGCAACGGTGCGGCCATTCACCTTGGCCAAACCCGTCACCACCCCGTCTGCAGGCAAGTCCCCTTTCTCATAGTTGGCCAACTTCGCCTCTTCAATAAACGAAGCCTCGTCAACCAACAGGCGTATGCGCTCCCTGGCGAATAGCTTCCCTTCGGCTTTGTTCTTCTCGTGGTATTTCTTCAGGCCGCCCGCTTCAACTTCAGCCTGCCGTTCTTCCAGTCGCTTGTCCAAGTCCATGAGGAGAATGCTCTAACAAAAACTCCGTCAGCGCCCAACAAAACGCGCAGGCCTTTTTTCAGAAAAAGCCTTCAACCCCTCCAGCCTGTCCTCACTGGCAAGCGTTTGTTCATAAAATTGAAGCTCCAACGCCAACGCCTCCTCCATGGGCAAATGTGCACCTTGGGCAATGGCTTGCTTGGCAGCGGCAACCGCAATGGGCGCATTCGCAGCAATGTTGAATGCCATGGCCCGCGCATCCGCTAGGCCACCCACCCCCTCAACAAGCCCTATGCGCAAAGCCTCCTCTGCACCCACCCTGCGGCCACAAAAAATCAACTCCTTGGCCTTCCCGGCCCCTATCAGCCTCGGCAAACGCTGCGTCCCCCCTCCCCCGGGAATAATTCCTAAACATACTTCCGTTAGGCCCAGCTGCGCGCGGCTGGAGGCTATGCGCAAGTCACAGGCCAAAGCCAACTCCGTCCCCCCTCCCAATGCTGCCCCATTCACAAACGCAATAAATATACACCGGGAGCGCTCCAGGGACACCAACAACGCCCTCAAGTCTTGCAAAAATTTTCTCACCTCTTCGGCACTCATGCCTTGGCGCTCTTTTAAGTCAGCACCCGCGCAAAACGCTTTGTCGCCAGCCCCCGTCAAAACCACGGCCCTCACCCCACTGCCCGCCTCCCCTATACGCGCCACCTGCTGTCTGAGCCCCTCCACCAACTCCCTCGAAAGCGCATTCCTCATAGGCTCCCGGTTGAGTGTCCACTGCTCTATGCTGCCCTCGGGCTCTATCTTCAATATGTGCATGTTCCTCCCCTGTGTTGTTTTGGGAATGAAGCCGTTGCTGTGGTGGGCTTTGAGCTTATGCAAAGCGGAGCTCTTATGAAATGAAGTTGTCGGCCGACAGCTATTATCGCGTTATTTCTCGTATATTCTTGTCCGCCCACTATTGAGTTGTTGCCTTTTGGCACCATTGTGGTTTCTAGCATGCCAACCTTCACTTCCCTGCCGGGAAATGTTTTTCAGGAGAAGCGCATGCAAACTGCAAAATTGACACTGGGAGAGCAAACGGTCGAGCTTCCTACTCTCGAGGGGACAGAAAAAGAGTTGGCCATCGACATCTCTGCCCTGAGGGCCAAAACCGGTTATATCACCTTGGACCAGGGCTATGCCAATACGGGCTCCTGCAAAAGCGAAATTACCTTCATTGACGGAGAGCGCGGCATCCTCCGCTACCGCGGGTATGACATTGAGGACTTGGCCTCCCAGGCCACTTTCCCCGAGGTTTGCTATCTGCTCATTTATGACAAGTTGCCTGCCCCCCAAGAGAGGGAAAACTGGCGAAAACAACTCACGCAACATAGCCTCGTGCACGAAAGCATGCTGAATTTCTTCCAGCACTTCCCGCCCACCGCCCACCCTATGGACGTCTTGTCGGCCATGGTGGCTGCTCTGCCCGCTTTCTATCCAGACGAAAACGACATTCACCTGGACATTATTCGCCTCATCGCCAAAACCAAAACCCTCGTCGCCATCGCCTATAAAAAATCCATCGGCGAGCCCATCGTCTATCCCAAAAGCGACTATAGCTATATGGCAAACTTCCTGAGGATGATGTTTGCTACGCCCGCTGAGCCCTATGTGTTCTCCAAAACCTTGGAGGACGCCCTCAACCTCCTCCTCATCATCCACGCAGACCATGAGCAAAATTGCTCTACGTCCACCGTGCGTATGGTCGGCTCCAGCCACGCCAGCGTCTATGCCTCCGTCAGCGCCGGCATCTCCGCCCTCTCCGGCCCCCTCCATGGAGGCGCTAACCAAGAAGTCCTGGAAATGCTGGAAGCCATCCGCAAAGAAGGCAGCGCTACGAAAAAATATATCGCCAAGGCCAAAGACAAAAACGACGGGTTCAGGTTGATGGGGTTTGGACACCGCGTGTATAAGAATTTTGATCCGCGTGCCAAATTGCTGAAAAAGTCTTGCGACGCCGTTCTGGCGGAACTGAAAATAGACGACCCGCTGCTCAACATCGCCAAAGAGTTGGAAGAGGCCGCCCTCCAAGACAGCTATTTCGTCGAGCGCAAACTCTTCCCCAATGTCGACTTCTATAGCGGCATCCTCTATCGCGCACTCGGTATTCCTACCAACATGTTTACGGTGATGTTTGCCCTCGGACGCATGCCTGGGTGGATTGCTCACTGGAAAGAAATGCGCGACAACCCCCAAGAGCGCATCCACCGCCCAAGGCAACTCTATGTGGGCAGCCCCCAACGCCCCTTCCTCCCCTTGGGTGAGCGTAAATAACTCACTGGGGCAAAATAATAAGCTCGAATAGATGGGTTATAACAGCGGCTCTCTGGGCCGCTGGAACCAACTCCATGTCCATCAGTTGAATGCTCTTATCCCCATAGCGTAGGGCACCCTTCTGCACCCATTTGTGTTTCTTTTGCGCCGGTAACGCCACCTCCTGGGCCAAAATTCCAGGCAGTATTCGCCGCTGAATCCACTCCCCCGTGGGGGCTTTGTATAAAAACGTCAACTGTATGGAAACACCCGTGTAAATCCTCGAAAAATGAAAGTCCTGCGCAAAAGGAAACTCCAGGCCTTCTTTGTCCAACCTGCCATAGGCCGTCTTCTCCGTCTTTAATGCGCCTTCTTCCGTGCTTTCTATCCACTCCCAATAAACCAAAACCTCCTCCTCTATCCCTGGTACCAAATTGGGAAATACCAAAGGCATTTGTGCCCCAGGGTATATGCCTAACAAAATGGGAATGGTTTTTTCCTCAATAATGGCTGTCCGTATTTCAGCCTCCTGGGCAACAATCCGCTCCTCCAACGTCATCGGCTTCTTCAATGAGGAAAAACAGGAAAACAATAAGCAACCACTCAACAAGACAACAAGCCTTTGTTTCGTATGCATACACCACCCCTGTCTGGGGGCCTTTATAGCCCAAACAAAACAACTCACACAAAAGACTTTGTTCAACTGTGTTGCAGAAAACCCAGCAGCTGCTGCGCCGCAACGGTGGGCGAAATCCGCCCCTCAGCCACAAGCTCACTCAACTTTGAAAGCTCAGCCCTCACCAACGGGTGCTCGTGAAAACGGTGGCGTAAACCCGCATCAATCAGGTTCCACATCCAACGTATGGCTTGGGCCTTGCGCTTGGCAGCAAACTCGCCAGAAGCTTCCAACGTGGATTTGAAAGCCAATACCTCCCGCCAGAAAACCTCCAACCCCTCCCTCTTCACCGCGGATACTGTTAATATGGGGGGCGTCCAGTGGGGGGAGGTGGGGCGTAGCATTTTGAGGGCATTCTTCCATTGAGTGCAGGCAAAGGCCGCAGCTTGGGGGTTGATGTCGGCTTTGTTGATGAGTATTAAATCCGCCACCTCCACTATCCCCTTTTTGATGGCCTGCAAGTCGTCCCCCGCATTGGGCAACTGCAACAAAATAAACATGTCCACCATTTCGGCTACCGTTGTTTCACTCTGGCCTACGCCTACGGTTTCTACCACCACCACGTTATAGCCCGCCGCCTCCGCAAGCAACATCGCCTCCCTCGTCTTCTCCGCTACCCCCCCCAGGGAGCCCGCGGAGGGCGAAGGGCGTATGAAGGCTTCAGGGCGTGTCGCCAAAAGCTCCATACGCGTCTTGTCGCCCAATATGGAGCCTCCTGAAATAGAGGAGGAGGGGTCCACGGCGAGTACTGCCAAACGCACCCCACCCTCTACCAGCCATAGCCCAAAGGTTTCAATAAATGTGGACTTGCCTACCCCCGGTACGCCTGAAATCCCCAGGCGTATGGAATTCCCTGTGCGCGGCAACAAAACCTTCAACAACTCGTTGGCCCGGTGACGGTGGTCCGCTCGCGAGGACTCCACCAATGTAATGGCCTTCGCCAGCGCCCGCCTCTCTCCGGCAAGCAGCTTCTCCAAAAGCACTCTGTCTTCAGGCAAAAGAGACGAATGCGTCGCTTCGGGCATGCTCAAAACCCCTCACTGTCAATTCGCTTGTTGTCCGTGGGGCATTCGGCGTGCTTTGCGAATTTCTGCAAGCACGGACTTGGCAGAGTCCTCAATGCGCGTCCCAGGGCCAAACACCGCTTTGGCCCCCGCTGAAAACAAAAACGCATAGTCCTGCGGCGGAATAACGCCCCCCACAAACACCACAATGTCTCCAGCGTCTTGCGCCTTCAAAGCCTTCACCAAACTGGGCACCAGGGTTTTGTGCCCGGCGGCCAATGTCGAAACACCAATGGCGTGCACGTCGTTCTCTATGGCCTGGCGCGCAGCTTCTTCCGGCGTTTGGAAAAGCGGCCCCACGTCAATGTCAAAACCCAAATCCGCAAATGCCGTCGCCACCACCTTCGCCCCGCGGTCATGCCCGTCTTGCCCCAACTTGGCTATCATCAACCTCGGCCGCCTCCCCTCCTCCTTGGAAAAACCCTCTATCTCCGCCTTCAACTCCTCCCAACTGGCTTTCCCACTCACAACGGAAGCGTATACGCCGGAAATGGTTTGCTGCGTTGCGCGAAAACGCCCCCATACTTTGGCCAATGCCTCGGAAACTTCTCCCAATGTCGCACGTACGCGCATGGCTTGAATGCTCAACTCCAGGGTGTTTCCTTCTCCCGTCTGCGCCGCTTGCGTCAACGCTGACAACGCTGCTTCTACTTGGGCGTTGTCTCGCTTGCTGCGTATTTCTTTGAGGCGCGCAATTTGCGCTTCGCGTACGGCGTTGTTGTCAATCTCCAATGTCTCAACCATGTCCTCTTTGGCAAGCTTGTATTTGTTGACGCCAACAATGGTGTCTTGGCCCGTGTCTATGCGCGCTTGCTTCTCCGCGGAGCATTGTTCCACCTGCATCTTCGCCCACCCGCTCTCTACGGCTTTTGTCATCCCCCCCATGGCCTCCACCTCTTCAATAATGCCCCAGGCCTTGTCGGCCAAATCCTGCGTCAACTTCTCCATCATATAGGAGCCTGCCCATGGGTCTATCACTTTGCAAATGTGGCTCTCTTCTTGAATGATGAGTTGCGTGTTCCGGGCAATACGCGCCGAAAACTCCGTGGGCAAGGCAATGGCCTCATCCAAAGCGTTGGTGTGCAGGGACTGCGTTCCGCCAAATACGGCTGCCATGGCTTCAATGGCTGTGCGTACGACGTTGTTATAGGGGTCTTGCTCTGTGAGGGACCAGCCCGAAGTCTGGCAATGCGTGCGCAACATCATCGACTTCTGGTTCTTCGGGTTAAACTCGCGCATAATCCTCCACCACAACAAACGCGCCGCGCGCAGCTTGGCCACCTCCAAATAAAAATTCATGCCTATCGCAAAGAAAAACGAAAGCCGCCCTGCGAAAAAATCCACGTCCATGCCTTTTTGCAAGGCCGTCTTCACATATTCCTTGCCGTCGGCCAAAGTGAAGGCCAACTCCAATGCCTGCGTCGCACCCGCCTCCTGAATGTGGTAGCCTGAAATGGAAATGGAGTTGAATTTGGGCATGTGCTTGGCGGTGTATTCCATAATGTCGGCAATTATCCGCATGGAGGGTTTGGGGGGGTATATATAGGTGTTGCGGACCATAAACTCCTTGAGAATGTCATTCTGAATTGTCCCCGAAAGCTTCTCCTGGCTCACACCCTGCTCCTCCCCCGCCACCACATAACCCGCCAATACGGGCAATACCGCGCCGTTCATCGTCATGGAAACCGAAACTTTGTCCAACGGAATGCCGTTGAAGAGAATTTTCATGTCCTCTACGGAGTCAATGGCCACACCGGCTTTTCCAACGTCGCCGGGCACCCGCTCATGGTCCGAGTCATAACCACGGTGCGTTGCCAAGTCGAATGCCACCGAAACCCCCTGGCCCCCCGCCGCCAACGCCTTGCGGTAGAAAGCATTGGACTCTTCTGCCGTCGAAAACCCCGCATATTGCCGAATGGTCCACGGGCGCACAGCATACATGGTGGCCTGGGGGCCACGTATGAAAGGCTCAAACCCAGGCAGGGTGTCCGCATAGGGCAAGTCTGCCACGTCTTGCGCAGTGTAGAGAGGTTTGACGACAACACCTTCGGGTGTCACCCAGTTGAGTTTCTGTACATCCCCTTCTGGAGCGGACTTGGAGGCGGCTTTTTCCCAGGTATTCAAATTCTTGGAGTCATTCAGGGTGCTTTTTTCGCTGGACATCGTTCACCTTTGGAAGACGGGGGTTTTGGAGATGGGACTTGAAGCATAGCTAATCGGTTTTGTTAGTGCAAGAAAGCTCAACCGCTCGGTTTGGTTTTCTTCGCGCGCCAGGCCTTCCACAGTTTGAAGCCCAACCACAATACAACCAACGAGGCCACTCCCCATAGGGCCCACCCCTTCCCCTCCTTTATGGCTTGAAGCAGTTTCTCCAACTCCCCACCAAAATACCACCCGAGGAAAACAAACAGCGGGGCTGAAGCCAGTGCCGCAATGCTGTCATAAAAAACAAAACGGCTGTATTTCAGGCGTACGGAGCCGGCAATAAAATAGGTGACGGCTCTAAGCCCCGGCATAAAACGTGCCACTATTATGACGCGGTCTCCGTATTTCGCAAAAATCTGCTCAACTTGCGCACGCCGTTGGGGCGTTATGAGGCGCCCCCAAAAACCTTTCCTCGGCCTCCTCCCAACATTCGCCCCCAACCTCCGCCCCATCCAATAAACAATGCTGTCCCCCAGTATAATCCCCATGTAGCCTATCACCATCATCCCCCACAATGTCGCCCTCTGCTGCTGCGCTAAAAAACCCCCCAATATGAGAGAAATGTCCTCGGGTATGGGTATGCCCAAACCACAAATAATGAGAATGAAAAAAATCAACCCATAGGCGTGAAAGCCTTCAACTCCCTCAACCAAATTTAAGAGAAAGGACTCCACTTTTCACTCGCAAGCTGGGGTGCCCAAACGTTGCCCAAACAAAGCGCTGGAGCTGGCACGGAGAATGTGTACCTTTATGAGTTCACCCACCTGGGCTTCTCCTTCAAAGTTGACGGTGCGGTTTTGTGGCGTCTTCCCATGCAAACGCCCCGGGTTTTGCTTCGAGGCCCCCTCCACCAAAACCTCTGCCACTTGCCCCACCTGGCTTTGGAAATGCGCGGCACTCACCTGCTTTTGCAAAGCTTGTAGGCGCTTTAGGCGCTCTGCTTTGGCTTCGTGAGGCACCCTGCCCCATTCGTCTTCTTTCAGGGCAGCCAAAGTTTTGGGCCGCGCAGAAAATATGAAGGAAAACTGGCCGTCAAACCGCGCCTCCGCCGTCAACGCCAACGTCCTCTCAAAGTCTGCCTCCGTCTCACCGGGGAAACCCACAATCACATCCGTTGTCACCGCAATGTCAGGGCGTGCAGCACGCAACTGGGAAAGGCGCTCCATATATTCAGCAACCGTATAGTTTCTCCTCATACGTTTTAGTATGGCGTCGGAGCCGCTTTGCACAGGTAAATGAATGTGAGGCGCTATTTTGTGCTCCACCTTAAACGCTTCTATGAGGGCCGGGGACAAGTCCTGCGGGTGGCTCGTCGTAAACCTCAAACGCTCAAGCCCCGGCAACTTGGCCACTTCCAACAAAAGCTCCGCAAAAGAAATTCCCCCCGCAAAAGAGTTGACGTTCTGCCCAAGCAAAGTCAACTCCTTAATGCCCACGCCCAACAAAGTTTGGGCCTGCGCCAAAATGTCCGCATAGGGGCGGCTTATTTCGCGGCCTCGCGTGTGGGGGACAACGCAATAGGCGCATAGGTTGTCGCAGCCTTTCATAATGGTTATAAACTCGCAGGCCTTTCCGCGGGAAGTCTCCCCAGAGGCTTCCAAAAATGTGTAGGGCTCCGCCTCCTCCCAGGCCACCTCCACCACTGGCTGGCCCCCCCTCTCCAACGCCTCCAAAATATGCGGCAGCTTCCTCACCGCGTCCGTCCCAAACACAAAATCCACGAAGGGTGCCTTCTTCAAAAGCTTCTCCTTCTCCTGCTGCGCTATGCACCCCCCTATGCCTATCCAGGCGCCTCGTGCGTGTTTTATGAGTCTATAGCGCCCAAGTGCGGACAGGAGTTTGTCCTCTGCTTTCTCGCGAATGGAGCATGTGTTCAACAAAATGAGGTCCGCCTCCTCCGCAACAGGTGTGGGGCCATAGCCCATGGCCAACAGCAGCTCTCCCATACGTAGGCTGTCATAAACATTCATCTGACAGCCGAAGGTATGTATAAAATAGCGCTTCATGTCGGGCCTCTTAGCACGCAACTTCTCACTCAGGCAGTCTTCTTTCCCTGAGGCGGGTGCTTTCTTGGGCGGTTTTTAGGGCTTTTGTGTTTTTATAAATGCCATGAGGGACTCTGCATGGTGTGTCTGCGGAAAAAAATCAAACAACTGAAGGCGTATGGGAGAAAAACCTTCTCGTTGGAGTTCTTTCGCATCCCTGGCCAAACTCGAGGGGTTGCAGGAAATATAAAAAACATATTGGGCGCCCAACTGCTTGGCCCAACCACCAATCCCCGCTGCGCCCTGCCGGGGCGGGTCCAACACAATGCAGTCAAAACGCTTGGCTTCTTTTATGAGTCCCTTCACCACTTGGGCCACGTCGCCTACTATAAAGCGCATGGAGGCGTTGTGGGGTTGGGGTTGGGAGGAGGGGGCCAGGGACTGGAGGGTACGGGCCTTCTCCACCCCCATCCTCTGCGCCAAATGAATGGCGAGGTTGCTGGTTTCTATGGCCCATAACTCCCGCACAAGCCGGGAAATGGCCCAGGTAAAATTTCCGTTGCCTGAAAACAACTCCAACACCGCTGCCTTGGCAATGTCGGCAACCAAAGTCTGCATCCACGCAATGAGTGTACGCAAAAGCTGTGTGTTCATCGGCCCGTTGGACTGGGCGAAAACCGCAGGGTGCATATAGGCAAACCCCCAGTCCCTCAAATAGGCCCTCCCCTCCTCCTTGGCCAACCCACCGCGGCCTTGCAGCCAAATACCCGCCGCCTTCAACCGCTCCCTCGCCCTCTGGGCCAACTTCAAATGTTTGTCCTGGAGTTTGGAGTTCAGCCATATGCCCAAAGCTATTTCTCCTTGCCCTTCTAACAGCTCCACTTCCTCTATTTCTCCCATCGCCTCCTCTCCCCAGGCCTCACAAAAAGCCCCCGGCAAATGCTGCAGGGCGGGCACCAGTATGGGGCAAAATTCTATGGCTGTGCAAACAGCGCTGCTGCGCATGCGAAAACCCAACCGCCTCCCCGCCCTACCCAACCTTGCCCTGCGGCGGTAGCCCAAAACATTCTGGTTAAAAGCCATGGGGCAACACGTATAGCTGCCTTCAACAATGCCGCCCATACGCTCCAAAGTGGACACCATGAGGCTTTGTTTAAATGCGCGCTGCGCCTCCTCCCCCACCGCCATCCAGTCACACCCCCCACACTTGTTATGGTGTGGGCAGGGGGGGGGGCGGCGCTCCGGGGAGGCTTCGAGTATTTTCAAAAGCTCGGCG
>WQTM01000225.1 GCA_009786315.1 Pseudomonadota bacterium | reverse complement strand
CGCAGGGCCACCGGAGGGAGCCGTTTTTGAGGGACTTTTTGGGCGAGCAAAAAGTCCCCCGCCGGAGGCAAAATGCCCGAAGGGCGAAAAAGCGCGGGCCGCAGGCCCAGAAAGAACAACGCCCCAACGGGCAAAAAAAGCCCGGGCCGCAGGCCCAATAAAAACATTCTCAGTTAAAAAACCCCGCCCGGAGGGCGAAAAGAACCCTTTCCAAAAAGGGCCCGGGCCGCATGGCCCATAAAAAACTTTCTCAGTGGAAGCGGCCTTATAGGGCCAAGTCTCCAGAGGAGGGGGAGGCAGGGGGCCTACCCTTCCAGGGGGCGACTTTGGGCAGCAACAACATGCCTGGGAGGGTGAGGAAAAAGCACAACCAGAAGAAGTTAAGCCAACCAAGCCCAAAGCCCTCCACCAACCAACCGGCGCTGGCGTTGAGGAAAGTTCTCGGAATAGCCGGTAGGCTGGTAAGCAGGGCGAATTGGGTAGCGACATAGGTAGGGTGGGTGGTGCGTGCAATAAAGGAGATGGAGGCAGCCGTACCCAAGCCGGCGCCCAGCGCCTCAAAGGCAATAACGCCGGCAAGCACCCACAGGCGTGTGGTGTCGGCGGGTGCTGTGCCCATATGGGCAAGTTTGGCAAACCCGAGAATGGAGACGGCCTGCAAAATGCCGAATACCCACAGTGCCCGGTTGAGGCCTATTTTCATCATCCACATGCCCCCCAAAATGCCACCCAACACACTGGGCCACAGGGCAGCGTGTTTGGCGATGAGGCCAATTTGTGTGCGGCTATAGCCCATTTTCATATAAAACGGTGTTGCAAGCGAGGTACACAAGGAGTCCCCCAGCTTATAAAGCAGCACAAAAGCGAGAATGCTGAGTGCCGGCTTCCAACCGTGGCGTGCCATAAACTCATAAAACGGCTCCCAAACCGCCTCGCGCAGTGTTTTGGGGGCGCAAAGGGAAGCGCGTGGCTCGCTGACGAGCAGCGTCATGGCCAGGCCGGGCAGCATAAACAGGGCCGTCACCCCAAAAACCTGCGCCCATGGCAACCAGTCAGAGAGGACAAGAGAGAGGGAGCCGGGGACGAGGCTTGCGAGTTTATAGGCATTAACGTGGAGGGTATTGCCTAACTCCTGCTCCACGTCAGGCAGGAGGTTGCGGCGGAAGGCGTCAAGCACAATGTCCAAGGAGGCGGAGAGGAAGGCCAGTGTTGCCGTGAGGGAGACGAGCAACAGCAGGTTTTTTTGGGGGGACAGGCAGCCCACCCAGGAAATGGTACCCAGCAATGCGAGGTGAAGGACAGCCATCCACCCGCGGCGGCGGCCGAGCCAGGGCAAGGCATAGCGGTCCACCAACGGCGCCCACAAAAACTTCAGGACATAGGGGAATTGGACGAGGGCGAAAGCACCTATGGTGTGCAGACTCAAGCCCTCGGTTTCAAGCCAAGCGGGGACGAGGTTAAACAGCAAATAGAGTGGAAGCCCAGAGGAGAAGCCGGTGAAGACGCAAACCAGCATGCGTCGCGAGCAGAGGGTTTGAAGAACAGAGGTCATTCCAATAGCATTTTTTTCAGTTTTTCCATCCCCGCAGTCGCTTTTTCGCGAATGCTTGTCACATTGCGCCCTGGGCAGACAATGTCGTTTGGGTCCACCACATAAATGGGCGTCTCACGCGGGGCATAGGCCACCAGCCCCGCAGCGGGGTATACATTCAGTGAGGTGCCGACAACCACCAATATGTCGGCCTCGGCCACGGTTTCGGAAGCGGCACCTATCATCGGCACCGCTTCGCCAAACCAGACAATGTGCGGACGCAGCAGGCTGCCGTCGGGCGCTGTTTCTCCCCACTCTATGGGGCGGTAGCCAATGTCGAGCACCCAGTTTGAGTCCGCGCAGCTGCGTGCTTTGGTTAACTCGCCATGCAGGTGGAGGATTTTTGAGCTTTGGGCGCGCTCGTGCAGGTTGTCCACATTTTGCGTCACCACCGTCACGTCAAAATATGCCTCCAACTCGGCCAAAATACGGTGGGCGGCATTGGGCTCCACCTCACTGAGTTGTTTGCGCCGCTCATTATAAAAACGCTGCATCAACTGCGGGTTTTTGCGCCACCCCCCAATGCTGGCCACCTCCATGACGTCATATTGCTCCCACAAACCCCCAGAGTCGCGAAAGGTTTTTATGCCACTCTCGGCGCTGATGCCTGCTCCCGTCAATGCAACCAATTTTTTGAGTGTGTTTGCCATGGAAGCGTGTGCCTACAATAGAAAAAAGCTTTAGGTTTTGCCAGCAATATTCGTCACTTTTAGGTTGACTTTTTCCCCGTCAAAACAATTTTTTCCAACAGGGAGAAGGAAGTGCCAATAGGCCATATCAGCTGTGCCTATTGCGGGTGCATTTCTCAGGAGCTGAACATTCAATGTGTCGCCATCCACGCTGACTTCCTCAACTTCATGCCCTATTGAGCCGCTTCCTTCTGTCAGCAATATGAGCAGAAGGTTGTTGTCCACAAAAAATTCGCTGCCATAGCCCTCCAAAACCCTGGCCAGTGCAGGCCCACCACCAAATTCCCACGCTCCTTCCTCATATTCTGCCTCTCGGAGACGAATATAGTCCTCAAGTTCTGCCAGGGATTTTAGAATAAAAAAGTCATAATATTCATAGAAGTTTTGGCCGAAATTGTAGGGGTAGTGCCCAGACGCATAGGAGGGGCCTAAATAGGTGCCGGAACGAATATATTCAATATTCGCCGTTATACACGCTTTGTCCTTGACTTTGTTGTTGGAGTTTTCGTTGTTGGAACTCTCCGTTGAGTCACAAGAAGCAAACCCAAAAGCGCACAACATAACGGCGACAAGTGTCGCCCAAAATTTTTTCATAAAACCTCCCTGAGAGAGCCTGATTGCCATGCAACTCAAGCATACTATGTTTGCAGCATTTTGTTGACAACCCCCGCCCCCAATTGTTAACTGCACACCAGAATGAATTTCTCTCCGTCCACTTCTCTCAACCCAAACCAAAGCTGGTGGTGGCGCTCTGCCTCTCAAGGCGGGTGCCTATACGCATGGTGAATTGCTGAAAAGTGAACGAATGCTGAGGGCCCGCCGAGTGCGGGCCTTTTTTTGTGCTCCGCACTCAGAGGGGAAACCCACCGGCCCCACCCCCCCACTGCCCCAACCAACCCCCGAGGAGGAACACAATGGAAACGAAGGAAATGAAAGAAACGATAAAAGACATGCCGCCCCCTCGCTGCATATTTTTGAAAGGTGTGCATGCAGGCATGCGGCCATTGTGTTGCATGCCCGAGCCACTGGCATTGTTTGCACGCCTAAGCGACAACGGCCGACGGCCACACACGGTGTTGTTGGAGTCGGCGGAGCCTTCAAGCCGGAAAACACAGAAAAGCCTGTTGGTGGTTTCAAGCGCACTCTCCATTATATGCCGCGGCGCCGAGGTGGTGTTGACAGCGCTCAACGCGCAAGGAAAAAATTTGTTGCCAGCGTTGGGGGAGCATTTTGAGCGGTTTTCTCCGCGTTTGGAAGAGGGTGTTTTGCGCTTGCGTGTGCCGACATATGGTGTTGCAAACGAGAAAACCTCCGAGCGGGAGCGCTTGCAAGCCGAGTCCTCGTTGACGGTGCTGCGCGAATTGGCAGAGTTGTTACGCGCGGCATTGCCGGCCATGCCGGAGGCGCTGTTTCTCGTCGGCGCTTTTGCCTATGACTTGGTTGAGCAGTTTGAAAATTTGCCCAAAGCAACGGCAGGCAGCGACTTTCCCGACTACCACTTTTACCTCGCAGACAGGATGATTGTTTTCAACCACCTGAACGCTTGTGGCCACATATTGGCCTGCACTTTTTCAGCAACAAAAGGCGGGGAGGAGGAGGGAGAGGGCGCCGACAGAGCAGCAGAGGCGAGAGCAGCAGAGACGGAGGCGGCGCTTGCAGAGATTGAGGAAGCCGTTTCTCTTTCCACAGAAGCTTTGCCGGCGTGCAACCTCCGTTTGCAAGCAACACTCGACGCAGTCCAAACGGATGTGGATGATGGCACGTTTGCTGCGCAAGTTGAAAATTTGAAGAAACACATTGTTTGCGGTGACGTGTTTCAAATTGTTTTGTCGCGAACTTTTTCCATGCCGTGCCAAAACCCATTTGAAGCCTACCATTTTTTGCGGACACTCAACCCAAGCCCCTATTTGTTTTATATGCACAGCGGCGAGTTTACACTGTTGGGTGCGTCGCCTGAGTCCGCCGTGAAAGTGGATGGCAAAACGCGCCGTGTTGAAATTTCGCCGATTGCAGGAACACGTCGCCGAGGTTTGCGCGGCGATGGTTTTTTGGATGTTGACTTGGATGGGCGCATAGAGGCCGAATTGCGGTTGGACGAAAAAGAAAACGCTGAGCATATGATGTTGGTGGACTTGGCGCGAAATGATGTGGCGCGTGTTTCCAAACCCGGGACACGTTATGTCTCCGAGTTGTTGCGCACAGAGCGCTACTCTCACGTTATGCATTTGGTTTCACGCATATGCGGTGAATTGCGAGAAGAACTCGACGCGCTGCACGCCTACCAGGCAAATATGAATATGGGAACACTCACGGGCGCACCGAAAATTAAGGCCATGCAACTGCTGCGCCACTATGAATATGGACGGCGTGGCCACTATGGCGGCGCCATTGGCTATTTGAGTGGCGACGGCAGTTTTGACACAGCCATTCTCATTCGCACAGCGCTGGTGCAAAACGGTGTTGCCCATATTCGCGCCGGTGCCGGTGTGGTGTGCGACTCGGTGCCGTTGATGGAAGCGGATGAGACACGGCGCAAGGCCGAAGCTGTTTTGCGTGCCGTGGCATTGGCGGAAGCGAAACAACAACAAAACATTCAACGACAGGAAGAAACCCATGCCTAAGCCACACATTCTCTTTATAGACAATTTCGACTCATTCACCTTCAACCTGGTGGACGCGCTTTCCCTGCTGGGTGCTGAAATGGACATATACCGCAACGACATTGGTGCAGAAACGGCCCTGGACATTATAGACAAGAAGCATTCCGTGCTGATGGTATTGTCCCCGGGGCCGGGGGCGCCTCGTGAGGCGGGTTGTATGGTGGAACTCATTCAGAAGGCGGCGGGGAGGGTGCCCATGTTGGGCGTATGTTTGGGGCACCAGGCGATTGCCGAGGCTTTGGGTGGAAAAGTGGGCGGGGCGGGAAGCATTGTACACGGCAAAAAGTCTCGCGTGAAACATTTTGGACACCCGTTGTTTGCGGGACTTTCCGACATTTTTGAAGTGGGGCGCTACCACTCATTGGCCATACAAAGTTTGCCAGAAACATTGGAGGCCATAGCGACAGACATGGAGGACGAGAAGTTGCCAATGGCCATCGCCCACCGTTTTTTGCCTATATATGGCCTCCAGTTTCACCCCGAGTCCATTTTGACAACCTATGGGCAAAACATTTTAAACAACGTTTTCGACTTGGCGTTGATGGCAAGCAACACAGCGAGGAAATAGAGCCATGGAAAACCCTATTTTGAGAAAGCTACTAACAGGAGGGAAGATGGAAAGAGAGGAGAGCCGCGTCCTTTTCGACGCGGTTATTCGCGGGGAGGTGGGTGACGTAGAGATGGCGGCCTTGTTGGTGGCCCTGAAATTGCGTGGAGAAACCGCCGAAGAAATTGCCGGTGCGGCACAAGCTTTGCGCGAAGGCGCACGTGAGTTTCCACGCCCCAACTACCGCTTTGCCGACATTGTCGGCACAGGGGGGGATGGCGCCAACACCATTAACATTTCAACGGCAGCCACTTTTGTTGCAGCGGAAGCAGGTTTGCCGGTTGCAAAACATGGCAACCGTGCGGCCTCCTCACGTTGCGGTGCAGCGGATTTGCTGGAGCGCTTCGGCGTCAAACTCGACATGGAAGCGGCGACGGCGCGGCGCTTGCTTGACGACATTGGCGTAACTTTCCTCTACGCGCCGCACTACCACAAAGGAATGCAGCATGCGGCGCCGGTACGCAAGGCATTGGCGACACGGACAATGTTTAACCTGTTGGGGCCGCTGCTAAACCCCGCACGTCCACCCATTATGTTGGTGGGCGTATACGACGCCACGTTGTGCACTCTGGTGGCGGAGACGTTGAAGCTGTTGGGTTGTGAGCGTGCATTGGTGGTAAACGGTTTGGGGTTGGATGAGATTGCGCTGCACGGTGAAACCAACGCTGCTGAATTGCGTGGTAGCGAAATAACGAAGCACCATTTTACGCCTTTGGATTTTGGCGTACGCGAGTTTCCATTGTCCTCCATAATGGGCGGCACTCCCGAAGAGAATGAGCAGGCCATTGAGCGGGTATTGGGCGGGGAAGGGGAGGAGGCGCACGTGGCGGCGGTTGCCGTAAACGCGGGGGCCCTGTTGGTATTGGGAGAGAAGGTGGACTCCTTCAAGCAGGGTTTTGAGATGGCCAGAAGCATTTTAGAAGGCGGCAAGGCACTGGAGAGGTTGAAGGCGATGGCACACCTCTCCCACTCGCCCACCCCGCACGAGGACACCCATGGACATACTCGCTGAAATTGTTGGGCGCAAACGCAAAGACGTTGCCGCACGCATGGCAAAGGTGCCATTTGCCCAACTGAGAGAACAAGCACAACCGACAACGCGGCGTTTGTTTGAAGCACTCAAACAACCTGGACTGCGCTTCATTCTCGAATGCAAAAAAGCCTCACCCTCCGAAGGGTGCATTCGCCCCGACTTCGACATAACAACCATAGCCGAAGCCTACCGCGACTTCGCCGACGCCGTTTCCATACTCACCGACACACCCTATTTCCACGGCAGCTTTGACAACCTCAAAAAAGCACGCGCCACACTCACGCAACCTATTTTGTGCAAGGACTTTATAATAGAGCCCTACCAAATATTTGAAGCGCGCACCTATGGTGCGGATGCGGTGTTGCTGATGTTGTCCGTGCTGGACGATGCAAACTACCGACGTTGTGCAGAAGCGGCGCAGGCATTGTCCATGGACATATTGACAGAAGTCCACGACGAGGAAGAGTTGGACAGGGCCCTGTCACTCAACGCGCAAATTGTCGGCATCAACAACCGCAACCTAAAAACAATGGAAGTTGACTTGTCCACGACGGCGCGTTTGGCGCCCAAAATTCCAAAGGAGCGGTTGACAGTCAGCGAGTCCGGCATAAAAACACGTGGCGACATTGACGCCCTCAGTCCTTTTGCAAAAGCCTTTCTCATAGGCACGCCCCTCATGAAAGAAGCGCGCGTTGACTTGGCCACACGAAATTTGGTTTTTGGGCGCATAAAAATTTGTGGCCTAACAACACCAGAGGCGGCGAGGGTGGCCTATGCGGCGGGGGCCTCACTGGGGGGTGTCATTTTTTCTCCAGAGTCCCCGCGTTGTGTGAGTGAGGAGAGGGCGAGGGAGGTGGTTTTTGCTTCGCCCCTGCCGATGGTGGGGGTTTTCGTCAACGACGCATTGGAACGCATTGCACGCCTTGCAAAAGAATGGCAGCTTGCAGCCATTCAATTGCACGGCGAAGAGCCTTTGGCCTATGTCCACAGTTTGAGAGAGGTGTTGCCTGTGGGCTGCGAAATTTGGAAAGCTGTACATGTGGGCCACACCCTGTTTGCAGTGGAGGAGGTGTTGGCACAAGTGGGGGCCGACAGGTTGTTGTTGGAAACCTTCAACACGCGGGTGCGCGGCGGCTCCGGAAAGCGTTTTGATTGGGGGTTGTTGAGGGGGCTTTCACCCTCGTTGTTGTCGCGACTCATTGTTGCCGGTGGGTTGACGCCGGAGAATGTGGTGGAGGCGCACGGCATGGGGGCCTATGCGATGGACATCAACTCAGGAGTGGAGTCCGCACCGGGGGAGAAAAACCCGGAGGCGTTGAAGCGTTTGTTTGCTCAGTTGAGAGGAGGTCTATAAAAATGGTTTTTCCCACACAAGCAGAAGTGTTGAACATAAAAGAAGGCGCCTTTGGCCCATTTGGCGGCATGTTTGTACCTGAAATTTTGGTGCCGACTTTGAAGTCCCTGGCGCGGGCTTTTGAAGAGGCGCAGACGGACGTGTCCTTCCAACGTGAGTTTGAAACGTTGCTGAAAGAATATGCCGGGAGGAAGACGCCGCTCTACCGCTGCAGGAATTTAGCGGCGGGGACAAAGGCGACAATATATTTGAAGCGGGAGGATTTGTTGCATGGGGGTGCGCACAAAACCAACCAAGTATTGGGGCAGGCGTTGTTGGCGAGGCGGATGGGGAAGACGCGGTTGATTGCCGAAACGGGGGCGGGGCAACACGGTGTGGCGACGGCATTGGTAGGTGCCCTATTTAAAATGGAGACGTGCATTTATATGGGCGAAACCGACATGAAGCGGCAGGCGCTCAACGTATTCCGTATGCGACTCATGGGGGCGGAGGTGGTGCCGGTGGCGGGTGGAAGCGGCACGCTGAAAGACGCCGTCAACGAGGCTTTGCGCGACTGGTCCCAAAGCTACCCCAACACCCACTACCTCCTCGGGACAGCCGCGGGCCCCCACCCTTTTCCAACCATGGTACGTGAATTCCAAAGGGTTATTGGCCGCGAAGCGAAGGCGCAAATTTTGGAAAGGGAAGGGCGTTTGCCGGACATAGCGATGGCCTGTGTTGGAGGCGGCTCCAATGCCATAGGTTTGTTTGCCGAGTTTATTGAGGAGGAGGGTGTGCAACTCATAGGCATAGAGCCGGCGGGGCATGGTTTGCATACGGGCAAACATGGTGCAACTTTGCAAAAGGGGCGCCCCGGCATTTTGCACGGCACTTATAGCTATGTGCTGCAAGACGAGCACGGGCAGGTGGCCGAGTCCCACTCTATTTCTGCCGGCCTGGACTACCCCGGCGTAGGCCCTCAGCACGCGCACCTATATGCCAGTGGCCGCGCCGAATATGTGGGTATTAAGGATAATGAAGCGCTGGAAGCTTTTCAACGTTTGTCGCGTGAGGAGGGCATTATTCCGGCGCTGGAGTCCGCGCATGCCATTGCCCATGCTTTGAAGTTGGCCAAAGCAGCGACGAAGCCGCAACTGTTTTTGGTGGGCCTTTCTGGGCGTGGCGACAAGGACGTGGAGCACGTTATGCAGCAGCTTTCGCTTGGAGAGCATACGACATGAAAACCAACCGCTATGAGAGAATGTTTGAGCGTTTGCAGTTGAAGAAGGAAGGCGCATTTATTCCTTTTGTGGTGTTGGGGGACCCGGACATAGAGACGAGCCTGGCAATGGTTGGCACCTTGGTGGAGGGGGGGGCCGACGCATTGGAGTTGGGGATTCCGTTTGCGAATGCTATGGCCGATGGGCCAACCATTCAGCGCGCGAGTTTTCGTGCATTGAGTGGGGGGGTGACGCCCGCGCATTGTTGGGAGTTGTGCAAACGTATTCGCCAAAACCACCCGGAATTGCCGATGGGCCTTCTGCTATACGCCAACCTCCTCATACACCGTGGGGTGAAGAGGTTTTATGCTGAAGCAGCGGGGGTGGGGGTGGACTCCATATTGGTGGCGGACATACCCATAGGGGCAGCCGGGCCATTTATAGAAGCGGCGGGGGAGGAGGGGGTTTTGCCGGTTTTCGTCGTTCCGCCGAATATAGAGGAGGAGGTATTGGCAGAAGTTGCGCGGCATGGCCGCGGCTACACCTATGTGTTGGGCCGCTCCGGCGTAACAGGTGTTGAGCGGGCAATGCAGGCGCCGTTGCCGCAGTGTTTTGAGGCGTTGAGGGTGGCGGGGGCCGCTCCAGCCATTGTCGGCTTTGGCATTTCAACGCCGGAGCATATACGTGCGGTGCTTGCCGCTGGTGCTGCTGGGGCGATTGCGGGCTCAGCGGTGGTAGCCCTTGTTGAGCGGCATTTGGGCGACAAAGCCGCCATGCGCGAAGCGTTGGCGGCTTTTGTACGGCAGATGAAGGCGGCGACGCGTTTGTAGGGCGGCACAAACGCGGACAAAAAAACGGGGTGTTGAGGCCCCGTTTTTTCTGTTTCAAAATTTTGAATGTTGTTGAAGTTGTGGTGTGGAGACAGCCCCTATCGCCGGAAGGGAGGGGTAGAAAGAGGAGGAATGGCAGCAGGGCGAGGAGATGGACTGGAGGCACCCGACTTGGGCACTTCGGTTGCAGAGACAAGGGGACGGGAAGGTGTAGTCGAGGTTTCCGTACACAGGGGTGGCACTGGGGGAGTTGGAGGGAGGGAGGCCGTTGAAGAAGGCGAGGATGGAGATGGCGAAGGTGGCAAATTGGAATCCGGCAAAGCGCTGCTGATGATTCCGTTGATGTCGCCGCCGCGTATACCAATTTCAGAGAGCAGCGCGTCGATGACGGGTTGTTGTGCGCGATAGCGCAACATTGCATTGGCTGCCTGGTCAGCGAGGTTGCCGCCGCCGGTTGCGTTTTCTCCGCCTGCACCACCGGAGCGCGAAGCGCCGCCCAGTCCTTCGACTTGGATGATTTTAATACCTTCAATGGCTTCCATGGGTTTCACACTCTGCTCGATGATTTGCGGCAGGCGCTCAATCAACGCCAGTTTAACTTGCAGTGCAATTTGTGCATCGCGCAATGTGTTGATAGCGTCATTAACCAGACGTTTGCCTTCGGCTTCCACCTTATAGGCGAGGCTTTGTGCCTCAGCTTTAATTCGAACGGCTTCGGCCTGGTCAGCCGCGGCATTTTTTTCTGCTTGTGCTGCGACGGTGATGCCGATGGCTTGTTTTTGTGCGTGTTGCTGTGCTTCGACGAGCGCCACAGCTTTTTCACGCTCGGCGATGGCGACTTCACGCGCGGTTTTCACAGATTCTTCTGCCCTTGCTGCTTCGGCACGTGCTTCGTTGGCCAAGCGTTCGGCTTCAGACTGTTCGCGTGATTTGACTGAAATGGAGATTTCTTTGTCTTGTGCGGCAAGCATGGAGACTTTTTCTTGGTCAATTTGGGAGATTCTAATTTCGCGCTCAGCCGTAATTTGTCGCTGGCGTACAGTCTGCTCTTTTTCGGCCTCGGTGGCTTTCACCTGACGCTCGGCCACAAGCCGGGATTGGTCAATTTCCTGTTGAGCGAGAATTTTTGCTTGTTCGGCTTCGCGTTGTCGTTCAGCTTGTTGCTGGGCGATTTGGGCAACCTGCTCTGCGCGTTGGGTTTCAATTTGGCGCTGTTGGTCCAAGCGCAAAAATTCTTGCCTGCGTTCAATTTCGAGTTTTTCTTGCTCAGCGCCGAGGTTTTTTTGCCGCACACCGACTTCGGTGTCTTGCTCAATGGCGTTGCGCTCCTTGCGGCGGCGCTCGGTTTCTTCGGTCAGTTTGGTCAACCCTTCGGCGTCGAAGGCATTGTTGGGATTGAAATAGTCCTTTGCGGTTTGGTCGAGGCTTGTCAGCGAAACCGATTCGAGCTCAAGTCCGTTTTTCAGAATGTCTTCAGAGACGGAATTTTGCACGCCCTGCACGAAATCCTGACGTGCGTCTTGCAGTTGTTGCATTGTCATTGTTGCGGCAGTAGCACGCAGCGCGTCGACGAATTTGTCTTCGACGAGTTCTTTCAATTTTAATGGCTCCAAAGTGCGCAGGCCCAAGGTTTGTGCAGCGGCGGCAATGGCTTCCGCCGTCGGCTGCACACGCACATAAAATGCGGCGATGACATCAACGCGCATTCTGTCTTTGGCGATAAGGCTTTCGCTTTTGGCGCGGCTGACTTCCAGACGCAAAGTATTCATATTGACACGGCAAATATCATGCAACACCGGCAGCACCAGTGCGCCACCATCCATGATGACTTTTTGACCGCCCATACCGGTGCGTACAAAAGCCATTTCCTTCGTTGAGCGTGTATAAAGGCGCGAAAGGATGAAACCAATGGCGAAAATCGCCACCAACACCACCCCGGCCAAAAACAGCAATTCCAACGAATATTGATCAAACAAATTCATGATTCATAACTCCCTTCAAAAAAACTCTTTTTAACAACACACAACACGAGGGCGCGACATACAAAAGCCCCCGGCAGCATTTATTCAAAGTGTGTGCAGTTTCCTCATGTGCGAGGTGTTTGGCGCATAACATTCTGCCGTGCAAGGTGTTTTGGGTTTTGCCTGTTTGCACTCAAGGTTGCATCAGTCCTGCGTGCGGGTTTCGAATGGCCTGATATTTTGCGCCGAGGCGTTTGACGAGCAGAATTTCGGTGCCGGTTTCAAAAACGCTGTTTTCATTATCTGGCTCAACCATGACATAGTGTGAGCGCCCGTGCTCATCGCGCACGCGTGCCTGTGCAGCGGCGCCCATTCGTGCCGTGCCAATGACAATAATGCCGGCGCGCCCAACCAACGCGTCGAGAGAAATGGCCGATGACTCGTCTTTGGGCAGAATTTTTTCCAGCATAAAACCACCGGCGCGTACTGCGGGGACGGACGCAAAAAAGGCGCCGATGGAGGCAAGCCAGGATGGCAGGAAGTTGCCGACAATACTGTTGGCGAGCATTTGAATCAGCAAGCCGGCAATGCCGAAGGAAGTCAGAAAGAGAATCAACAACATCAACACCGGCACGCGCCCAAAGTGCAACCAACCGAGCAAGCCGCCGTGGCCATGTATACCGGCATCCGCATCCATGTCAAAGTCAATGACGTTGTCGAGCATTTCCGACAAACCGGAACCGCCGACGAGGAGACTTGCACCCTCAAGCACGGTGAGCACGAGCATGACGATGAGGGCAATGGTGAAAGGCAGCGATTGTTGAGCCAGGAACAACGACATGGTTTTCTCCTTTCTGTTGAGAGGGAAGAGAGGGGGGGCGCCGCCGTTAGGAGGAGCCGTCTCCTTTCGCTTTCAGTGCAGCCAGGCGCTCTTCGACACGGTTGTTGCGTGCCAATTCCGACAGCTCACGCAGTTTTGTTGCGCTTTGCACATCCGTTGTCGACAAGAGGCCCGGCAAACCTGTTTGGCGTGCGAGAATACGCTCGAAAGTCGACTCGGCCTGTGCCATTTTGTCGGGTGCAGATTTTTGGCTGCCGCTTTTTCCTCCCGCGGCACTTGTCCCCGGCATATTTTGTGCAGCACGTGTACTGATAAATTGACGCAACGTTTCTTCCATTTCGCGTTTTTTCGCGCGCAGTGCGCTAAGATAGCCCTCCATCTCCTTTTCCTCACTTGCGGTATTGGCGATGGCCTGCTCCACCACCGGAATTTGCGCCTCAATGTCCAACTGTCGTGCAATGGCGGCTTTGGCCAAGTCGTCGCGTAGCTCTTTGACGGCGGCATCAATTTCTCCGGCGAGCTGCTTATGTCGGCGGTTTTGCTCAGCCAGGTTAGAAAGGGCCAGGTGTTTTGACGCGGTGGCGCGGCCGAGTCCTGTGCTGACTTCGTCGATGATGCTGTCGACTTCTCGGATGGCTTGCGCCATGCTGGCTTCGGGGTGGATGTTTTCCAACACGTCAATGAGGGAGTGAATGTTGCCGCTGATGATACGTGCTACGCGGCTGCGGATGCTGTCTGCCATGGAGGGCTCCTTTTTTTCAGGGGGTGGGTTTGGGGTTGCAGGTATTGGAGATGAGTTGGGCCAATTCGATGATGCGAGGCAAATAGGAGTGGATGATTTTGGGGTTATAACACGGGGCATTCGTACCGACACCCAAACGCAACAGGGACTCGCATAACTGGAAGCAACGTTGTGCCAATTGCGCTTCCAGTTGCACCAGGGATTCGAGGTTTTCGCCCTCACCCCCCTCTTGCGTGCCCCGGCTTCGCGCCAATACCAATGCCAAAGTTTGCGGTAGCCACTCTATGAAAAACGTTAGCAACTCCGAGTGCAACCCCGGCCCCTCGGCCCTAAACTCCCTGGCGCGAATGCTGGCTACCACCGGCGCCAACAACTCGCTTAGCCAAGAGAGCGACGCCTCGTAGTCCCCATAACCTTCATGCTGTCGCCGCGCTGTGGTGACAATGCTGCGAATTTTGTCAGAGGGTGTCAACGCATCCTTCAGTTGCAACGACGCCAGCCACGCAATGTCCAATAACGGAAAACGCACACCGACGGTTTCCATACGCTCTTTGCTTGCATTCATCCGTTAGCCTCGCTTCAGTCAAACCAAGGTTGCGCTAACATTTGTTAGCAAAGGCTTCTGTTCGTTTGCAATCGAAATAAACTTTTTCCTCCCAGCATTCCGCCCCACCTCTTGGCGTTTGGTATGCCGGCCTCCTCCGCAAGCCCGATTGGTTTGTGCGCCGTTTTTGAATGGCTGCACGCCCATTGAGTTTCCGCTATTCAACACGCAGCGAGCACAGGCATTATGCCCTGAAGAACGGAGTTGAGGGGCCCCTCAAACCAGCTGTCAGAGTTCCTAAAGTCAGAACCAGCAGGAATAAAAACGACATGCACCCCGCAGAAGCTGCTTCCATCTGTTTTTCCGCATGGTAGATGTACTACTTATGAGCGAACTCGAAAAAGACCCACTGCGCCTGCGCTTGAAGAAATTGGAGGAAGAGGCCGAGCTTGGAGGCGGCCTTGACCGGATTACAAAACAACACGAAGCCGGAAAGCTGACTGCACGTGAACGCATTGAGCTTCTGCTGGACCCGGGCAGCTTCCAGGAGCTCGACAAATTCGTCACCCACCGTGCCACGGACTTCGGCATGGCAAAGAAGAAAATTCCCGGAGACGGTGTCGTCACAGGACATGGCACCATTGAGGGCCGCACCGTCTTCGTATTCGCCCAGGACTTTACCGTTTTCGGCGGCTCCCTCTCGGGTGCATATGCTCAGAAAATCTGCAAAGTCATGGACTTGGCCACACGCGTGGGAGCCCCTGTCATCGGCATCAACGACTCGGGTGGCGCACGCATTCAAGAAGGTGTCGAAAGCCTCGCCGGCTATGCCGACATTTTCTTACGCAACACCCTCTGCTCGGGTGTTGTCCCCCAACTCTCCCTCATTATGGGCCCGTGTGCGGGTGGCGCTGTCTATTCACCGGCCATTACGGACTTCATCATTATGGTGAAGTCTTCCTCCTATATGTTTATTACGGGGCCTGACGTCATCAAAACCGTGACGCACGAGGAAGTCAGCAAAGAAGCCCTCGGCGGCGCCATTTCCCACAACCAGAAGTCCGGCGTGGCCCACTTCGCGACAGAAAATGAGCAAGCAGCCATCGCCTATACGCGGGAATTGTTCTCCTTCATCCCCTCCAACAACAAAGAAGACCCACCCTTCAAACCCACAGACGACTCCCCGACGCGCCAGGAAGCGGCCTTGGCCACGCTGGTGCCTTCCAACCCCAACAAACCCTATGACATTGTGGAGCTCATCAAACTTGTTGTGGACGACAAGCACTTTTTTGAGGTTCACGAGCACTATGCCAAAAACATTGTCATCGGCTTTGCGCGGCTGGGTGGACGCTCCGTCGGCATTGTCGCCAACCAGCCTGCGGTGCTTGCCGGTTGTCTCGACATAGACGCTTCTGTCAAAGCAGCGCGTTTTGTCCGCTTCTGCGACTGTTTCAACATTCCGCTTGTGACGTTGGTGGACGTCCCGGGCTTTTTGCCGGGCACCAACCAGGAGTGGGGCGGCATTATCAAACACGGCGCCAAACTGCTCTATGCTTTTGCAGAGGCCACCGTGCCCAAAATTACGCTCATTACGCGCAAAGCCTATGGCGGCGCCTATGACGTTATGGCGTCCAAGCACATTCGCGCCGACATTAACCTGGCCTACCCAACAGCGGAAATTGCCGTCATGGGGCCAGACGGCGCCGTCAACATTATTTTCAGGAAGGAGTTGGACAGCGCGAAAGACGCGGTTGCTGAAAAAGCGCGCCTCGTCGCTGAATACCGCGAGAAGTTTGCCAACCCCTTCAAAGCGGCCGAATTGGGCTATATTGACGAAGTCATCCGCCCCGAGGAGACGCGCCTCAAACTCATCCGCTCCCTCGAGCTAATGAAGGACAAATTTCAAGAAAACTTGCCACGTAAGCACGGCAACATTCCTCTCTAGACCGGTTTTATTTTAAAATAAGCCTACAGACCGGTTTCAATATGAGCTCGACGCGGAGGAGGCTTTTGTGAGGAGCAAGCTCCACCGGAACTTGCTGGTGGAGCTTGTTGACGGAAGGGAGGAGGTAGGGAGTGCACTTGAGTGGCTGTTTCCCTGTTATTGGGCCCGAACAAAAACGAGTCCAACGAAGACAGTATGTCAAAGTGAAAGCGGTCTAGGTTTTTGCCGCCCTTTTGTCTTTTTGAAGCGCCCACTTTTTTGGGGTGGGCGCTTTTTTGTTTTATGGAGGCTTAACAGTCCGTATTTGCAAAATACGTTTATGAGGCTTGTCCACTCTCCCATCACTTGCTAGCAATGAAGGAATAAAGGAACGGAGACGGGGTTTAGGCCTCGTCTCCATTTGTACATGAGCTATTTGGGGGCTGGAGGGGGTGCTTTGGGGCCTTGGAAAAAAATACTGTGTGTCTCACAAAAGTTGTTGTTTTTTTCGCAAAAGCATATGTTCGATCTATTTGTCGGTCTTTCACCTTTGAAGGAAAATTACGCATGAAGCCCAGAATGGCGCTCTGTTTGCTGACTTGTCTGTTTGTCTACACGGCCATGGCGGCAAACCCCTTCCAACGTGGCATCGACGCAGTCCCTATTAAACTGACACCCACTCTGGACTCAGGCCTTGTTCTTGAGGCTGTTGAAATGCAGCATGCAGGTGCATGGAGTGTACGCCTTTTAGGTGACCTTAACTTTTCCCCCTTGTCCATTAAATTTGGTAATGAGCGTGTTGGCAGTCTCATTCCTTTTCGTGCGGACTTGCACCTTTTTGCGAGCTACCAACCCCTTTCTCGGCTGGAGCTTGCCATCGACTTGCCGTTGACGGTTTACCAATCGAATAAGTTTGAGTTATTTGAGCAACATGGCCTTCCTCAGAGGGCGCCGGCGGCAGCGGGGCTTGGAGATTTGCGTCTTATTGGCCGCTATGCCATTCTCACCCAGCAGCAATTTCCCATTGCACTAGGGGCCATTCTCGAAATACGTGCGCCCACCAGCAATACCAACCATTTTCTTGGGGGCAGGGGATTTGTGTTGGCTCCTCGCGTTGCCTTGGAGCGAGCCTTGGGGCCTGTGCGTATACTCGGAAATGTTGGTTGGCGTCTACACACCAAACCTGGGCAATACCTCAACCTTTATGTGGGTCAGGAGTTTATGATGGGGTTAGGGGTATTGGTTGACTTAGGGGGGGGGCGTGTTTTCGCCAAAAACCAACTGTTGGCTGAATTCAACGTGGTGACTTCTGCCGAAGCGCCCTTCAACTTTGACTATGCGGATGCCATAAAGACGCCGATGGAGTTGCTGTTGGGTTACAGGGCGCAAATTTATAAAAACTGGTTGTTTCAGTTGCACCTAGGCCGGGGGGCGGTGGGCAAAAATACGGGGTATGGGCGAGAGGCTTTTCGTGTAGGCCTGGGGTTTGGTTACCAGCACCTACCGGAGCCCGACAGGGATGGGGATGGTATTCCTGACAGTGAGGATGGGTGTCCTGACGAACCTGGCCCCAAGGAGAACAACGGTTGTCCCTACCCTGACAGGGACGGAGATGGCATTGTTGACCATCTTGACGCCTGCCCTGACATTCCTGGCCCTATAGAATATGACGGTTGTCCCGACACGGATGGTGACGAGATTCCGGACCATTTGGACAAGTGTCCGTTGGAGCCGGGCATTCCTGAGTTGGATGGTTGTCCGCCGCCTCCCGAAGAAGACGAAGTTTCCTTGGAGTCAGACAGAATCCGCATTCGAGGGACGATTCTTTTTGACACGGCGAAGGACACCATAAAGCCCGAAAGTTTCAACCTACTTGACAACGTAGTGGAGTTGCTCAACCGCTACCCTGAAGTGGGCCCCATTTCTGTTGAAGGCCACACCGACAATGTTGGCAGTCGTCCCTACAACTTGGACTTGTCGAACAGGCGAGCCAAGTCCGTGGTGGACTACCTTATCAGCCATGGCATTGAGCCGGGCCGTTTGCAAAGTATAGGCTATGGTTTTGACAGGCCCGTAGCCCCCAATGACTCTGCGTTGGGGCGAGCGAAAAACCGCCGTACAGAATTTCTTTTCAAGGAAACCGTGCCACCCCAGCCTGAAAAAGAACAATAGGACTAGGGAGTTGACTGGCCCAACCTTTGGAGGCCAAGCGGGTGGGGCAGGGGGGGGTAGCGGGAAGGGCCTTGAGTAGCCCCATGGGGTATGGCATAATGAAGAGGTTATATGAGGGCCGTTCTTTGAAAAGTGAAGAGTGAAGTTTTGAGGGGGGCGACAAGGTTTCGACGGGGCCTGGAGGTTTTGGGGAGCGTGTCGAGTGGGCTTTCACACTCGTCAAACACGGAAGCAAAAACACAAAAGCCAACGACAACGTTGAGCTGGCACTGGCTGCCTAAAAAGCGCCTTGCCCGGACTGTTTGCCATTGCCTGCGGGCAAAACGGTCTGCGAACCAGTGGGCTTAGCTTTGCTGCTGCACCCGGACAGCAGTGAGGTGAAACAACTCTGGGATGGCATGTGGCAGCTGCAGGCTGACTTGCAGCCCATGGGCCACAACCTCAAACGTCAGCTACGCACGTAGCGCCTCAACGCCAACATTTCTCGGACGCGGGTTCGATTCCCGCCGCCTCCATAAACAGAAGGTTTCACCAGGCCCCACAAAGTCTCCAACGCCTTGTGGGGTTTGGTATTTCCCGTGTATGACACCACAAAGCCCGTAGGCATGTCGCTCTTAGCATCCTCAACGAACACGTCGTTTTCATGAAAAACAATGTTTGGCAACGCTCTTCCTCCCCAAAAAAACAGCGCATTTGGTTGCAAAACGGGATGCGGACAACCAATTGATTTTCGTTCGAAAATTTGTCCAAAATGCGGGGTTCGACAAAAACGTTATGTTGGCACAAAGAGCCGGTCTCCGCAGCGCTCCTTGCATTCTTCCTTGGGGGATTTGGTATCCACAAGTTTTATCTCGGGCGTCCCTTCCAGGGCATCCTCTGCCTCCTGTTTTTCTGGACTCTCATCCCAGGAATCATCGCCTTCATTGAGTTCATCGTTTATTTGTGCATGTCAGATGAGTCGTTCGCCGCTAAGTATGGCTAGCGAAACCAGACATGTTGTGAAACGGATGGTTCGGCCCCCGCGTCCCCGACTCAGAATTTGTTGAATTGGTGGAGCAGATAGGCTCGTATGCCCAGGTGGCAACCCTGTTGCGCTTTCGCCTGCCCGGACGTTGCTCTCTTTGGGCTTGCGGCCCGGGCTTTTTTTGAAAACATTTCTTTTTGCCTTTCGAATAACCCGTGTGTCAACTTTACAGGAAACTACACACTTAACTTTCACGTTTCCTGTCGCGCTCTGCGCGGTGGCGCGCATTCACTTCCAACAGGCGCTTTCGAATTCTCAAGGTTTTGGGTGTTATTTCGACAAGCTCGTCCTCTGAAATCCACTCGAGAATTTTCTCAAGCGTCATTTCTCTTGGTGGCGTCAAAATGACGTTTTCGTCTCTTCCGGCTGCGCGAATATTGGTCAGTTTCTTTTCGCGGCAAGGGTTGACGTTGAGCTCCGTGGAATGTGCATGCTCACCGACAACCATGCCTTCATAGACTTCAATGCCGGGGCCGACAAAAAGTTGGCCTCTTTCTTGAACGGAAAACAGGGCATAGGGGACGGTTTTGCCTTGCCTGTCAGAGACAATGGCGCCGTTTTGTCGCCTGGGAATGGCCCCCATCCAAAGCTCATAACCGTCGGACTGACTTGAGAGAATGCCTTCGCCTCTTGTGAGGCTGAGAAACTCGCTCCTGAAGCCAACCAACCCACGAGAGGGAATGCGGTATTGCACACGTGTCCTGTCGCTGCCTTGAGGCTGCATGTGAATGAGTTGCGCTTTTCGAAGGCCCAAACGCTCCGTGACAGCGCCCATGCTGGCTTCAGGAATGTCGCAAAAGACAAGCTCCATGGGCTCCCATATTTTCCCCTCTATTTCGCGCAAAACGGGCTCCGGGTTTGAAGCCATCAACTCATAACCTTCGCGCCGCATGGTTTCCAAAATGACGGAAAATTGCAACTCACCTCGGCCATAGACGATGAAAGCGTCCGGGCTCTCACTGTCTTCAACACGCAAAGCAACATTTTTATAGGCTTCGCGGTAGAGGCGCTCGCGCAGGTTGCGAGAGGTGACATATTTTCCTTCTCGCCCGGCAAGAGGGCTGTCGTTGACGCGAAACACCATTTTCATGGTGGGCTCATCCACACGAATGCGTTGGAGGGCGGTGGGGTTGTCAGGGGAGCTTAGCGTGTCCCCAATAGAAATGGCGTCCATGCCCGCAATGCAGACAATTTCGCCAGGGCCGGCGTCTTCAATTTCCACGCGTTTGAGGCCGGAGAAACCATAGAGTTTGGAAATTTTTCCATTTTGGAGACTGCCGTCGGCACGCATGACGCAGAGGGGTTTGTTGACATAAAAGCGGCCTGCGTGAATGCGGCCTACGGCCAACCTGCCGACATAGTCGTCATAGTCCAAATTGGCGACGAGCATTTGCGAAAGCTCAGCGTCGTCTGAAACATTGGGGGGGGGGATGTTTTTGAGGATGGCTTCAAACAGGGGGAGCAGGTTTTTTCTCTCGTCGTCCAGTTTGTTGAAGGCGAGGCCTTGCCTTGCAATGGCATAGAGGACAGGAAATTCAATTTGCTCGTCATTGGCGCCCAAGTCTATATAGAGGGAATATACGGCGTCGAGGACTTCCTTGGGGCGGGCGTCGGCGCGGTCCACCTTATTAATAACGAGCACGGTTTTGAGGTTGAGCTCCAAAGCTTTTTGCAGGACAAAGCGTGTTTGAGGCAAAGGCCCTTCTGCGGCGTCGACAAGCAGCAACACGCCGTCGACGAGGCGCAACCCACGCTCCACCTCTCCCCCGAAGTCTGCATGTCCGGGTGTGTCAATAATATTAATGAGATGGTTGTCATAGGAGATGGAGGTATTTTTGGCGAGGATAGTAATACCCTTTTCGCGCTCCAAGTCCCCCGAGTCCATAACGCGCTCCACCAGGGTCTCGTTGCTTCGAAAAACGCCTCCCTGGCGAAGCATATGGTCGACGAGTGTGGTTTTTCCATGGTCCACATGGGCGACGATGGCAATATTGCGGATACGTTCTCGAGAAAGCATAAGGAGGGCGAGGCTTAGCCGCCAAGGGGGCCATTTGCAATACCCCCTCCAAAGTTTTTCTCAAGCTGGCCTTTCAACGCATTCGAGGCTAAGAAGCGGTTTAATGCGCGTCATTGCAGGAACTCACAGGGGCCGCCGTTTGTTGGGCCCCCACTCAAGCGACATTCGTCCAACCGCAGACCGCGTCCGAGAAAGCATTTTCAATGTGTTGGGCCAGCATTTTGACGGGCTTAGAGTTTTGGATTTGTTTGCAGGCACAGGCGCCATGGCTTTGGAGGCCCTCAGTCGCAATGCCAACTCGGCCTTGTTGGTGGACAAGCATGTGGACGCTGTCCGCCTATGCAAGAAAAACATTGCAAACCTGGGCTTGGAGACTCAGGCAGAGGTTTGGCATGTAGATGCTTTTGCGGCCCTGTCGCGCTGCAGAACGCACAACAGGCGTTTTGAGTTGGTGTTTGCAGACCCCCCCTATGCATTCCAAAACTGGGGGGAGCTTTGGCTTGCCATGTTGAGGGAGGAGGTTTTGTTACCTGGAGGGAGGGTGGTTGTGGAGAGGGACAGGCGTTGCGCCCTGCCCGTTTTGCCTGCTGCTTTGTCTTCGCAGAAGGAGATGAAATTTGGAGACACGCTTGTCTCAATCTTCTTGCATTCTTCGTTCTAACCCAATAGATGAGCTTTTTTTATGCATCCCAAAACGGCAATTTACCCTGGAAGTTTTGACCCTTTCACCTGCGGTCACCTCTCATTGGTAGAGCGCGCATTGAAGGTATTCGACAAGTTGATTGTAGCGCTTGCTGTCAACGTGAAGAAGACGCCTCTTTTCACAGTGGAGGAGCGCATTCAGCTCATTCGCGAGGCCTGTCCTCAAGGAGACATAGAGGTGGTGGCCTTTGAAGGTTTGCTGGTGGACTATGCGAAGAGCCGTGAAGTCAGCATTGTTTTGCGGGGGCTTCGGGCCATGAGTGATTTTGAGTTTGAGTTTCAGTTGGCCCATTTGAATTGTCATTTAGCGCCGCACATAGAGACGGTGTTTATGATGACGAGCCAGGAAAGTTTCTATATTTCCTCCCAATCTGTACGTGAGGTTGCGGCATTTGGCGGCAAAGTAGACGGTTTGGTTCCCCCCAATGTTGCCCTCAAGCTTCGCGAGCGTTTTAGGCCACAAAGTTTTTAGAAGTGATTCAAATATACGCGGAGGGTGTTTCTGCCAGTTTCTGATAGAGGGTGGAAGTCAGCAAATACCAGAATTGGACTTCGCCAAAGGAGACAATGTCACCGTCCTTCAAGACGGTTTCGCGTCTTAGGCGTGTGCTTGCATTGAGCAAAGTTCCATTGGTTGATTCCAAATCCGTCAATGTGCTACGTCCAAAAGCTGAATTCCAGCGAAGCAGAGCATGTCGCTTAGAAACGGAAGGGTGATCTAAAACCAACTCACAATCAGGTTGACGACCAATATAAAGCATGTCTGAGCCCTGCAGTGGCGGCAAAGTGACGACCGCAAGTGTTTCAAATTGAAAGAGCAGGCTCAGAGCAGCTGTTGAGACTTTTTCCCGAGCCACCATATGTGTCACCACCATATTATGAGGCAGTCCCATTTTTTCCGTATGTCGAGCATCCTGCAACTCATCCGGTTTTTGGATGAGGGCGAAGGGGCCCAGCTGGGAGAGGAACTCCTCTGCGGAGAGCCGTTGGGCATAGTTTTTTAGCTCTTTGACAGAAAGCATATAGGAAGACTCACAACGCCCCATTGGCTTTGCAACACTCTTGGAGAATTTATGCAACGTTTTCCCATAACGCCGGTAGGATTACAAAAGCTTAAGGACGAGTTGAAGCAATTGCTCTCGGTTGAGCGTCCTCGCATTAGCAAAGAGATTGAAACAGCGCGTGCGCATGGCGACTTGAAGGAGAATGCTGAATACCATGCTGCGAAGGAGAAGCAGAGCCACATAGAGGGGCGGATTTTGGAGCTCAACCACATATTGGCGCATGTTGAAGTTATTGACGTTTCTCAAATTCAGTTGGGAGACAGCGTTGTTTTTGGGACCACCGTTGAGCTTTTGGATTTGGAGAATGAGCGCAAACTAAGCTACCGCCTCGTAGGAGAAGCGGAGGTGGATTTGAAGAAACGGTGGATTTCCATTTCCTCCCCTGTAGGCAAGCAGCTGATAGGGAAGAAGGTGGGGGAGGACGTCACCGTACACACGCCGAATGGCATAAAAGAATATCAGATTTTGTCTGTGGTTATTCAGGATGAGCGCGAGTGAGCGATTTCAGCAGGTACTCATGGCCCCTTTGCGTTATGCCTGTGCCAACCACTTTGCGCATTTGTCCACCATCCGCAATTTGGCAGAGACACTTCAGGCAGCGTTGGAGCTTGGCAGGCAGGAGGGTGTGGGGGCCTCATTGTTGGGTGTATTGCAGGGGGAGTTACCCCATATAGACGCGTCCTCCATGGAGCAACGCAAGGCTTCTCTTTTGCGTTTATTGGAGGCGTTGGTGGAGGCCGGCATTGCTTTGCCGGAGGGAATGCCCCGGCCTGTTTTGCAAAAAGGGCGTGGGACGCTCAAGCCCGCGGCCAAAGTGGTTGTCTCTTTGCATTCCAGCCTCTACCCACCCCAGGAGCCATGGAATTTGCCCTTGCAGAGTTTGGCATGGAAGCTGTCTCCGAGGTTGCTTGCCGGTTTGAAGCGCAAAGAAATTTCTACCATAGGGGACGCGCTCATTCATGTGCCAAAGGCCTATGAGGACAGGCGGCGTATTTCAAAAATTTCCGACTTAGAGCCGAAGGCCAATACCGTCGTGTTGGCGCAAGTAACACAACTGGAGGCGATGCACAGGAGAGGAAGGGGTGGCAGGGCCAAGGGTTTGAGGGTTTGGTTTGCGGACGACAGTGGGAGGCTTTGTGCTGTTTATTTTCAAGCGGGGCCCTGGCTTGTGGAGAAATACCAAGTGGGGAAGTGGTTTTTGTTGTCCGGGCAAGCCCGCCACACGCTGGCGGGTTGGGAGATGGCGCACCCTGAAGCTGAAAGTGCGGAGCAACGGGCGAACTCCCAAGCGCACTTTGGCCGTTTCGTCCCCATATACATAGGTTTTGAGAGGCATGAGCAGCGCATGTTTAGGGAGTTGGTTTTCAAATTGCTCCACAGTTTTGCCTCTCAAATAAAGGAGACGTTGACAGAAGGTTTGAAGGTGGAGTTGGGGTTGATGGATTTGAAAGAAGCCTGGCGTCAGCTGCATTTTCCGGAAGAGACGCAAACTTTGGAGGCGTTGAATGCTGCGCAGACCCCCATGCACCGACGTTTGGCTTTTGATGAGCTTTTCTTTTTGCAGTTGGGGTTGGCCCTGCGTCGCCAGGGCATGGCCAAGCTTGAAGGCATTGCGTTGAGCATTTCTCCGGCAACGAAAGCGAAGGTGAAGCAAGCTTTGCCCTTCACATTGACGGATGCTCAGGAGCGTGTAGTGGGGGAGGTGTGGAGGGACATGCAGGGCAGGGAGCCGATGAACCGTCTTCTCCAAGGTGACGTAGGCTCCGGGAAGACGGCGGTTGCCATGTTGGCCTCGGCGACATGCGCGTTGGGCGGCTACCAGTCCGCTGTTATGGCGCCGACGGAGTTATTGGCCAAGCAGCATGCGGCCACTTTTGCCCCCTATTTGGAGCGAATGGGCCTACAAATGTGTTTGTTGACAGGGGGGATGGGGCAGGTGGAGAAGCGCCAGCATTTGGAGCATATAGCCAGTGGGGGTGTTTCTGTGGTGATAGGCACGCATGCGTTGTTGCAGTCCGACGTACAATTCCAACGTCTCGGTTTGGTTGTGGTGGATGAGCAGCACCGTTTTGGCGTATTGCAAAGGCACCACCTTGCGCACAAGGGCAGCAGGCCGGACATATTGGTCATGACGGCGACGCCCATTCCGAGGACTTTGGCGATGGCCGTCTATGGGGACTTGGACATATCCACCATAGACAAGTTGCCCCCCGGCCGGAAGCCCATTCGCACGCACATATTTCTCCCCAAGAAGCACATACAGGCGCTCAAGCGGCTCCAAGAGGCCTTGGGCGAAGGCCGCCAAGCCTATGTTGTATTCCCCCTAGTAGAAGAGTCCGAGAAGATGGATTTGGCCAACGCCACGCAGGGGGCGAGGGAGTTGGAGAAGGTGCTGGTGGGTGCGCGCATAGGCCTTTTGCATGGGCGGTTGAAGCCACAGGAGAAGGAGGAGGTGATGGGGGCTTTTCGGCGGGGCGAGTTGAACATATTGGTGTCCACCAGCATAGTGGAGGTGGGCGTAGACGTGCCCAACGCAACCTATATGCTGATAGAGGGTGCGGAGCGTTTTGGTTTGTCTCAGTTGCACCAACTGCGTGGGAGGGTAGGGCGTGGCACGCAGGACTCTTTTTGTTTCCTAATGGTGGGGGGCAGTTTGTCCAAGGAGGCGGCGATGCGTTTGAAGACGATGGAGAAGACGCAGGATGGGTTTGTTGTTGCGCAGGCGGACTTGGAGTTACGTGGCCCGGGGGAGTTTTTGGGCATAAGGCAAAGTGGAGTGCCTGAGCTTCGGGTAGCCAACCTGGCCAGGGACCAGCAGTTGTTGCAGCAGGCGAAGGACAAGGCGTTTGAGCTGCTCCAAGAGAACCCCTCTTTGGACAACCACCCTCAAATGGCTTGTGTATTGAGGGAGCGGTGGGGGGAGCGGCTTCTTTTGGCGCATACAGGTTAGGAGGCAACATGGAGCGAGGAAAATTTTTGGTAGTTGAGGGGTTGGATGGTGCGGGCACCACGACGCAGACAGCGTTTTTGGTTGCGGCATTGAGGCGGCGTGGTTTGACAGCGCACGCCACGTGTGAGCCTTCAAAGGGGCCCGTGGGGGTGTTGATTCGGCAGGTTTTGTCGGGGCGTTTGGGCCTAGGGGGGGGCAAGGCTTTGTCGCCGCAGACGATGGCTTTGTTGTTTGCGGCGGACAGGGAGGACCACCTTGAGGCAGAAATAAAACCCGCATTGGCGCAAGGCCACTGGGTGGTTTCGGACCGCTATATGCTTTCCTCATTGGCCTACCAGCACGTCTCTTTGTCCATGAATTGGATAGCAACGCTCAACGAGCATGCTTTGGTTCCGGATGGCACTGTATTTTTGAGGATTGAGCCGGAGCTTGCGGCTTCGCGGATGGGCATGCGTCCGCAGGTAGAGCTCTATGAGGCATTGGAGACGCAGAGGAAAGTTGCCGAAAACTATGAGCGTGCTATTGCCATTCGAAGGCAAGTGGGGGAGCATATTATTTGTGTGGAAGGAAGTTTGCCAAAAGAGCAACTCAGCCGACACATAGAGGAAGTGTTTTTGGGTTATTTGGGTTTATGAAGAGGAGGAGGAGAAGTGGGCTTGTCTGCTTTGACATGGAGGGTGGCATGGCTTATGGGGTTGGGGAGTTTAGGCTCCTGGGTTTGTGTGGAGGATTGGCCTTCTGCGAAGACGCCATGGGGGTGTGGGGTTGCTGAGTTGAGGGTGGCCGCGCAGGCCCATGTACATTGTGGCGAGGGGATGCCGCTTTTGCCCAACCAACTTTGGTTGCTTGGGATGAAGGCGGATTTGAATACAGTGAAGCTTGAGGACTTGAAAAACCTTCCAAAAGTTCCTTTTAAAGTGCTTTCAAATCTCCTAGAGGAACGAGGAGAGCTTGAGGGGTTTTGTAATTGGGAAGAAGTTGCAAAAATTGCAGGTGTTGGGCCTGTTCGCCTAAAGTCCCTAGAAGAGCACCTATTTATTCAGTGTGACACAAAAGAGTGATATGAGATGACCGTGCTGATTTCTTGCGAGCAGTGTTCAACCACCTATTCTCTTGACGACTATTTACTTGTTCCAGGAGGCGTTCCCGTACAATGCACCCGTTGTGGGCATGTCTTTGTGGCTCTGCCAGGGGCCGAGGAGGGAGAGGTGGGCAGCTCTCCACTTCCCCCCCCAGAAGGAATTCCTTTCTATGGTGGAGAGCAACCCTCTCTAGGCTCCACGCAACTTTTCGGGGCCATGCCTACGGAGCAGCAGGCGCCTTCGCTGTTGTCTCCTCCTTCTTCGGATGAAGAGGTTTTTGAATATGGGCAGGTGAGGGAGATGGGTTTGCATGCACAGGGCAACGAGGGAGTGGCGGGTGAAGTTGCCTATTTTGACTTTGGGGCAGGCTATTCCAATGAAGATCCTCTCGGTGGCCAATTCATGCGCGAATTGGAGAAAGCGGCTGCCGTTCCGGAGGTGCCTCCTGAAAAAACGTCTCCACCTTCCTCTGCTTCTCAGCGAGCTTTCTCAAGTCATATGTCCTCTCATATGTCCTCTTCAACGTCTCTGCTGACGGAGCAGGCGCAACAGGAGGAGCCTGTTACGGATCCCGGCTTAGCTGGAGTGACGGACGAGTCTTTTGCACCTGTGCAGCAGAATTTCCCCGCGGATTTGTCTGCGACTGTTGTGGAGGAGATTCGTCGAGTTGAGAATGAGCAAGCGGCCCAGCTTCAGCGCTTTCACCAGTCGGCAGACTTTTTGGAGCCGGCGAAAAAAGCCCGGCGGTGGATGTTTTTGGTGGTGGTACTTCTCGTTGCAATTTTGGTGGTTTTTGCGGGAGCGTGGTTGGTTTTGGGCCATTCGCCTGTGCAGGTGTGGCTTGAGATTCAGCGCTTGGTGGATTTGGGCGCGAAGTCTTCCTGATTTTGAGCCAACAAAGCGGATTCAACGGGCAACAGGCTTGCATAGCTGACGAAGAGCTCGCTTGTCAGTTTTGCGGGCTCACCGCCTTGGCGTGCTCGAATATAGTCGTTCACACGTTTGCCGCGTTGGTTTTGCTTTTGAGTTTTATAGTTAAGGTTCATCGCATAACGCACCACACCCCGTGAGACGTGGTGGATGACATAGACGGTCCCATCCGCGTCCATGGAGTCGACAACACCTATGTGTGTCAGCGAGGAGGGGGAGTGGCGTGGCCCAAGCCTATAGGTGTTTCGAAAAAACACCAAATCTCCAGGCACAGGCCAACCTCCCTTGAATGTTTTGCCATGAGCTTTTGCATAGCGAAACATGGCTGTGACGGCATTGTCTCTGGGTTGTGCTGCTTGCATTAAAGGGATGTCGACTTGCGCATAGAGGGCCTTGACAAACCCGGAGCAGTCGCTGGGATATTTTTTGCCATGGAGGACAATGTGCTTTTTTCCAAGAAGAGCTCGCGCCGTTTCCACCACTTTTTGCCTGGAACCGTATACCAAGGGCTTGGCCGCAGGCGGGCTGACGGAAGTTTCCGGGTTTCGTCTGGCTTCCTGTGTTGGGGGCCTCGTGGGGATTTGCTCAGCCAAAGGAGGACTTGCTTCCTTGGCGAATGCGTTCAAGAGAGCAGAATGAGAGGAGGGGTGGCTTGTTGCGCAGCCTGCCAACATGCCAAAGAAAAGAAATAGCCAGACCGTTTTCATTCAGGAGAATTTTCGCTTGATTTTGTTGAGAGGTCAAAAACTCAGAAAAAAACATACCCCCCATATCCATTCCGGACAAACACATGGGCGCATTGTGTGCAGAGCTTCAAAGTTTGCAAACAAACCTCAACCAAAAAACAGGTGCGTCAAAAACACAACAACCCCCAAACTGAAGACGTCCGCCCCCACGCAAGCGAGCACCGCGTGGCGTGTTTTCGCAACATGCACAGCGCCGAAATAGACGGCCAACACATAGAAGGTGGTTTCCGAGCTGCCGTTAATGAGAGAAACCATATAGCCCACAAGGGAGTCCGGCCCATGGTGCTTCATGGTATCCATCATAATGGCCATGGCGCCGGAGCCGGACAGTGGGCGGGTGAAGGCCATGGGCAAAGCTTCTGCCGGGAGTCCAACCAAGCTTGTCCACGGCCCAATGGCGCCCACAAGAAACTCAAGTGTCCCCGAAGCGCGAAACATTCCCACGGCGACGAGAATGGCCACCAAATAGGGGATGAGGGAGATGGACAACTGAAAGCCCTCTTTCGCGGAGGCGATGAAGGCCTCATAGACGTGAATGCGCCTTGAAAAACCCAGGCAGACAATGGACAGCATCAACAGAGGCAGAAGCCAGCTGGACAAATAGGGGCGCAAACGCTCGATGGCGCCAAGCTCCGTTGCCTCCCCCCCCGGCTTCCCCAGAGAAAGCCAAAATGCCAAACCTACGGCGAGTGCAATGGCCAGCACAAAGCAACTACGCCAGCTGAGAGGTGGGCTTTCTTTCAATATCAGCTCCGGGAGGGCGGGGCCGGAGGGGGGCATATTTTCCGCGAGAGGGGAGGGGGTGGTTTCTTCCTGGAGTTTTTTTTCTGAGAAGAGGGGGAGGCGCTCAACGAATTTGCACAGGAGGACGGCGATAATGGTAGCGCAGAAGGTGCCAACGAGGGAAGGGAGGATGATGCCGCCGGCGTCCTTGGAGCCGAGGGAGGCGCGTATAGCGACGACGCCCAGCGGCAAGAGTGCAAGCCCCGAGGTATTAATGACGAGGAAGAGCACCATGGAGTTGCTAGCGACGCCCTTATGTTTGTTGAGTTGGTTCAGCTCATGCATGGCTTTGAGGCCGAAGGGCGTAGCGGCGTTGCCGAGTCCGAGGATATTGGTTGCGAAATTCATAACCATAGCGGAAAGGGCGGGGTGGTTTTTGGGAATTTCGGGGAAGAGGCGTTGGGTGAGGGGGGTTAGCCAGCGAACGAGGCTTGCGAGTACTCCTGACTCCCTCAGCACCCCCATAAACCCCAGCCACAAAGTCATCTGCCCTGCCAACCCCAGAGACAACTCTACGGCTGTTTTTGCGGAGACAATGCTGGCCTCTGTGACGGCGGGCATTTTGCCGTTGAAGGTTGCCACCAAGACAGAGGAGAGGATGAGGACGAAGAAGACGACATTCATGAAAGGCGCTCTCCAGAGGGCTTTAGCTCTTCTATGGGAGTGCGCCCATGAATTCTTTTTAAAAGGATTGACAGGGTGGGGATTGAGTGGCACAACCTGCGGCTGCATTTGGGCGTATAGCTCAGCGGTAGAGCACTGCCTTCACACGGCAGGGGTCCCAGGTTCAAGCCCTGGTGCGCCCATATTTGGCTGTGCGGCCAACGGCGAGCAACGAGGAAGGCCCCGTAGCTCAGTTGGATAGAGCGACGGTTTCCTAAACCGTAGGTCGCAGGTTCAATTCCTGCCGGGGTCATAACAAGAGAGT
>WQTM01000224.1 GCA_009786315.1 Pseudomonadota bacterium | reverse complement strand
GGACTTCAACGCCGCAGCAGAAATCACCCCCTCCGGCGCACCCCCTACCCCCATCAAAACATCCACCCCCGCCGTCTCTATACATGTCGACACCGCCGCCGCTACGTCCCCATCCTCAATGAGACGTACGCGCACGCCTACTTCGCGCACCTGCTGAATCAACTTCTCGTGCCGAGGGCGATCCAAAACAATAACGGTTAGGTCCTGAATCGAACGGTCAAGGGCCTTGGCGACATTCACCAAATTCTCCGCAGGGGACTTGGCCAAGTCAATGTGGCCCTTGGCCTTGGGGCCTACGGCTATCTTCTCCATATAGGTGTCCGGCGCATTCAATAAACAACCACGGTAGGCCAATGCAACCACCGCTATCGCTCCCGGACGGCCATAGGCACAAAGGTTGGTCCCCTCCAACGGGTCCAAAGCTATGTCTATTTGCGGCGCACCCTGTACACGGTTGCCAACACGCTCGCCTATGTAGAGCATGGGAGCCTCGTCCCTCTCCCCTTCACCTATCACCACCGTGCCATTCATCTGTATGGTGTCAAACGCCCGCCGCATCGCATCCACCGCCGCCTGGTCCGCAAGGTTTTTGTCCCCACGCCCCATCAGCCGGGCGCAAGCAATCGCCGCCATCTCCGTCACACGCACCACTTCCAAGGCTAGGTTTCTATCCATGTGCTTCAGTCTCCTTTATGTCCGCACTCTGCTGTTGAAAAAAGCGAATCGCCGAATCCGGCAGCCGCACTGCCCGCCCCTCTTTTGAAATACACACATGCACCGTCTTCCCCGTCGCCAAAAGCACCCCCTCTCCCTCCCTGCGTAACTCATAGCAAAAAATAATGCTGGCCCTCTTTATTTCCGCTACCCATACCTTCAACTTGAGCAAGTCGTCATAGCGCGCCGGCGCCCTATAACAACATTGGGCTTCCACAACCGGAAGCATGTAGCCCTCCTCCTCCATTAAAGCATAGCTTCCCCCTAGAGAGCGAAAAAGCTCACCCCGAGCATACTCAAAATAACGAAAGTGGTTGGCATAATAGACAACCCCCATCTGGTCCGTGTCGCCATAAATAACGCGAATGGAAACTTCAATCATATGCACCCACTTAGCACTTCTGGAGGTTTGTGGAAAAAGAAGCCGTTCGAAAACTCAAAATTCAAGCTTCCATTGAGGGTGGTTCATTAAATAATTCTTCATCTGCTCAATTTCTTTGTATTTGGGCGTGTCGTCGACAAACTTTGGGAAAAAAGAGCGAATTTCCTTGTATATAACAGCTGGCTGTGGGGCAAGCTGACTTTGAATCTCCAAACAGTCCACCGCCTGCACCAGTGCCATAAAGTGAATGGCCATTACTTGAAAGCTGTTCTCTATTATTGTCTTCGCCATCAGCGCTGCATTCGTTCCCATGCTGACAATGTCCTGGTTGTCATTGTTGTTGGGAATGCTGTGTATATACATCGGCGTCGACAATGCCTGACATTCGGCTGTCGTCGACGTGGCCGTAAATTGAGAGCCCTGCAAACCATAGTTCAGCCCCAATACGCCTAAATTGACGAAAGGCGGCAAAATGCCATTTATCTTGTCGTGAAGCAAATAATTCAACTGCCTCTCGGTTAACATGGTAAGCTTTGTAATGGCTATCTTCAGCTTGTCCATTTCAAACGAGACATAGTCCCCATGGAAATTGCCTCCGTGGTAAATGTTCTCTGTCTCAAAGTCTACAATGGGGTTGTCACAGGCTGAATTGAGCTCATTCACCAATACTTTTTCAACATTCTCAAGGGTGTCCCATATGGGCCCCAATATCTGCGGCACACACCTCAATGAGTAGTAGGGTTGTATTTTGCGCTCAAACACCTTCTTTGTGTGTCTTTGGAATAGCTCCTTCTCCCTCTTCCTTTGCAAACGGCTCCCCCCGGCCCACTCCCTCATGAGGCGCGCAATACATTGCTGCCCCAGGTGCCGTTTGCTCCCATTCAATACCGGGGACATGTAGTCGTCATAGGAAGAGACTATTTCATTCATCATTACGGAGGCAAAAATGGAGCAGCCCAACAATTGCTTCGCATAAATAAGGTTCACCAAACCTATTCCTGTCATGACAGAGGTGCCGTTCGTCATCGACAGCCCCTCGCGAATGCAAATGTCAAACGGGCTTAGCTTCTCCTCCTTCAATACCTCTTCGCAGGCCCTCAACCGGCCTTTGTAATATACTTCCCCCTCCCCTATGAGGGCCAATGCCATATGCGCCAACTGTACCAAATCCCCACTCGCCCCTACGCCCCCATGCTCCGGTATAAAGGGACAAATTCCTCGGTTAATAAATGCCAACAGCAACTCCAACAAACTGTTGTGTACCCCTGAATGGCCCTGCAGAAAAGTCGCCAAACGCGCCAACATCGCCGCCTTTGTATACAACGGCGGCAGGGGGTTTCCTGCCCCCGTTGAATGGCTGCGTATAACATTGTATTGTAGTTGCTTCGCAACACTGTCCTCAATATGGTATTGCGCCATCGGGCCCAGGCCCGTGTTTATTCCATAAATGACTTTGTCAGCCGCAAATGTCTTTAAAAACTCATAACAACGCGCCACCCTCTGTGTCGCCTCCGCCGACAGTGTGAGTTTTTGCCCTTCAAACAACAAAGACTGAATCTCTTTGAGTGTAAACCCTTTGCTGGGTTGGTAAACAAGGTGTTGGGGGTCTTCCATAGGCTGGACTTGCCACAAACCCACCCAAAACCCAACCCCCCCGTTTGAATTTTTATTCGGGGACAACACCCCCGCCGGGGCCCCTCAAAACCTCCGCCAAGTCCAACTGGTTCTCAAAACGCACCCTGCCCACCCCCGGGTGGACACGCCTTATCCATATGGCCTCCACCCTCTGGGGGTAACGCTTCCTCACCCCCTCGTATACCTCCGGGTCCCCCTCCCCGTCGTCCCCCACCAAAATGAAACAAACATGTGGAAAATATTCGAAAATTTCTTGAATTTTCTTCGTTTTGTAGGCCACCTGGTTGAGCCATGCGTCGCTCGCGCTGTCAAGGCTTATACGCTTTGTCAGCAATACCCCCTTGGGGAAATGGTTCCGCTGCAAAAACTGTGTCAGCCCCCCATAAAGTTGCCTCGGGGAGCCGGAAAGGTAAAACAAGGGCGCTGCCTCCGGCTTGGGGTTGCTGCTTGCAACCTCCGTATAAAGCTTGGCCACCCCCTCCACTGCTCGGCGCTGCGCAGGGTTTTTGAGAAAAGTGTTTTTGAGTAGACGACGTTTGCTCAACACTTCTGAAATGAGAATGGTATCGTCAATGTCTGAAATAAGGCCACGCGTATTCTCCGGCGGAATGGTTAATATTCGGCCCCGGCCAAAGGCAGGTTTCACTTTCCCCCCGGGGGACACCACCGTCCTCGCTAACACCGTTTGCCACCCCACAGGAAGCCCCCCCGGTATTTCTTCTTCCACGCGAAAATAGCCTTCACCATCCGTCCGCGCTTGGAAATGCACCCCACCTGCCCAAAACTCCACCGGCCACCCCTCCCCCTCTTTGTTGAAAAATTGACGAAGGTTATGTTTCAAATTCTTGCGCGCATTGTCTGTGGCGGAAACCACAGGTTGTGGACGCGCCTTCGTTATGCGGCCTTCAAGCAACAGCTTCCGGCCATCGCTATAGCCTGTGTAAACGGTAATATGGTAGGCTTCGGTTTTGGCCTGGGCATTGGCCAAAGCAGAAGTCAGCGCGAAAAACAGCCATATCCACCCAATACGTTTCATAGGCACCAACGTAGCCAAAAGGTTTTCTCAGGTTCTCACAACGGCTTTCACAACCGCCTCAACTATCTCCCTCGCAGCATCCGGCTTGGCTAAGGCTTTTTGCCGCGCACGCATGTCGGCCAAACGCTCGGGCGCATGGAGAAGGGCTTTGAGTTTAAATAGCAAGGCGGCTGCGTCTACGGCTTTCAGCGCACAACCCGCTTCAAGCAAAACATCCGCATTGCGCTCTTCTTGGCCTGGAATGGGTGACACCACAAGCATGGGCAATTGCATGGCCAGGCACTCGGAAGTCGTCAGCCCACCCGGCTTTGTCACCGCAATGTCCGCCGCCGCCATCACCCTCTCAATGGTTGTTGTAAAACCTTGAGGGAAAACACGCCCCGGGTAACGTGTCGCAATGGCGCGCAGCTTGTCCAGCAGGGCTTCGTTTCGCCCCGCCAATGCCACCACCTGTACTTCCTCTATGCCACCTAATACTTGCTCCACCAAATCCTCTATGCCACCTAGCCCAAACCCTCCTGACATCATCAACAAAGTCCTCTTCTCCGGCGAAATCCCCAACTCCAAGGCCGCCTCCTCCCGTGAAAGCACTTGCTGAAACTGCGGCATAATGGCAATGCCTGTCACGTAAATCCGCTCTTCACTCACGCCCCTGGCTGCAAGCCGGACTGCCACTTCTTCATTGGCAACAAAATAACCTTGCATGTGCGGGTGTACCCAAAAACCGTGTACGTCAAAATCCGTCACGTGTACCCATACGGGCGGCGTGGGCTTCCCCTTCCTTATGCGACGCGACAACAACTCCGCCGGGAGAAAATGCGTGCACACAATAACGTCGGGCGCAAGGCGTTCCATCTCCTTCTTCAGCCTTTGCGTGTTCAACCTCTCCAACTGGCGCCTAAACCGGTTGAAGAGGGACTTGGGGGCCTCATCCGTATGCTGGTAGAGGTAGGCCCATACCTCGGGCGCCTTCTCCACCAGCCCCATATACCCCTTGCTATAAAAATCGCGAAAACCCTTGGACACCAAATCCATGAGGTCCACGTGCACAGCCTCTATGCCCACCATCCGGGTAGAAGCGGCACACAAGGCCTGGGCAGCGCGTATATGGCCTGCCCCGGCAGAAACACTCAATACAACCATACGTAAAGGCTTTTCCATGGCAACCTTGTCCTTCAAAAAAGTGGCACCCGCGCCACCCACACAATACAATGCCTGCCCTCAACCCATTAAACGCACAGGCGAATTGCCTGCGGCACCACACGTATGCTGCAAGGCAGTTTGCCGGGTTGCTCGCCGTCACAGTCAATGAGTACCTCTTGCCTGGAGCGCGCTGTCAAAGTTTTGCAGGTATATTGGCGTGTCCTGCTCAGGCGCGTGTGGGCCCCGGAATAAATGCTGCGGTTCTTCCATATAAAGTCCGAAAGCCCATAGTTGGACCAAACGGTTATATTCAACAAACCATCCATTATGTTGGCCTCCGGCGCAACCTTCATCCCCCCTCCAAAATAGGCACCATTGGCCACCGTCAATGAGGTTATGGGCCAACACTTGGGTGTTTCGCCGTCCATGCAAACCTCCACCTCCTTGTCGGAATAACGCGCCATCGCCCTCAAGGCAGCCAACATAAACGACGCCTTCCCCCCAAAAACCTTCGTCGTATCATTGGCACGCTTCGCAATTTCACCCGAAACCCCAAAACTGCACTCATTCATAAAATACCTCGAGTGCGGCTTGCCATCCCCACCCATACACTCCAAAAAACCCACGTCTACCAATATTGTCTTCCTCAAGCGTATGCGCTCAAAAGCCTCATCCAACTTCAACGTCCACCCAAAAGTCCTGCGAAAGTCACAACCCGTCCCCCGCGGCAAAATGGCCAAACGCGCCTCCGGCGCCAAAGGCCCCCCTTCGTCAAAAAAACCGTTGACAACCTCACTGAGTGTCCCATCCCCCCCCACGGCTACAATACAGTCATAGCCACCGCGCAAAGCCCAACGCGTCAGCCGTACAGCATCCATGGGACGCTCTGTAAATGCGCAATTCATTTCACCCAAACTGCGCATCCCCTGGGCGTGAATCTCCGGCCAACACCTGCCCGTCTCGCCATTGGCACTGTGTGCGTTGACAACAAAGAAAATTCTCATGCAACCCCTTTCTTTGCTGCAGGCAAAACACAACCAGGCTATTCTGAAGACACAGGCAAAAGACGAATGTTCAACTCCGAGAGTTGGCTGCCGTCTACGGAGGTGGGGGCACCACTCATGAGGTCAGAGCCATTCTGCGTCTTCGGGAAGGAAATGACGTCACGCAGGGACTCCGCATTCGTCAACAACATCGTCAGCCTATCCATCCCCAAAGCAATCCCTCCGTGTGGCGGCGCACCAAACTTCAACGCATCCAACAAAAAGCCAAACTTCTGCTGCGCCTCTTCTTCGGAAATGCCCAAAGCGTGGAAAACACGCGCCTGGTGCTCCGGGTTGTGCAAGCGAATGGAGCCTCCCCCAATCTCAAAACCATTGAGGACAACGTCATAGCGGTGGCACTTCACCAAACCCGGGTTGGTTTCCAACAACTCTATGTGCTCGTCCACAGGCCGCGTAAAAGCATGGTGCGCGGCTACCCAGCGCTTCTCCGTCTCGTCAAACTCGAAAAGCGGCGGGTTGACAACCCAGAGGAATTTCCAATCGCCACCGGAGCCATACTCGGGAATAAGGCCCAGTCGCTTGGCCACAAAAACACGCAAATTCGCCATCACCGTGTGCACTTGTGCCGCACGCCCAAATTGGAATGCCAAAACATCTCCCGCCTTCGCCCCACATGCTTCGTTAATGGCCCTCCGCAACCCCTCTGAAACATTCTTCGCCAACGGCGACTGCGTCCATTCCCCCGCCTCATTCACCTTCGCTCGGGCCAACCCCTGGGCACCCATGGTTTTAACGTAGGCTTCGAGTTTGTCACTGTCGGCGCGCGACAAGGCATGCTTGCCCTCAATCACCATCGCTTTGACAATTCCCCCGTTCTTCACCGCACTCCACATCAGCGGAATCCCTCCCTCCGGGCCAAAACGCCGAATCACCTCCGTCAACTCAACATGCGGCATGTCAAAACGTAAGTCCGGCTTGTCGTTGCCATATTTGGACATCGCTTCGTCAAAGTCCATGCGCATAAACGGCCGCGGAATCTCCACCCCCAACACCTCCTTCCATAGGGTCGCCAACAACACCTCTATCACCTCAAAAACATCATCCTCAGCAACAAAACTCATCTCCAAATCAATCTGCGTAAACTCCGGCTGGCGGTCCAACCGCAAGTCCTCGTCCCTAAAACACTTCACTATCTGAAAATAACGCTCAAACCCCGCTACCATGTAGAGTTGCTTGTAGAGTTGGGGGCTCTCTGCCAACGCATAAAACTTCCCCGCATTCAGCCGCGAAGGCACCAAAAAGTTGCGCGCACCCCCTGGCGTGTATTTGCCAATAAACGGCGTCTCTAATTCCAAAAAATTGCGCTCAATGAGTACATTGCGCACCAGCGTGTTCATCTTCGAGCGCGTTATGAGCGTCTGCTGCAACGGACGCCTTCTGAGGTCCAAATAGCGGTAGGCCAAACGCTTGGACTCCGCTGTCGTCACACTGTCGGCTATCTCAAAGGGCGGCGTCTCGGACTTGTTGAAAACCGTCAACTCCTCCGCTTGTATTTCCACCTCCCCTGTCGCCATCCTCGGGTTGGCATTCCCCCCTCGCGAAACCACTTCCCCTGAAATACCTATGCACCACTCGTGCCTCAAACTGCCAGCCAACTCATGAGACTTGCAAGTCTCCGGTTGAAACACCACCTGCGTCAACCCCTCCTTGTCCCTCAAATCTACAAAAACAGCCCCTCCGTGGTCGCGATAATTTTGTACCCACCCAAAGAGAACCACCCTCTTCCCAATGTCCGAAGCACGTAACTGCCCACAATGGTGCGTCCTCTTCCGTTCCCTAATAAATGAGCCTGACATAATGGCGCCTTGTTGTTATAATAAACGTTTGGACGGCCAACCTAGTGTGCAGTTTACAAAGACGCAACGACAGAAAAGCAACTTGCAGTTTCTGCTCCCGTTTTATTTGGTTGTTATTCCCGCTCCCCTTTGGTGTATCCTCCCCCATATGCGCCGCTTATCGCTTCTGCTCCTCGCCGCGCTGGCCTTCGCTTGCGCCCCAAGCTCTGAAACTCCCTTAGCCATTATGGTCCTTGCCCCCAATGCCAATGGCCTGTTTGAGCCTCAACCTCAACAACTCACCACCATTGAAAACATTTCCAAACTCGAAGGCAGCATCGCTCATTTCATCGGGGGCGCTCGTATGTTTGTGGACGCCAACAACCCTAAACAAGCAACAGGGAATATGGAGCAATATAAGAAGGCCCTCTTTAAGAATGAAGGCAGCGGTGTACGTGCACAGTTTATTGAAAAAGATGGCGTGCTCTGGCCTGCAGATTTTCACTCCTGGGCCATGGTAACAGCCTATTGGAACCTCGAGCAGGCCTTCCTCTATTTTAACGAAATTTATGGAAAACAAAACCCAGAAGAGTTGCTGGACCTCCCTGTTTATTATTGGCTGGACACCAACGCCTTGGAGCCTGACAAACAAGAGAGCAACACAGACAACGCCTTCTTCTCCGGCCCGCTTCGCATGATGGCTGTCCTCCCCTTCAAAAGCTTCCAAACCATCCCCATGTCCATCAACTTGGGCGTCATGGCGCACGAATATGCTCACTTTGTCCTCAATGCTCGAGTCTACCACTTGGACCCTTATTCCCCCATCTATACGGTTGGATATGACTCTGAAAATTCACTGCTTGTAAACATGGAGCCCCAAAACATATTGGGAAGCATTGACGAAGGGCTTGCTGACCTCCATGCTTATGGCGTTATTCGAAAGTTTGATGGCAACGGCATGGCGAATTTCATTGCGTGGAGCCTTGATGAAACACCCTTCAGCAAAGAGCTCACACGGCAACGCAACTTTTCTCAGGGCAGTCATTGTATGCTCCCGGAGTGGAAAACAAGCCTGGCCTCAACCAAATTTGGGATGGCCTATCGCATTGGCAGCTTGTTTGCCGCATCGTTTTATTGGGCAGCTACAAAAACCCCCGGAGGGCGTAATGCCCACTTCGACACCATGGTCAAATCCATTATCAACGCCTATGACGACGAGGACCCTAAAAATCCCGGCATTCGTCAACTCTATCTCGGCGAGGTTTCAGGTGCCTCATATCTCACCCAACATCCCGGAAAAATTAGCCTTGAAGACGTGTCCAATGTCTTCCTAAGTCACATCAGCCATGATGACCTGCGATGCAACGCGTGCAAACAAATGATAGGCCGCCTTAAGCTTTCCCAAGGGAACACCGTTTGCAATCCAAGTTGCTACCCAAATGCCAGTGATGAAATTTGCCCCGGACAACCATGAAAACCCTCATTGTCTTTGTTGTCCTGCTTTCAAAAACAGCGTTTGCCCAACAATATGACAGCGCACCCATCCCCTTTGAAGACGAGGCGCCTGTTTTGCCTTCGTCACGACACCAAGGGAGGGGGACTGTGGAGGCAGATAATTTCGCCAAACACGTCGACTATAAGGACACCCGCTCTAAAAAGCTCGCATCCAAGGACGAGCCCGCCCTGGGCCTCAGCTTCGACATCCATGGGGGGGCCATCTGGCTTAACGAGTCCAAAGTGGGGCATACGGCTCGCTTAAGTCTTGGCGCACGCATAACTTGGGAATGGAGCCGTACATTTTTGGATGATGAATATTGGCGAAAAGTCTTTTTTGTCGATCTCACATGGAACATTACCCGAGCCAAAGAAGGGAGTGAGCTGGTTTATACCCAAGTCATGCACAACTATTTGGTGCTCGCCCCCGCCTGGTCCCTCCCCCTCGCCCAAGGCGCATTCGCTTTCTTCGTCCAAGGCGGCATTGGGGTTTTCTTTCTCAACTCCACACTGACACTCGGAGAATTAGAAACAACCAACAAAGGAATTTTCCTGCTTGGCCAATATGGTCTTGGCTGCCGCGCACGTATCCCTCTGGACCGGGAAAAGGCCTTCGCCCTCGTCTTGCGAGCAGATATGACGGGGTATATTCACCGCCACCTTCATGACATTGTGTTTGCCATCGGCCTTGGCGTAGGGTTTTAGAGGCACCCCTGCGCCGCCAGGCGTATGTCCCGAAGTTTCAAACACGTGCTCGTTCGGCCATTCCAAACGTTTGTCTCTGCGCAAAATGCAATGTCGAAGCTTTTTGCAGACAGAGGCTCCTCCTTCAAGGACATGTCCTTTGCCATATTGAAACCAATGACGTCTATGTGCGGCGCATCCCAAATCCTCAACTTGAGGTGCGCCGCCTTTTTTGTCTGCTTGTCATCCAAAATGCTCGGAGCCGCTCGAATATTCGTCACCGCCAAAACAGGCTCAGGGTTTCCACACCCAAACGGCGCAAGCTTTTGAATGGCCTCCACCAACCCTTCATTCAGTTGCTCCACAACAACACCCGCATCAATGTGGCAGCGAGGAATCAACGCCTCTTCGCTCAAACCTTCTTCTGCCAAGGCTTCAAACTTTGCCTCAAACGCTTGCAAACACGGCTCCTGAATGGTGAGGCCCGCGGCATGGTGGTGGCCGCCAAAACGCTCAAAACATTCTGCACAACGGCTGAGCGTCTCAAACAAATGCAAACCCTCAATGCTGCGGGCAGAGCCTTTGCCAATTCCGTCATTGAGTGCAACCATGACGACAGGACGGTGAAACCTCTCCACCAAACGCGAAGCCACTATGCCAATCACCCCAGCGTGCCACCCCTCTTTCGCCAATACCAAACCCTTGCGCCTGCTCGCTACCTTCACCTCCGCCAATAGGGTGGCCTCCTCTTCTACTCGCCTCTCTATGGCCCTCCGCTCATCATTGGCTGCATCCATTTTTCGCGCAAGCTTCTGCGCTTCACTCGCATCCCTCGTGCATAACAAGCGAACGCCCAAACCTGCATCATCCAACCTGCCCGCAGCATTTATCCTCGGCGCCAACTGAAAACCCACCCTCCCCGCCGTCAATGGCTTGCCCCCTAATGCAGAAACCTCCTTGAGAGCACAAATCCCCTGGCGCTTGGAGTGGGACAACTCCTCCAGGCCATAGCGTACCAAAATTCGGTTGACGCCCCTCAAAGGGACAACATCCGCAACCGTCCCCAATGCCGCCAAATCCAAAAAGGACTTCAGGTTGGGCTCTCTCCCCCCGTTGCTAAACCACCCCCTCTCCCTTAGGTGCTTCCTCAATGCCATGCATAAGGCAAAGGTGAGTCCGGCAGCGCATAGGTTCTTGTCCGGGTAGCGACACGTCGGCTTGAGGGGGTTGAGGATGGCATTGGCCTGGGGGAGCGCCTGCGGAACAGCATGGTGGTCCACAACAATAACGTCCATCCCCAGCTTCCTCGCGTGCAGAATTTCATCATACGCAGAAATTCCACAGTCCAAAGTCACCAAAAGACGCGTCCCCTGCCGCGCTATCCGCTCTATGGCCGGTATGTTCAGGCCATAACCTTCGTTGAGTCTGTGGGGAATGTAGGTGCCTGCCTGCCCCCCCAACTCCTCCAAAAACAACTTCAACATCGCCGTTGAGGTGACGCCGTCTACGTCATAGTCACCAAAAAGGGTGACTTTCTCCTTGCCCGCCAAGGCCACCACCAGACGCTCTATCGCCTGCTGCATGCCGTCCATCTGCCGTGGGTCCGGCAAGTCCCCCAGCGAAGCATGCAAAAATTGAAAAGCCTCCTCCGTCGTCGAAAGGTTGCGCCTCAACAATATTTGCGCCACCAAAAACGGAAGCTCCAAATCCTTCGCGAGTTTCTTCGCCAACTCATCCGAGGCGGAATCCGGCCAAACCCAATGGCGTCTTGTCATGAAAGCCTTCCACCTTATATGTACAAAAGCTGCAACGGCGCGTTGAGAACGAAAGAAGCCCCAGCCTTATGGAGTTCCTCCTCTCCACGAAAGCCCCAGGAAACCCCAATGGCCCGCATCCCCGCCGCATGGGCCGTCTGCATGTCCACCAAAGTATCTCCAACAAAAACCGTCTCTTCTGGCTTCACTCGCAGCGTTTGTGCCACCTCCAATGCCGAAGTCGGGTCCGGCTTCTTGGGGACACCCATACGCTCCCCTCGAATGTCGGCAAATGCCCACGAGGCCAACAAACCCTTGCTCAATAACTGAATAAACTCATCCCCCTTGTTCGACAAAACCGCCATGGGTATTTTCAACTCCTTCAATTTGTCCAACAAAGCAGGAATGCCTTCATAGAGCCGGACGGACTCCCACATCCGTTGGCGGTAGTGCTGTCGGTACCTCAAAATGAGCTCCTTCGTGGAGCCTGGCCAATCCTCCGGCAACACCCTCTTTGCCAAAATGCCTACCCCTTCCCCTACCTTTGCCCTGTAGCTTTCCAAAGTGTGCTCTGGAAGCCCCATCTCTCCAAGCGCTTCATTCATCGCCGCGGCAATCCCACATAGGGAATCCACCAATGTCCCATCAAAATCAAAAATAACGGCCTTGAAGGACAAACTCCCCCTCACCACCTCTTCCGGCTTCTCTGCTTCCCTGCTCAAAACAGCACCTCTTTGGACGTCGTTTCTCGGCCACTGCCGCCTCATCCGTTGCTCCACTCACTGCTGAATGTGAAGAAATACGCTTTGTATGCACTTCATCGCCCATATTTGAACAAAATTTTGCGGGCGCTTGAATAAACCAAAGCAGTACCCGTCTTAGGGCTGGCTGCCTGAGTGCCGGGCCTGCTTCACCACACTCTGCCTCCCTGTTGTAACCCAAGTTAAATAGAGTTAGGAAATCAACCCTATGTCCGCTCCCTGGTTTTGCCTCACCACCTTATACGCCCTCTCCTGGGCCAGCCCCCCTCCCCCTGGCCCGCCTATAGAAACTTTGGAAAACCCCTCCGCACAAGTCTTAACCCTTGAGGCGGCAGTCCAGCGCGCAACCCAGGAAACCCAACGCTCAAAACTAACACAGGAGCAGGAAATCATCGCTCAAGCAGCCACAACAAAAGCACGGGCGTTTTTCTTCCCAACCCTCCGCGTCGCAGGCAACTATACCCACAGAGCTTTCGAAACCATCAATGAAACCGGCGGAAGACGCGCCACCATTCAAGCCAAAAACGCGCTCTTCGCAACAGCAAACATCCAGTGGACATTGTTGGACATACGCGGAATCCCCCTCTATCGCGCCGCCTTCTCTACACGCGAGGCAGGGCAACTCGAAGCTCGAAACCAACGCCGCCTCAACGGCATGGAAGCAGCGGATGCATTCTTGCAAACTTTGACGGCACAATCCGTTGAAGAGGCCGCCCGACACCGGATTGAGCTTGCAGAAAAAAATCTCAGTGTCGCCACTTCCTTGCACAATGCGGGCTTGGTGAGCCTCAATGACATTACGCGCGCAAAACTCGAAAAAGCCAATGCAGAAACAAGCTTGGAAACCGCCGTCGGAGTGACGCTCACCACCAAATTGCGTTTGGCAACTTTGTTGGACTTGGAATGGGGAGCTGATTATCAATTGCTCTCCCCCGAAGGCTTTCTTCACAATGCAGAAAACCAAAAACCTCTGGCCGAGCAACCCCCCATTGAAGAAGTATTGGAAAACCGCCTGGATTTTCTTGCTCTGGAGCAACAAGCCCAAGCAGCAAAATTCCTCGCCCAGGAACCATGGATGCGTCTTTTGCCTACGCTCAGTTTGATTGGGCAAGGACGACTGACGAATGAAACCGGCCTCAACAACCGTAAGTGGGATGGGAGCGTGGGCTTGGAGCTCAGTTGGACTTTGTTCGACGGAGGACTGCGCTATGGCGACTGGAGAGAAAAACGCGCACAAGCCCAAATCGCCTCTATACAAACGGAGCTGCAACGACGCCAAATTCGTGCAGACCTCCAAATCGCTTTTCAAAATATGCACATTGCCCAAACAACGTTGAGCCAAGCAAAAGCCACTTTGGCGCTCGCCGAGCAAAACATCCAGGAAACCACCACCCTCTATCACCAAGGGCTGACAACGGCTTTGCAGCTCCTGGATGCCTCCGTTCAAAAATTTGAAGCTGACGTGAATTTTGCCACCCAGCGCTATGCGCTCGGGCTTGCCTTAGTCAATCTCTACTCCGTCGCAGGCATGGATGCTCTCGGCAGGAAGGTGGAACTTTGAAACCTCTTATTTCCCTCTCTTTTGTTTTCTGCACCCTCCTCTTCTCCTTCGCCTGCAACAAGCCAGACGGAGAGCAGGCGAATTCCTCAAAATCCAAACAACCTGTTTTCCCAGTAGAGTTGGCTCCCATTGAAGAGCGCGACCTTGAGTTCGTCATCCAAGCCGTGGGTTCCGTTGAGCCCTATGAAATGGTTCAAATCACCTCGCGCGTGCCCGGCGCTGTCGACAAAGCCAATTTTTTGGAAGGCCAACATGTCAAAACAGGGGAGCTCATCGCCGAAATTGACATCAAACGCTATCAAGTCTCTGTCGATGCTGCACAAGCCGCCCTCCTGCGTGCAAATGCCAGCAAAACAGAAGCCCAATCCACATTGGAAAGACGCGAGCAAGCACAAAAAAACTCGCCAGGACTCATTTCAACAGAAGAGCTTGAGCTCTATAAGTCAAAATATTCCGCAGCCATTGCAGACCAACTCTCCGCCAAGGCCGCACTCGAACAAGCCAAGCTCAACCGCCAAGACGCCTATGTGCGCGCCCCCTTCGAAGGCATCCTCCAATCCCGGACTGTGCAAACCGGCCAATATGTGCAAACCGGACATATCCTGACAACCCTGCTTCGAAAAAACCCCGTCTTGGTACGCTTCAAAGTCGCAGACAATGAAGCAACTCACATCAAAACCGGAATGAAAATTTTGTTCAACGTCGGCAACAACCTCCCCCCCTTGTCCGGCGAAATCTTCTTCGTCGCATCCTCCGCCGACATGGTGTCCCGTATGGTCCTTGTCTCTGCCAAAATTGACAACCCGGACTCTTTGGAAATACCTCTTGGCTCGTTTGCCAATGTCACCGTCCTCGTCGGCAAAATACCCCATGCACTGGTCATCCCCCAACTGGCCATCCGCCCCACCGAGAGAGGGTTTCTTGCCTTCGTTGTCGAAAACAACGACGACAAAACGGTTGCAAGAGAACGTGTCTTGCAACTTGGACTTCGAACAACCGATGGCCTCGTGCAAGTTCAAAAAGGACTCAACCTCAATGAAAGGCTCGTCATCCGAGGAGCAGAGGCTCTGAAGGAAGGCAGCCTCGTCTCTTTGAAAACAACAACTCCACCGGCCGTCGAATTGAAAGTCACGCCATGAATTTGACAGAAATCAGTGTGCGAAAGCCTGTCCTCGCGTGGATGATAATGGCTGCGACGGTCTTGTTCGGAGTCGTCGCTGCAACCCGCATTGGCATCAGTCAATTTCCTGATGTGGATTTTCCCACCGTCAACATCGCCGTTATGTGGGAGGGCGCCGCTCCAGAAGCCATGGAGAGAGACGTGGTCGAACCCATCGAAGAAACGGTGATGCAAGTTGAGGGTATTAAAAACCTGACTTCTGTTTCCAGACAAGGCTCCGCCAATATTACCATCGAGTTCGATCTCAAACGCAACATCGACGTCGCCTTGCAAGAAGTTCAAACCAAGGTGGCACAGGCACAACGAAAACTACCCAAAGACATGGACCCTGCCATCGTCTCAAAAACAAACCCGGAGGACATCCCCATCCTCTGGCTTGGACTTGCCGGCCCCTATTCTGACCAGGAGCTGTCGGATTATGTGCGCTATCGCGTCAAAGAGCGGCTGCAAACACTGAGCGGTGTTGGAGAAATTACTACCAGCGGCGCCTTGGAACGAAACATTCGTATTTGGATTGATTCGAGTGCGCTTGACAGGTTTCAGGTAACCGCGGCGGATGTCATTTTGGCCATCGGCGAACAACACATTGAGTTGCCTTCTGGATATTTGGAAACCCGAGGTCGAGAAATCAGCGTTCGCATCATGGGCGAAGCGTTTGACTTGGAAACCATTGGCAACCTGGTTGTGCGCAAAGTCAACGGCGCGCCTATTTATTTGAAACAAGTCGCACTCATTGAAGATGGTTTTGAAGACCAACGAATGACGGCCCGTGTCAACGGGGAGCCTGCAAAAGGCCTGGGCATTCGAAAACTGCGGGGAGCCAACGCGGTTGCTGTGGCCAAAAGCATCAAAGCCGAAATGGTCAAACTCAACGAAGAGTTCCCTGAAGGCATGAAGCTGGAAATCAACTCTGACTCCACACAGTTTATTGAAGCTGCTGTCACGGACATTCAACACGAATTGCTTCTGGCAATTTTGTTGACCGCGTTGGTGTGCTGGCTCTTCTTGGGAAACCTCTCCAGCACAATGAATGTCATCCTCGCCATTCCCATGTCGCTTTTGGGGACGGTGGCCGTCATCTATTTCCTGGGCTTCACCCTCAATACCTTCACCCTTCTGGGCTTGTCTCTCGCCGTCGGCATTGTCGTGGATGATGCCATCATGGTGATGGAAAATATTTTCCGTCACGCAGAAATGGGAAAATCCAAAAAACGTGCGGCCCTCGAAGGTACTGCTGAAATTACCTTCGCAGCTTTGGCTGCAACCATTGCCATTGTCGCTATTTTTATTCCCGTCATTTTCATGGACGGCGTCATCGGCAAATTCTTTTTGCAGTTCGGCGTCACATTGTGTCTGGCCGTTCTGTTCAGCTATGCCGAAGCCGTCACCCTCGCACCCGCCCGCTCTGCACAAATTCTAAAACTTAAACACGCTCAAACCTCTGCCATCAGCCGCTGGGTGGACAAAGCATTTTCAAAATTGGAGCAGCTTTATGCATGGCAACTCCAACTTGCTCTCAAATCCCCTTATTTTATATTGGTGTTGGCAGCCACACTGCTGCTGGCTTCCGCTTGGGTCTTCTCAAAATTGCCCGCGGAGTTTGTCCCCTCCCAGGACCAAAGCCGCCTCATCGTCCGCTACCAAGCTGCCATTGGCTCGAGTTTGAGTGAAACCAGTGCGCTCATTCAACGTGCAGAGAGTTTTATGGCAAGTCGCCCGGAAACCGCACGTATTTTCACTGTCATCGGCGGGTTTACGGGAAATGTTGCCAGCGGCCAAACCTTTTGGACACTCAAACCACGCAAAGAGCGCTCCTTTTCTCAAAACGAGCTGGCTGGCATATTGAGAAAAGAGCTCAGCTCTTATCCTGGCCTGCGCGTGTCTATACAAGACCCTTCCCAAAGTGGCTTCACAGCACAGCGAGGCTATCCCATCGAATTTTCCGTGCAGGGCAATGACTGGGATACGTTGGTCAGCCAAGCCAATGAGGTTCAGCAAAAATTCTCGGCCTCCGGCCTCGTCGTTGACTTGGACAGTGACTATAGGCTTGGCCAACCTGAGCTGCGCATTATTCCCGATAGAAATGCAGCCATGGACAAGGGAATTCCTGTCTCGGACATCGCCAATACCATGAATGCATTGGTGGGCGGCGTGCGCGTCGGAAAATTCAATTCTCAAGGCAGGCGCATTGACATTCGCACTCGGCTCATTTCAGAGCAACGCACGCGAAGCGAAGACATTGCCAACCTCCGCTTTCGAACGGCTTCCAGCGAGTTGATTCCTTTGTCCTCCGTTGCCACCATGGAAGAGCGGCCTGCATTCCAGGCCATTACTCGAAAAAACCGCGAACGCGCCATCACCTTCTTCGCCAACCCCGCCCCCAACCACTCTCAGGATGAAGCCCTCAAGTTTGTTGAGTCCCTGGGTAAAGAAATGAAGCCAGGCTATCGCATCGTCTTCGGCGGCGCTTCCACTACCTTCAAAGAGTCCTTCCAGGGCCTCCTCTTCTCCCTCATCCTCGGCATCCTCGTCGCTTATATGGTGCTCGCAGCACAATTCAATTCCTTCCTAAACCCCGTGACGGTGCTCACCATCTTGCCCCTCTCTGCAGCAGGCGCCGCCTTCGCTCTGTGGAGCTTTGGTATTACGGTGAACATTTTCAGCCTCATCGGCATCCTCCTGCTCATGGGTATTGTGAAAAAAAATTCCATCATCCTCGTCGACTACGCTTCCCAACAACGCGACAAAGGACTCAATGCGTTTGAGGCCATGTTGCGCGCAGGCCCCGTCCGCCTCCGCCCTATTTTGATGACTTCCATCGCTACCGCTATGGCCGCCGTCCCCGCAGCCTTCGGCCTCGGCGAAGGCTCCGAAACACGCCGCCCTATGGCCATCGCCGTCATCGGCGGGTTGGCCGTCTCAACCTTCCTGAGCCTTTTGGTCGTTCCTGCCTTTTATGTTGTTGCTGACAACATCAAAAATCGCTTAAACAGAAAAACTGCGCAGCAACCAAAAGAAAATGAGTTGGATGAGCCCTCACAAACTCATCCGTAAATGAAAAATAAAACCAGGGTGTCGGCGTGCTTATTCTTGCTTTGTGCTTCTTGTCCTTGGCTAACGCTTCTTCTCTCGCCCCAACAGAGAATGTTGCTCCCTTGGAAAGCCCTTCTCCAACGGGCGATATTTCTTCAGCAGGCAATACTTCTCCGCCTGAAGAAGAGACCCTCCCTCCTCTGCCTCCTCCTTCACATATATTTGAGGAGACTCCTCCCCCTGCTGCCAAAACAACCTCCGAAATAACGGACGAAACCCCACCCCCCCCTGCTCCCCCGCAAACCACTGAGCTTGCCCCCCAGGCAAATTCTATGGCCCCCGGCTTCTCCTTCTATGGCCTCTATCCCCTTTGGGAAAATACCGGAAATATGCTGGGACACCGCCGTATTTTCATCGGAAACAACTGGCTCGCTGTCGGCTTCGCTCACCGCTTCTCCTTGGGCCTTCGCCCAACCAGCTTCTTCTTCCGCGTGCCCAATTTTGACTTCAAGGCACTGGTGTATGAGCGCGCCCAACTCAAAGTCAGCATGCAGTTGGCTCCCTCTCTGGTTTTGCCGGGCGCCAGCACCTCCTTCACCACCAACAATTTTGTCTCCCGCTTCGACGACAACCACCACTATTTGTGGCTCCTCCCCCTCTCCGCTAATGCAAGTTGGCAACTTTTGGATGAGCTCTGCTTGCACGCAAGCCTCACCGCCTTGGGCGCCTTCGGAAAACAAGTGCCCAACCTCCAGGTTACTCTTGGACTCACCGTCTTTGCCGAATTCATGGCATGGAAATATCACTCCCTCATGCTCCACCTCGGAGAAACAGGTTTCTGGAACCATGACCTCGCAATGCTGGGAGCCTCCTATCGCTTCCACTGGAAATGGATTGAGGCACAACTCGGTTATTTCTATCGCTTCTCTGTCAATGGAAACCAGGGGGGCTTCCTCATCGCTCTGGGGGTTTTGCTATGAAACGTCTTGCTGCGTTCGCCCTTTGTCTGCTGCTTTTGTCTGCCTGTGACTGGGAGCATAGCGCGTTGATGAATTCCATTCCTGTGCGCCCCAAAGAAACACCTGGAAAAACCATTCACGTGTTTCTCGGTTTGGATGGAATTGCCTGGAATGCCGCACAGGAGGCCATGCACCGAGGCGCTTTCTCCAGCTTTCACCTCTCCAAAATCATCCCCATGTTTCCTGCAACCAGTGACGCCAGCTGGACACGGATTTTGCACACAAAATCCCTTTCGGGTTATGAGTTCACTTATTATGATCCACATGCAGACACCGTTCGGTATGCCGGACTGTTGGGCGTCGCTCTGCATGGGCTCCCTTATATGTCCCCGGCCTATTATTCGGCTTTTGATGTTCATGGGTCAGACTATTTGGACACTGTTTTGACTTATGACGAACCACAAGCAAGCCTTGGAAAAAATTGGGATAATTTCTTCTTTGTGCTCGGGGATAGGTTGGCAACCACGGAGCTTTTTTCTGGCTATGTCCCCGAAACGGATGTCCTGGGACACTATGAGGACAAAGAAACCGTTGTCAGCAACCTGCAAGCACTTTCTGCTCGCATGGATGAATTCATCCAACGTCACAAAAATTATCACTTCATCTTCACCATTTATACGGACCATGGCTTGGACCATGTCGTCAAACCCACCAACAACATCATCCGTTTGGAGCCTCTGTTGGAAGAAGTGGGTATCAACGTTGTCCATTCATTCCACGAAGGACTTGGCTCTGCATTCCCTTGGGTCGTCCCTATTGAACATACGCGTGTCCCCTATGCCGCGCTGCATACCATGCCCAACCAAATCCCCACCGCTTCAGCGCGCCTGTCAAGCCACCCCAGTGTTGATATGATTGTTGCCCGCGGTTTCCAAATCCAAGGTGCACCCGAAAACCTTAGATGGACCAACCTTTGGAAAAACGGCACATGCATTGTGCATATTGGCTATAGCCCCACCGAAAACCGCTATTGGTTGTCCGGTGACATTGACGTGAAAGACTGGGAAGCCCTCGACGTTGCCTTAACGTTGCCACCCGCAGGACAATGGAAGGACTATAGCGATGAGGAGTTGTTTCGCGCCACCCTCCACCGCCGCTACCCAGACTTGTTTTTCAGAGCACGTACCTCCTTGGAAGCCATCTCTGTGAAATACCCCGCAGACATCCTCATCTCATTTTCAAACAAATGGTTGATGCAAGGGTTTAGCTTCCCCCTTGCCCCCAAAACCGTCGGGGCCTCAGGCTCCCACGGCGCCATGGACTATAGCGGAAGCGAGGGCGCTTTGCTAACGCAGGCGCCTCACTTGCCACCCGTTTTGCGCTCAGATGATTTTTTGAGTTTCTACCCAGAATTTCGCGAATGGCTCGCTCGAAAAAAACTCCTGAAACGCGAGCCCATGGCGCCCTTGCGCTATGAAGAGATTTTTCCTTGAAAAACTCCTGACAACCCTCGGTTGCTCAACACTTTTCTTGAGTTTCAGCACCCATGAACGTTGGCCCAACACCACAATGAAACACGTTGTCGCGGAAAGCTGAATTTTCTTCAATCGCCCATAACTGAAACCTCTAATCTTTTATTAACTGAAAGAACACCGTTCTTTTTTCTTTGCATAGATAAAAACTCCCTCCAATGCCTTTCGCCCTATGTTGGTCATCCCAAGAATAACTTTGCTCCCATTGGCAAGCAGCCTCCAACCCAACCAATTGAGGATGCTTGGATTCAGGGAGTCCATACCAATGAGAATAGTCCTTTGTATAGAAATCCCACTTCTCCTCGCTCAACCTAAAATATCCCTCAATAACACGCGCGGTTGGCCCGGGAACTTTGCTTTTATAATTTGTTAAATCTACATAATGAAAATTCTCTATGTCTTTTGGATTAAACCCTGAAAAATAATCCTCAACCAAACCGAAATCAGTCAATTGATATTCTTTTGACACAGTTTTATCCTCCGTATGACTTGAATTCGCCGAACTGGATTTATTTATGCAACTTCCCAGTGTGAAACATATGAAAAGAAACATTCCTAGAAAAATAGAGACTCTTTTCAATGGATTTTATCTTCCTTGATTGACTTGAGCGGGCGTGCTTGCTGCTATTTCTCCTTCTTTCCACTTCACCTCAAATGTCATATCTCCTTTTGCATTAAATGACTTGGCCCACCCTAAAGCCTCAAACCTTCCATTGACATCATCCGGTGTGCCTGAAGCAATATCCTTTTGGCCTTTGTTGAAATTATAACGGTCTAATACATTGACTGTTATCTTCATTTGATATTCTTTCTTCTCCTTATCATATGCCACTTCTGCATGGCTCCAGGTGTTAAAACCTCCCAAGGTTTTTTGCCAGTTCTCTGTCGTCGGATATTCTGAGTTTGGATGCAGCCCTCCTGAAACATTAAATTCGTCTAAACCACTCTGTTTCCTCAAGTTTTCAACACTTTCTTGCGTCCTGCGGATTTCCGAATCCACGCTGTTCTTTACCGCTGTATCTTCTTTGTATCCTTTGGCTAAATTGACGGTAAAATCCGTACCCGTATTGGCGCGATAATGGTTATAGACTGCTGCAGCGTCCGGCATGATGAGCCCGGCGGCCTTCCCCTTCGCCCCCCACTCTACCGCATTCCAACCATCTTTCAATGTGGGCTTCATATTGGGATTATAGTCATAGTCATGGTCATAAATGGTGTTGTCCCATTTGGGAGGAATGGGCTCGGAGGATATTTGGTAGCCATTGTTGACATGCTGCGCCAAAGTCGACTTCTGCGCTGCATCCCCATTGTCATATTTGTCTTGCACCGACGCCGTCTTCCCTCTCTCTGACGATATGAGCCCTGCTGCCCCTACCGCTACCCTCGCCCCAGAGCCACTTTCGGATACTCTTGGCATGGGGCTTTGAGCTGTGTTTGAAGGTGTTTTTAGAATGTTCATGACTTTAACTCCTTAAAATAAAACATGAAAAATGTTTTGCCGAAAAAATATAGAGCCTCCATGCTGCCCCTCAACAACCTCCCTACCTTTGTATTGTCGGTTTTTTGACTACAATGTTGCTCAAATTGTGTGAAAAATTTGGGGGCGCTGACAGGGCAAAAAAAACGCACCAGGCTCTCCGTTCAACAGGCGGCTCCATCCGGTCGTTGGAGTGTCAACTTTGCATTGCTTCATGTCAACCAACAAGTTGACACAATGCAAAGTAAACTGGACATTCCTCCCTAGGGTGGGGTGGTATTTTCGCTGCATTTCGAGTGAGGTTTTTATTGGCCCTGCAATTCGCCTGCCCCCATACCTCCTCCTGCCACCCTCCCCTGGTCCTTCTTCTCCGTTTGCTCCAGTTGCTCCCTTTTGGCCTTCAGTGTTTTCAGCAATTCCTCATAGCTGCGTTGCGAGAGAAATTTCCTAAACTGCTCCTCATAGGTTTGGAGGAGGGAAACTTCGTCCGTCACAATGTCAAAAACCCTCCAACCCGCTTTTGTCTTGTGGAGACGGTATTCAACAGGCAGCCGAGTTTTGCCGCTTTGTAAACTCGCGTATACGCAAGCCTCCGTCGTGCGCAACTCTTCTCGCTCAAGTTGTGCGTTGCTTAAATTGGAAGGGCTGCCTCTCGCTGTCTTTTGCACGTAGGCAGCTTTCAGCAAGCCTTTCATCGTCTGTGCAAACTCGGCTTGCTGCTTTTTTGAAAGCCCTTTCCATTTGTCCCCCAACGCACGCTTGGCCAATTCTCCAAAGTCCACAAACCCCTCTATGCTTTGGGCCAAAGCCTCCGCATCGGCCTTCGCATGAAGCAACTTCTCCACTTCTGCATTCCCACGCCTTACAACCTCTGAAGGTGTTTGCGCCCCTGCCCAAAAAGGGAGGAGGGCCAGTATATATAACACAGGTTTTCTAAACAAATACATAGGCATTTCCATATGTCTCATTATCCACCACCCCACCTCGTCCCAACAGCTCGCTCCAACGCGGCAAGCCCCAACTGAAATTCAGCGTGCGCTTTGAGTTTTTCAGAAGAAGCCGACAACCAGGCAAGGTAGGCATCGAAAACCTCCCTGGCTTCCCCCGTCCCTAACTCAAAAGCAACCACCGCGGCCGTCGCCCACCTGCGCGCCTCCTTCTCCGCGTCAGCCAGCCTCCAGGCTCGCTCTTGTATGCCCCGTAACTCCCCCAAAAACTTTGTGAGTTCCACCCTTAGGCCCACCCGCGCCGCTTCGCGCTCTCGCTGCGTCTTGCGGAGCTCTCCTTGGGCCTGCTTGAGGCGCGCTACTTTCTGCGGAATGTCAAATGTCATGCGCAACATAAGGCCTATGCCCGCTGAGGACTCGTGGAATGGATCGCTGGCAAAAACCGAATACTGGCGCGTCGTGTTGCTGGCCCATGCCCAACGTACAAAACCAACCACCCCAATGTCCGGCCAAAATTGGCTCTGCGCAAACTTTAACCCCGCCTCCCGTAGGCCCACCCCCTCCTCTATGCTGCGTAACTCCACCCTCGCCCCAAGCGCAAGCACCATACACTCCTCTATGGAAGGTATCTCCCACCCCGGCTCCGGAATGTCCTCCTCCATGGGTATAACCACCCTCCCCACCATCGCCTCCAATGCCGCCAATGCAAAACGCTCCCCCGCCTCTATCTCCCCTTGGCGTGAGTCCAATAGCTTTCGGTAATATTTTAGCTTGAAAAAATCCGCCTTGGAAACCTGCATGGAGGCCGCCTTCTCCATTTGAAGCAACAAACGCTCCACCTCCCCCAAGCGCTCTTGCCCTTCTCCTAAACTCGCCCTGGCTTGGCGCGCCAGCTGAAACCCCCAATAGGCTTGCAATACCTGAAGCCTTATTTCCTCCTGCACTTTTACCTCCAAAGTGTGCCCCAACCCAACAGCATGCGCTGCCAACTCGCGCAACGCCGACAACTTCCCAAAAGTGTATAGCGGTAAAACGGCACTCATGTCCGCACGCAATGCCACCCCCAACCTCCCCCAGTCCCAGTCATATGCATAGGAAGCCTCCGTTGCGGGCGGCCCACCCAATCCATCATTCCTCGCTTCAGGGACAGGCCCCGCTACAACAAACGTCGTCTCAAACTTCGGAAACCAAGCCCAACGCGCTTCCAGGCGCTTGGCTTCCAATATGGACAGCTGCTCGCGTATTATATGTATGCGCCCATCATTGCTTTGGGCCAACTCAATAAGCCGCTCCCGGGACAACGGCAATGCGGGCTCCCCAGGCTCGGCTTGGGGGAGGAGTATGGCAAAAACAGACAACAGCGCGCTCAAAACGCCCACGTCGCACCTATCAGTTGGCAAACAACTCGTATCATCATATCCTGCGTCCCAACTACAAAAAGGGTGGCACATCTGTTATAGTGGAATGAAAACTTCTGTATTCTAAGCTGCAAAACACAAAAGGAGAAATGGCGTCTATGGCTTACTCTCAGCGCGTTCGCGAAATCCTCTCTTGGTATCCCTCTGACAACCCGGGAACACTGGCCAACATCGCTAGGTTGCTTAACACAGGAAGTTTGGCAGGCACGGGAAAAATGGTCATCCTCCCTGTGGACCAGGGTTTTGAGCACGGGCCGGTGCGTTCATTCGCTCCCAATCCAGCGGGGTATGACCCGGACTACCATGCCCAACTGGCCATTGAGTCCGGCTGCAACGCCTATGCGGCCCCCCTGGGCTTCATCGAGGCCATCGCCGGAAAACTCGCAGGCGAAATCCCCCTCATCCTCAAAGTCAACAACTCGGACACCCTGGCAAAAGTGGAGCAACCTTGCTCCGCATTGACAAGCTCCGTTAAGGACGCCGTTCGCTTGGGCTGTACTGCTATCGGCTATACCATCTACCCGGGTTCGGGCGCTCGCAACACTCAATACCAAATGCTCAGAGAGCTTATTGCCGAGGCCAAAACCTTCGGCCTGCCAACCGTTGTCTGGGCCTATCCAAGAGGGACCGGCCTCTCCAAGGCTGGGGAGACAGCCGTGGACATCGCCGGTTATGCCGCACAAATCGCCGCCCAACTCGGCGCCCATATTATTAAAGTCAAACCCCCATCCTCCCATGTTGAGCAACCTGAAGCCCAAAAAGTTTTCGAAAAATATTCCGTTCCCAAAGGCAACCTCGTCGAATGCGTACGCCATGTCGTCCAAAGCGCGTTCAACGGCAAACGCATCGTCATCTTCTCCGGCGGCGAGGCCAAGGACACTCAAGCTTTGCTTGACGAAGTCCGTCAAATGGCCAAAGGTGGCAGCATGGGCTCCATTATGGGCCGCAATGCTTTCCAACGTCCCAAACAAGAAGCCCTCTCCCTGTTAAAAGAAGTCATGGACATTTATCGCGCTTAACTTTTCTCAACCCTACCTAAAACAATGAATCCAATATCTCTTCGTCGTCTCTTTGGCTTGCTGCTTACCCTCGCTTCCTTCGTGGCCTTCGCCCAACCCAAGGGAGTACCCCCCCCAACGGCCCCCGCCAAACCCCTCTCGGAAGCAGAAAAAAAAATCGTCTGCTATATCATCGGCTCCCAGCTGGGCGAAGCTTTGGTGAAGGACTTTAGCCCAGCTGAAATTACCGACATCCAAAAGGGACTCGGCGACGCCCTCGCTAAGAAAAAACCCAAATACGCCCTGGAGTCCTATAGGGAGCAAATGCAGGCCTTCTCCACTTTGAAAATGCAACAGGCCCAAGAGCGCCACCAAAAAGAGCAACTCAAAAAAGAAACTGAATTCCAAGCCAAAGGCGTGGAACAGGCCGCAAAAGCCCCCGCCTTCCTGGAAAAAGCCGCCAAAGAACCCTCCGCTCAAAAAACAGAGTCCGGCCTCATCTATATCCCCCTCTCCGAAGGCAAAGGCGAAAGCCCCCTGGCCACCAGCCAAGTCAAAGTCCACTACCGAGGAAAACTCATGGACAATACTGTCTTTGACAGCAGCTATGAGCGCAATACCCCCTTCACCATGCCCCTGAGTGGTACTGTCCCCTGCTGGCAGGAAGCTTTGCCCAAAATGAAAGTGGGAGGAAAAGCCAAAATCGTCTGCCCCGCCCCCATCGCTTATGGCGAACGCGGCGCACCCCCTTCCATCCCCCCTAATGCCCCCTTGCAATTCGAAATTGAGTTGCTGGAAGTTTTGGCCGCACCACAAGCACCTGAGGCCAATATGACTCCAGCTAAAAAACCTTAGCCGCCGTCCCTCCAACGTCCCCCTTCGGGGGGACCACATTCCTGGAAAGCTGTTGCATGCTACGAAAAGCCTCTTTCTTGTTTTGTTGTTCCGTCCTGTCCGCGGGTGTATTGTCGGCTTCCTGCAAAAGAGAGCCTTTCCCTAAAGAAAACTTTCCACGCTTCCAACCGCCGGTTTCCGCAGCACTCAAACCCGTCTCCTCTTGCGCGGAGCTCGAAACCCAAGCACGCGACGCGGCTTTCTTCCATATCCAAGAAGCCTATGCCTGGCGCCTGGAGCAGGTGCTCGCACAACTGCGTACGGCAAACTCGAAAATCTGCCAGTATTCCTATATGGAAACAAACGTCGGCGTCCCAATGTCCACCACCAGCGATACCTCAACCGCTGAAACCAACTCCACCGCCCAAGCCTCCACCACCAACAACCAAATCGCTGCCGTGGACGAGGCGGATATTGTCAAAACCGACCATGACGGACAGCACATTTATGTCGCCAAGGGCAACGCCTTGCATATTTTCAAGTCCTGGCCCCCAGAAGAGGCCAAAGCACTCCCCCCCGTCCCCATTGAAGGCCAAGCCAAACACCTGCTGAAAATCGACAACAAACTCCTCGTCATCTCCTTCGTCGACAACAACCCTTATGCGGTTGAAAACAAATGGGTAGAGGCTTATTCCCCAGACGACGCACTTTTGGACCCCTCTCCCCCTTTCTTTAGCACCACCCTCCTCACCCTCTTCGACGTTAGCCACTTGGACAAGCCCCCCGTGGAGCTTCGCAAACTCCGCCTCCATGCCCGCTTCGAAACCGCCCGCTCCGTCAACAACAACGCCATCCTCGTCCTCTCCTCGCCAAGCCCCCTTTGGAATTTGGAGGATTGGTATCCCAGCCCCTGTAACAACCATAACCTGGTTTCTGAAAGAGCGCTTCGCGCGGATTATGTCCGCGCACTCAATAGGGCTTATGCAAACCTCCTTAAACTCCCTATGGGCACGTTCGGCCTCCGCGTGGAAGACAGCTCGCAAAACCAGCCCGCTGCCTCACGCTCCTGCAACAACGTCTTCATTAACCCCAGGCCGGATGGTGTCGCACAACTCACCGTCGCCCAAATGGACTTGTCCCAAAATACCCCCCTCGAAACCGCTACCATCCTCAGCAATTCCGGCGAAATCTTCGTCTCCAAAAACAACGCCTATATCGCTGTCCCCCACTGGCACGCCCCCAATACCCCCTGGTTCCAAAATTGGGACGACCAACACCAAGTCTCCGTTGTCCATAAATTTACCTTCCAAAACGGACCCCCCACTTATGTCGCCAGCGGTATCGTCAAAGGCAGCGTGCTCAACGCCTTCTCCATGGATGAGGACGAAACCTTCTTGCGCATCGCTACCACCACCACCCCCTCCTGGTGGACTGCCTCCTCCCCACAAGAAAATATCCTCAGCATCCTTAAACAGGAAAATACCTCCTTGAAACTGCATGGCCAACTCGCCGGCCTCGCCCTCAATGAACACATCCGCTCCGTACGCTTCGTCGGTAACCGCGCCTATGTTGTAACCTTTAGGCAAACAGACCCCCTCTTCGCCATTGACTTGACGGACCCCCAACACCCCCATGTCCTGGGAGAACTTAAAATACCGGGGTTCTCTAGCTATATGCACCCCCTGGGCGATACGCACCTGCTGACAGTCGGCTATGACGCGGATGAAAATACGGGCTTCACCCAGGGCATCCAAGTGCAACTGTTCGATATCTCAAAACCCGAAGCTCTCAGACTCGTCGCCAAACATCCACTGGGATATGGCAGCTCCAGCGAAGCCGCTCAAACCCACTTGGGCTTCGCTTATGACGACTCCTTGAAGTTGCTGGCCTTGCCGGTCACAGAAGGAAATTTCTATTATGGTTACCCCAATTTTGAGGGCGTACGCCTCTTCTGCCTCAATACCCAAACAGGCGCCGAAACACTCCTCCCCTGCGGCCAAATTGAACACCCCCCCACCCTGCCCTCCCCCCCCA